>JALHOS010000112.1 GCA_022842905.1 Myxococcaceae bacterium | reverse complement strand
ACCCGCAGCCGTTGGGCTTGACCGACGTGCCCGTGCCCGCGTCGACCTCGCTCTGGCCTCCATCGGCCTGCGCCCCGTCGGACGTTCGGCAGGTGCCCTGCGCGCACTCCTGGCCCGCCGCGCAGTCCGCGCTCGTCCGGCAGCACCCGGCGACGGGGGCGTGGCCGCAGCGCATGGTGCCCTCGCAGGAGTCCGTCGTGCACGCGTTCTGGTCGTCGCAGTCCTGCGCGCTCCGGCAGCAGCCCATGCCCACCGGCGTGTGCGTGCACGTGCCGCCGTCGCCGGAGCACCCGTCCGCGGTGCAGACGTCGTTGTCGTTGCAGTCCGCCGCGACGTTGCAACACCCGGCGATGGGCGTGGCCGAGCACGTGCCGTCGTCGCCCGAGCAGCGGTCGGCGGTGCACGCGTTGCCGTCGTTGCAGTCCGCGTTGACGTTGCAGCACCCGGCGATGGGGGTGCGCGTGCAGGTGCCGCCGTCGCCCGAGCAGCTGTCGGCGGTGCAGGCGTTGTTGTCGTTGCAGTCCGCGGCGACGTTGCAGCACCCGGCGATGGGGCTGCGCGTGCAGGTGCCGCCGTCGCCCGAGCAGCTGTCGGCGGTGCAGGCGTTGTTGTCGTTGCAGTCCGCGGCGACGTTGCAGCAGCTGGCGATGGGGGTGCGCGTGCAGGTTCCGCCGTCGCCCGAGCAGGTGTCCGCCGTGCAGGCGTTGCCGTCGTTGCAGTCCGCGGCGACGTTGCAGCACCCGGCGATGGGCGCGTGTGTGCAGGTGCCGCCGTCGCCGGAGCAGCTGTCCGCCGTGCAGGCGTTGCCGTCGTCACAGTCGGCGTTCACGTTGCAGCAGCCTCGAATCGGCAAGCGCGTACACGTGCCGCCGTCGCCGGAGCACATGTCCGTCGTGCAGGCGTTGCCGTCGTTGCAGTCCGCGGCGACGTTGCAGCAGCCGGGGACGGAGGTGCGCTGACAGGTCCCGCCGTCGCCAGAGCACGTGTCCGTCGTGCAGGCGTTGTTGTCGTTGCAGTCGGCGGCGACGTTGCAGCAGCCCCGCACGAGCAGGTGAAAGCAGCTCCGGCCGGCGTCGGGGCACTGGTCGACGGTGCAGGCGTTGCCGTCGTCGCAGTGCACGTCAGCGGCGCAGCAGGCGGCGCTGAACGCAGAGCAGACGCCCTGCAGCGTCACGTCGGAGAACACCGGCGTGGCCAGCCCGCCGTTGAAGGCCACCGAGACCTCCGCGAACTGCCCCGCCACGCTCGACAGAGCCGCCCCGTTGGTCGCCGGCGTGAAGCCCGCATCGGCCAGCCCCGCGAGCGAGTCTGCCGCGCGCACCGACACGGCCAGCGACGTGCCCACCGGCTCCGCGCCAGCGTCTTCCAGGTTCCAGCGCACCTGGCTCCACGGCACGCGCGGGTAGCCCGCATCCACCACCACCTGCCAGCTCCCGTTCCTCGTGAAGGGCTGCTGCTTGGCCAGCTGCTGCCCGGTGAAGTCGGCGTAGTTGTACGGGTCGCCGTTGGGCACCCCGGGGCCCGCCAGGGGGTACGTGCCGATGATGGCGCCGGTGTTGACGTTGATTTTCGAAAGGTTCGGCGTCGGTCCGTGGTTGAGCACCCACAGGTTTCCCTGCGCGTCGACGGACAGGCCGTGCGGGTTCGTCCCTCCGGCAGGGTAGCTGCCCAGGATCACGCCCGCGGGGCTGAGCTTGTGCACCGTGTGCGTGTTGTAGCCGCAGGCCCACGTGTTCCCAGCCAGGTCGAGCGTGACGGCCGTCACCTGCGAGCTCGTGTTGAAGGCACTGCAGGAGTTGGTGGCGAAGTTGGCGCGGTAGACGCTGGTGCCCGTGAAGTACCCGCCGAGCCACGCTACGTCACCCGTGGGCGTCGCCACGACGCCATAGGTGCCACCCAGCCCGCTGCAGGTGACGCTCTGGGTCGCCAGCGTGGTGATGTGCACGCGGCGGACGAGGTTGCCGCCCGAGCTCGAGATGACGACGTAATCGCCAGCGGCCGCGAGCGAATAGGGGTTGCCTCCAGTCGTGACGGCGCCCAGGTACGTCGGCACGGGGAACGTGGGCGCGAAGCGGTGCAAGCGGCCGTCCTGGTGTGTGGCCACCCAGACGACGCCGGTCTTGTCCACGGCGACGCCGCGCGGCCACTGGTTGGGCGACCCGACGGCCACGGTGGCGAGCAGACACTCGTCGCTCTGGCCCAGGTACTCACCCGCTGCGGGGACGACCGAGACGAGGTTGTCCCCGCTCACCTCGAAGGACGTGTCGATGACGCCGCTGTCGTTGCGGTCGACGCAGCGCTCGAGGCTGCCGGCGATGCGGGTGAGCGTGCCCTGCTTGCCGAAGGCGCGGTTGACCACCCAGGCGTCGCCCCACTCGTCCACCGCGAGCCGCCCGGGGCAGGCCCCCGTCGAGCTGAAGTTGCAGTACTCGTTCGGCGGGGGGAGCGGGGTGCCGGCGTCGCCCGTCGGCGTGGTGCTGCTGTCGTACCGCGCCAGCTGTCGGCCGGTGAGCGCGTCGAGCTTCACCACATACCCGTAGAGGTAGTTGGTGCTCCACACGGCGGTGCTGCGCGCGACCGGCGGGGCGTCGAGCCGCAGCGCGCCTCCTGCGTCGACGGCCACCACCCGGTTGGTCGTGCCGCGGCCGAAGTCGCTGTCGGTGGTGAAGGTGACCGTCTGGCCCCACGCCGCCGAAGCGAAGAGGAGGGACAAGGTGAGCGCGCGCATGGACGGCACCATGCCACGAGGCGTGGACACGTGTTGAGGGCAGCGACGCCCGAATTCGACTAGACGCACTGGCC
Source organism: Myxococcaceae bacterium (assembly GCA_022842905.1). Taxonomy (GTDB): domain Bacteria; phylum Myxococcota; class Myxococcia; order Myxococcales; family Myxococcaceae; genus JALHOS01. The sequence continues at coordinate 15,985 of JALHOS010000112.1, read as the reverse complement.
ATGAGCGCTCCGCGAAAAGTCACCCTCATCAACGGCGACGGCATTGGCCCCGAAGTCATGGAGGCGACCGTGCGCGTGCTCGAGGCGGCCAAGTGCCCGCTCACGTACGAGCACCAGGACGCCGGCAGCGAGTTCGTCAGCAAGTACGGCACCAACCTCCCGGACGCGACGGTGGAGGCCTGCCTGCGCAGCGGCGTCGGCCTCAAGGGGCCCACCGGCACCACCATTGGCGGCGGCATGCAGTCGGCCAACGTGCAGCTGCGCAAGCGGCTGGACCTGTACGCGAGCTTGCGCCCCGTGCGCTCGGTGCCCGGCGTGAAGACGCGCTACGAGAACGTGGACCTGGTGGTGGTGCGGGAGAACACCGAAGACCTCTACGCCGGGCTCGAGCACATCGTGGTGCCGGGGGTGGTCGAGAGCCTGAAGATCATCACCGAGGTGGCTTCGACCCGCATCTGCCGCTTCGCCTTCGAATACGCGAAGAAGCACGGGCGCAAGAAGGTGTCCGCGGTGCACAAGGCGAACATCATGAAGCTGTCCGACGGGCTGTTCCTGGACTGCTTCCGCAAGGTGGCGCGGGACTACCCGGGGCTGGTGGCCGAAGAGGTCATCGTCGACAACCTGTGCATGCAGCTGGTGCGCAACCCCGAGAAGTACGACGTGCTGGTCATGGAGAACCTGTACGGCGACATCGTCTCGGACCTGTGCGCGGGGCTGGTGGGCGGCCTCGGCGTGGTGCCGGGCGCCAACATCGGCGCGTCGACCGCGGTGTTCGAAGCGGTGCACGGCACGGCCCCGGACATCGCCGGGAAGGGCCTGGCCAACCCGACCGCGCTGTTGCTGTCCGCGGTGCTCATGCTCGACCACCTCGGGCTGTCCGAGCACGCCCGCCGCGTCGAAGGCGCGCTGCTGCGCGTGTACGCCGAGGGCAAGGTGAAGACGAAGGACCTGGGCGGCAACGCGACGACGGCGGAGTTCACCCAGGCCATCATCAGCGCGCTCGGCTAAGGCCCCGCTGGCGCTCGCCCTCGGCCTCGCAGTTCACGGCGCCGGCACCCGGCATCTCCCCGACGGCGGAGAGCTTGGCGTCGCGCTCTTGTACCAGCGGCGGTAGCGTGCGCCGCCGTCGCATTCACCTGCACAGGAGGGCTCGGACCCATGCCGCGCTTCGAGTTCAGCGAGGGGACGTCGAACAAGTTCTGGGAGATCGAGCTGTCGGGCGATTCCTTCACCACGCGCTGGGGCCGCATCGGCACCGAAGGTCAGTCGAAGACCAAGGCGTGGGACTCCGCCGCCACTGCGAAGAAGGAGTACGACAAGCTCGTCGCCTCGAAGCTGAAGGAGGGCTACGAGCAGGTCGACGGTGGCGCCGAGGGTGAGGACGACGACGGAGACGGCGGTGGCGCGGTCAACGAAGGGCTGGAAGGGAAGATCGCCCAGGCCCTCGACGACCCCCAGGGCTACGCGGTGTACGCCGACTGGCTTCAGCAGCAGGGCGACGTGCGCGGGAAGCTCATCACGCTGCAGCTGGCCGCCACGCAGAAGGACGACGCCGCCGCGTTCCGGGCCGCCGAGAAGCTGCTCACTGAGAACGCCGAGGCGCTCTGGGGTGAAGAGCTCGCCGAGCAGCTCGAGTCCGGCGCGCTGAGCGCGGACTGGCGCTGGGGCTTCGTGAGGAAGCTCTTCGTCGGGCAGAAGGACTACGACCAGGAAGTCGACCCGGGTGAGCTGCTCGATAAGGCGCTGGACCGGCCGTGCTGCCGCTTCGTGCGCGAGGTCGTCATCGGCCTGTCGGACCTCGACTCGGGGCAGGCGAACCCGGGCACCGCGGTTGCTGTGCTCGCTCGGCGCAAGCCGGCGTCCGTCAGCTCGCTGTTCCTCATGGACTTCGAGTACCCCGACGAGACTGAGATTTCCTGGAGCAACGCGGGTGACTTGGGCGCGCTGTGGAAGGCGCTGCCGCAGCTGACGCAGATTCGGCTGCGCACCGGCGCGGAGTTCACGCTGGGCGCGCTGCACGTTCCCAACGTGCGTCAGTTCACCCTCGAGACCGGCGGCCTCGACGCGAAGAACTTCAAGCGCGTGGTGGACGCCGACTGGCCCGCGCTCGAGCGGCTCGAGGTGTGGTTCGGCCAGGACAACTACGGCGGCACCTGCACCGCGAACGCGGTCGCCACGCTCCTGGCTCGCACGGACTTGCCCAAGCTCGTGCACCTGGGCTTGCGCAACGCCGAGTTCACCAATGAGCTGATTCCGCTGCTGGAGCGCTCACCGGTGCTCAAGCAGCTCAAGACGCTCGACCTGTCCATGGGCTGCCTGACGGACGAGGGCGCGCGGGCGTTGGTGGAGCACCAGGCGGCCTTCGCTCACCTGTCCTCGCTGGACGTCAGCCAGAACGGGCTCTCGGACGACGGGCAGCGCTTGGTCGCGAAGGTGGCCAAGAAGGTGGAAGTCGGCTCGCAGCGCGAGTTCGACGACGACGATTCGCGGTACACGGCCGTCGGCGAGTGAGCCTGCCGTACGTCGTCATCGGCAACCCCGAGAACCGGCGTGTCACGGGCTTTCAGGAAGCCCTGCTGCGCAGCGGACGGCCGGAGGCGCACGTCGTCTCGTGGGCGTCGCTGACGCAGAGCCTCGCGCCGCTCGAGACGGTGCCGTTCGAAGCGTGTCTGGTGCGGGTGGATTCCTGGGGCGAGTCCTTCGAGGTGGAGCGCGCGCTGTTGGTGCGAGGTGTCCGCGCCGCCGCCCGCTTGGGCGCCACCGTGATTCCCACGCGCCAGGCGCAGACGCTGTTCGAGCTGCGCGGGCGGGTGTGGGCGCCGAGGCAGGCCCACGAGGGGGCGCTCTCGCTGCTGGGCGACGTGCACGGCGTCATCGCTCGGCGAGCTGGCTGGTGCGCGCTGCAGGGGCACGCGGCGACGGTGGCGTTGTTCGACAAGCGCGCGACGTGGGCGGCCTACCGCGAGGCGGGCCTGAGCGTGCCCGACGCGCTGTGGGGCCTGCGGTCGGCCGAAGAGCTGGCAGCGGCCATGGCGGCGCGCGGGTGGACGCAGGCCTTCGTCAAGCTCAGCTGCGGTTCGTCGGCGTCCTGCCTGGCCCTGGTGACGCGGGCGTCGGACGGCGCGCTGACGGTGCTGACGTCGCTCGACGTGGACGGAGCGCGGCGCTTCAACACGCTCAGGGTGTGCACGTACACGCGCCCGCGCGAGGTGGAAGACGTGCTGGCTTTCCTGTTTCGTGAAGGCAGCCACGTCGAGCGGGCGGTGGAGAAGGCGAGGCTGGGTGAGGCGTGGTTCGACCTGCGCGTGCTGTGCATCGCCGGGGAGCCGCGCTTCGTCGTGGTGCGCATGAGTCGGTTCCCCATCACGAACCTGCACCTGGGCGGCTGGCGTGGCTCCGTCGAGGACGTGCGGCGGGTCTGTCCGGCAGAGCAGTGGGACGCGGCGCTGGAGACGTGTCGGCGGGTGGCTGCGTGTCACGACACGCTGCACGTCGGGGTGGACCTGTGTTTCGAACGAGGGTTTGAACGGCACTTCGTCGTGGAGGCGAACGCGTTTGGAGATTTGCTGCCCGGGCTCGAGGTGGACGGGAAGGATGTGTACGAAGTGGAGCTCGACGCGGCGGACGGGTGGGCGGCGGCGCGGCGCTGAGCTGAGCAGTCGCGCACGTCCAACACTCGCGCTCTCTGGTGTGGTCCGAATTCCGCCTGTTGCGTACGTCTGCAACGCCCACAATTTGAGCAACACCCAACGAACGTGGCCTCCGACGAGCGTGCCGACCTTCGCGACGACCCACGCCCCGTTTCAGGTCCGCGCCGGTGGCTGGCTACCCGACTCCGGCACCCGCTCCAGCAGTCCGCTGCCGAACACGCGCCGCAGCTCGAGGTGCTCCAGGTGCACGTACCCGATGTGGCAGCGGCACGACTCGTTGGTGCAGGCCCGCGGCCGTAGCACCTGTTCGAACTCAGCCGTGTACAAGTTCCCGAGCACCGTCGGAATGAAGTGGCACCGGCGCACGGTCCCGTCGCCGTCCACGCTCACCACGTCCTCCCCAGCGCGACAGGCCAGGCCCCTGCTCGGGTGCGGCGTGAGGTTCCACCGGAACAGTGGGTCCACCGACTCGAAGAAGCGCACGTCGTCGTGGGTGTACTGCGCCGAGTCCTGCCGAGCCGCGTTGACCCAGACGTAGACGCTGGGGGGCAGCCGCGCGCGCAGGGCCTCGAGCGCGGCCTTGTGCTCGAGCAGCCCGACGACGCCGACGCTGAACGACACGCCCCAGCCCAACAGCCGCTCACACTGCGCCACGAAGCGGTCCAGGCTCGTCCAGCCCGGGTGGTAGGTGGCCCACACGCCCAGCCGCGAAGCCCGGGCCTCGCCCACCCAGTCGAGCGAGGCCGACAGGTTCGTCTGCACCGCCACCTTCTCCACGTGCTCGGCCTTCGACAGCGCCGCCAGCGCCCGCTGGTAGCGCCGCTGCGTCAGCGCTTCACCCCAGGGCGTGAAGAACACCCGCAACGGCCGCGCGGCCGCAAGGCACCACCCCACGAAGCGCGTGAGCGCCGCCTCGTCTTCCGCGCGCTCGGCGTCGGTCTCCCGCCGCTTCGCGAACGGGCAGTACTCGCAGCCGTAGTTGCAGCTCGCCAGCGGCCCTCGGTACAGAATCGTCAAGCGTCCGTCGGCCATGCTTCAACGCACCTCGTAGCTGCGCATGCGGGTCGTCACTGCCGCCGACTGCAAGTGCACACCCAGCGCGTCGGACCGCTCGCGGCCCAAGTCCGTCAAGCGCAGCACCGCTCCGTCCCTCCGGAGGAGGCCGACGTCCAGGGCCTCACGCAGAAGCGGAAAGTCGCTGAGCACGTCGCGCCCGTACTTGCCCAGGTACACCTGCTCGTCCACGCCGTCCGCCAGGACACTCAAGATGACGTCGCGCCGCCGCTGCTCGTCCAGGTCGAGCGCGATTCCGTGTCGCGCCCAGCCAAGCTCGTCCTCCGTCGTCGCGGCGTAGGTGTCGATGAGGCCGCGCACCGCGCCGGGGCTCACCGCCCATTCCCACGCGTAGTGCAGGGCGCGGGTGTACGAGCGCGCGCCGACCCCCAGCCCCACCATGCCGTCGTCTTGGCAGGAATAGGGCGGCTCCTCGGGGACGTTGGCCGCCGCTCGGCGAAACAGCCGCATCGAGCGCTGCGTGTACCCATGGCTGCGCAGCCAGTCGCGCCCCACGTGGTACAGCTCGAGCCGAAAGTCGTCCCACGCGCCCGCGCGCTTGCCCAGGAAGGTCTTGGGCCGCACGTACAAGGGGTACAGGTAGAGCTCTTCGGGAGCCCAGCGCTGCGCGGCCTCGAGCGACTGAACGAAGCTCTCTGGTGTCTGTCCTTCGATGCCGTAGATGAGGTCCACGTTGAGCGTGGCGAAGCGTCGCGCGCGGATTCGGTCGAGGGCCGCCTCCACGTCGGCGCGGAGCTGCGGCCGTGCCAACGCCATCGCTTCGGCCTCGAGGAACGTCTGCACGCCCAGGCTGAGGCGACTGGTGCCGCGCGCCTCCAACTCCGCCAGGTGCTCGTCGGTGGACGTCGTGGGTGACGTCTCCACGCTCGTCGGCGTGCGCGCCAAGGCCGCCCCGAACGTGCGCTCCACCACGTCGAGCGTGCGGGCGAAGAGCGGTGGAGGGAGGAGCGTCGGGGTGCCTCCCCCGAAGGCGACGCGGCTGAAGGACGCCGTGCCCAGCGCCGCGCGGACGACGCGCGCGTGCCGCTCCAGGGCTTCCACGAAGCGCACCTGCGCGGACTCCACGGGCGCCGCCTGCGTGAACAGGTTGCAGAAGCCGCAGCGCATTTCACAGAAGGGAACGTGCACGTAGAGCGAGAGGTGCCGCTTGTCTTCGGCGGCCCACACCTCGTCGACGCGGCGTGCCGGCGTCAGCGCCCGGTACGCCGTCTTGTGCGGGTAGCCGTACTGGTACTGCACGTAGGGCGAGCCCGTCAGCAACGCGCTCCCACGCAGGCCTTCAGGGAGCGGCTCGGCTTCGAGGACGCGCTGAGGAGTGGGTCTGCCGGACACGCCGGCGAACCGTAGCCCGTGCCGCCGTGGCTCGCGCGCACCCTTCGGCTTCGTCCGATTCAGCGCACCTTCGCCAAAACGCTGGCCGCTTCACCCAGCGACACCAAGAGCGCGCTGAGCTCACCCTCCGCCAGCTGCTTCTTTCCAGCGGCGCCGTCGAGGTACTTGAGCGTCGCCTTCATGCCGTTGCCGATCTCGCCCGGCTCACCGCTCTCCAGCTGCTCGATGAGGGCCTTCGTCTCGGCGGGCACGCTCTTGGCCGACCAGCCGACGGACTCGTTGAGGTCCTTCTGGGCCTGTCCCACTGCGCCCAACAAGGTTGCGCGCTCCAGCATCGGCAGGGAAGCGCCCGCCTTGGACATGGCGAAGTCGCGGGCCGCCGTCATCGCCTTGCCGATGTGGCCCGGGTGGTCGGCTTCACCGAGCGCCTTGAGGTGTTGCGTCGCTTGGCGCCGAGCCGCCGCGAGGGCGTTCCTGGGTGGCGCAGCCTGCGTGTTCTTCTTCGCCGCCGACGAGGCGCTGCGGAGCTTGGGGAGCGTCATGGTGCACCTGGGGTGAGTGGGGAGCCGCGAACGCTACCAAACCCGCGCACGAGGTCGCGGCCGGTCCTCGAAGTGCCGTCCACAGGCTTCACCCCCAGCCTTGCGGCAGGACGAATTCCGAGTAGGGCACCGTGAAGACGGTCGGGTGCGCGACGCGATGCCCGACGTACCCTCCGTCGCCGTACGCCGTGCCGTGGTCCGAGCAGAGAATGACGAGGCACGGGGCGCGGCGCGTCACCGCCCGGAACAGCCGGGGGAGCTGCGTGTCCACGTACACGAGCGCGGCCTCGTGGCTCTCGAGGGTGTCCACCGTCGCGCCGGGCAGGTAGTGCCGGTTGGGTTGGTGCAGCGCCGACACGTTGAGGAAGGTGAAGCAGCGTCGCTCGGCCGGCAGCGCCGCGAGGCTCACTTCCACCTGCGCCACCTGGTGCTCGGTGGACGACGGCGAGGTGACGCCGAGCTCCGGCCTCCAGTGGCGCTCCGCGAAGAGCCCCGGCAGCACACGCCCGAGCGGGTTTTGCAGGTTGAAGAAGCCGACGCCGCCCACGCACAGCGTGTGGTACCCGGCCTGCGCGAAGCCGGTGACGATGTCCGGCGCGTCGAAGACGAGCGTGTTCGACGTGGTCGTCTCGCTGCCCTCGAAGCGCACGCTGAAGAGCCGCGGGTGCTTTCCCGGGGCGACCGGCGTGGGGAGGAAGCCCGCGAAGAAGGCGTGGTGCGCGGCGTAGGTGAAGGTTGCCGGCGAGTGGCGTTCTTCCCACCGGCCGTTCGGGAGCACCCGCGCGAGTGACGGGGTCCGGCCCGCCTCCAGCGCGCTGGCAGCGACGTCGAAGCGCAGCGTGTCCAGCGTGACGAAGAGCACGTCGTGGGTGGAAAGCAGCGCGGCGGCACGCAGGGTCATGGTGCGGGAACGGGAGGCTGCTCCTACCGCGTCGGGGCCCCAGACGCAGCTCGACGTCCTCGCCCTTCCAAACGTCGGGCATAGTGCCGCCCCGTGTCCGCACGCTGGCTCGAAGACGAAGCCGTCTTCCTCATCCGCGAGGCCGTGGCGGTGGCCCGCCGAGTGGCGCTCCTGTTCTCCGGGGGCAAAGACTCGGCGGTGCTCCTCCATCTGGCGTCCCGCGCCTTCGCGCCACACCCGCCGCCGCTCATCGTGCTGCACGTCGACACGGGCCACAACTTCCCCGAGGTGCTGCGCTTCCGAGACGACTTCTGCGCGGGCCTGGGCCTTCGCTGCCAGGTCGCCAGCGTCGAAGACTCCATCGCGCGGGGCAGGGTGCAGGACGCGCCGAGCCGCAACGCGCTGCAGTCGGTGACGCTCTGCGACGCCATCGACGAAGGCGGCTTCGACGCGGTGCTCGGCGGGGCACGCCGAGACGAAGAGCGGGCGCGGGCCAAGGAGCGGCTCTTCTCCGTCCGCGCGGGCCGACGCTGGGTGCCTGAACGCCAGCGGCCGGAGCTGTTCGACGTGGTGAACCCCCACTTGGGCGACGGCGAGCACTTCCGCATCTTCCCGCTCTCCAACTGGACCGAGCTCGACGTGTGGCGGTACGTCGCCGCGCACGGCGTGGCGTTGCCCAGCCTGTACTTCGCGCACGAGCGGGCCGTCTTCGCGCGGGACGGGCTCTGGTACGCCGTCTCGCAGTGGCTGGCGCCGGGAGCGGACGAGGTCGTCGTCACCAAGCGCGTGCGCTTTCGCACCGTCGGCGACGCCACCTGCACCGCCGCCGTCGAGTCTGCCGCTTCAGACCCCGCCCAAGTCATCGCTGAGCTCGAGACGGCCAGCCTCACCGAGCGCGGGGCTACGCGCGCCGACGACCGCACCACGGACGCGGCCATGGAGCGCCGCAAGCGCGAGGGCTACTTCTGATGCGCCCGGTGCGGGTAGTGGTGGCCGGCTCGGTGGACGATGGGAAGAGCACCCTGCTCGGGCGGCTGCTGCACGACGCGCAGGCCCTGCTGACCGACGAAGTGTCCGCCGTGCGTAGCGCCAGCGGGCCTGCGCTCAACCTGGCCTACTTCACCGACGGGCTCGTGCAGGAGCGAGCGCAGGGCATCACCGTGGACGTCGCGACCCGGCACCTGACGTTGGGAACGCGGCGGCTGCTCCTCGCTGACGCGCCCGGCCACCCAGAGCGGCTGTCCAACCTCGCCACCGGCGCGTCGACAGCCGACGCGGGGCTGCTGCTGGTCGACGTGGTGCGAGGGGTGCGCCCGCAGACGGAGCGGCACCTGGCAGTCATGGGCGGGCTCGGCGTGCCGCTGGTCGTCGCCTGCCTCAACAAGCTCGACGCCGTGACGGACCCGGCCGCGCGCGTCGCGGAGCTCATGGCGACGCTGCGCCCGTTGGTCCCGAGCGGCATGAGGCTGGAGGTGGTGCCCCTTTCCGCGAAGGACGGCGACAACGTGGTGCGGCGCAGCGACCGCTGGCCCTGGTACGCCGGCCCGACGCTGGCGCAGCGGCTCGAAGGCCTGGAGCCCGTGGCTGCAGGCTCGGCGGCATTTCGGGCCGTGGTGCAGCTGAGTCAGGCCGACGGCTGGACCGCGCTGGTGCCTTGTGGAGACGCGGCGGCCTGCCCGCAGGTCGTCGCGGCCTGGCCGGGCGGCGAAGCGCTGCGCGTCGTCGAGCGAAGCGCCGCGTCGGCGACGCGGGTCCGGTTCGATCGACCCGTGGCCCGCGGGACGTTGCTGTCGCTGCCCGAGGAGCCGCCGGTTCTGACCGCTTCGCCTCGCCTCCTCGTCACCTGGCTCGCGTCGTCGCCCCTCATCGCAGGCCAGACGCTGTGGCTCCTACAACTCGGGCTGCGCACGAAGGTGCTGGTGCGCGCGGTGGCGCAAGGCTCGCTCGGCTGGGGTCAGGTGGGGTGGGTCGACTGCTCGCTCGAGGCGGCGACGTGGTTCGACGCGGAGTCCGTCTGCCGCCGCACGAGCCGGGCGCTGCTGGTGGACGAGCGCGGCGACACCGTCGCTGGAGCGCGGCTCCCGTGAGTCTGCGCGGCACGACGTTCTGGCTCACCGGGCTGCCCGCCGCGGGCAAGAGCACGCTCGGGAAGGCGCTGGCGCAGCGGCTGCGCGCAGACGGGCTGGGCGTGTTGTTGCTCGACGGCGACGACGTGCGCGGAGGGCTGTCGGCGGACCTGCGCTTCACGCGGGAAGGGCGCGACGAGCAGGTGCGCCGCGTCGGAGAGGTGGCCGTGCTGGCGGGTCGCAGCGAGCTGGTGACGGTGGTCGCGCTCGTCAGCCCTTACCGTCAAGCGAGGGACGCCGTTCGCGCCGCGCACGCGCGCGCGGGGCTGCGCTTCGTCGAGGTGCACGTCGCGACGTCGCTGGCCACCTGCGAGGAGCGGGACCCCAAGGGGCTCTATGCGCGGGCGAGGGCCGGCGCGCTCGAGGACGTCACCGGGGTGAACGCGCCCTACGAGCCGCCGCTGCGGCCGGAGGTGGTCGTCTTTGACGAGTTGATGGCCGTCGAGGCCGCGGTCCGGCGCGTGCTCGGCTAGAGACGCGAACCGCTCGTGGCGAGGCCGCAAGACGACCTCCACCAGTTCACGACGGCGGAGGCGCGGTTCACGTCGAGCGCCGTCTTGCGCGCGCCCTTGTCGCGGGCCTCTCTTCGCACGCGCGGCTCGGCGGCGTGCGCGACGTCCACCCCGCCTCGGCGAGGCCACCCCGCGCGAGCTTCAGCGCGTGCGCATGGACAGCAGCGCGCGCAGCCCCGGCGACACCGTCGTGAAGCGCACGCCCACCTGATGCAGCACGCTCGTCATCGGGTTGCCCGGCTTCGCCCACGTCACCACGCCGGCCCAGCGCAGCTCCTTCGCCCCGTGCAAGACGTACCCGTCGACAGGCGTGCCCGCAGCCAACAGGCGCGTGGTCTCGAGCTGAAAGCCTCCGGCGCTGATGTCCGCCGACAGCGCGGCTTGGCGCCGGCCGATGGAGACGGGGAGGTGAACGGGCTTGCGAGGGCTCTGGCGTCGCGGGTCGGCGTTCGTCATGGAAAGGACGCTCGCACGGCCCGCCGCCTGCTCAAGTTCTTGGCCGTCAGCGCAGCGGCGAAAAGTAGACGCGCGCGCTTCCGGACGCCTGCGCCGTCATGAGCGCGGTGACGCGGCTGACGCCCAGCTTGAGCGGCAGCTGCACGTGCGGCTCTTCGGTGTCGATGAGCTGCCGGCTCGTGAGCGCCACGTGCACCTCTTTGCCCGACAGGCGCGTTCCGGCGAACCACCACGTCATCGGCGCGACGGCCCGGGCGGTGACGCCGTTCTCCGCGACCACGTTCGGCACCGCCGTCGCCATGGTCGTCTGCGTGTCGACGTAGAAGGCGTTGAGCGCCGGCAACATCGCCGATTCGAAGGACACCAGCGCCACCGGCGGCGCGGACGGCACGAGCACCGGCGGCGCGCTGATGAGCGCCGTCGTCGCCCCCGCGGGCCCCGCAAGCGTCGGCTCACCTTCACCGACGATGAAGCGCCAGCGGCTGTTGCTGGTCTGAATCCACCCCGTCGCCGAGCCGACCTGCCGGAAGGACGCCGCGCGCACGTCGGTGATGGGCGTGCCGATCTGCGTCGTGGTGATGGGCATGCCGTCTTGCCCCTTCAGGTCGAGCACGCGGGGCATGGCGGTCGACGTGTCGAGCAGCACCGCGCGGTTCTTGGCCACGTACTTGCCCGTGAACGTCCCGCCCATGGACGTGGCGATCGCCGCGGGCCGGCTCGCCGGCGGTGGCATCACTTCTTCGTACAGGCTCGTCGTGCCCGTCTGCGTAGCGGCGTAGAGCAGCCGCTGCCCGTCCGGAGAGAAGCGGACGAAGTTGGTCCCGGCGGGGAGCTGCGCGGGTTGCTGGCCGCCGGCCGTTCGGACGATCTTGTACGTGCCCCCGAGGCTGAAGACCGGGTAGTCCGCGTTGCTGCCGTCGATGAGCGTCGCCGCGCCGGCCGAGCCGACGTTCTGAATGTCGTTCGCCACGTCCGTGTTCGGCGCCACCGTCTTGAACATGCAGGCCGTCGAGCAGTCCGTCACCGCCCAGGGCGTCGGCGTCGCCGACACCGCGTTCACGTTGGTGAACAGCGCGCGGTCCGCGGTGGGCGTCACCAGCTTCACTTCAGGCCCGTTGCGCGCGAGGTAGCGGTCCGGCGTGTGGCGGAGCACCGCCGTCACCGGGAAGCGCGTCACGGTGCCGTCCGACATGAGCACGCGCTCCAGCTCGTTCTGCGTGCCCCCACGCGGAATGAACAGCGTGCTCTCGTCCGTCGAGAAGCCCAGGAGCGGACCGACCGGGTCGCCCACCGTCCTCGCGTTCAGCGCGGCGCTGGGCAGGTGGTACGTGAAGACGTGCTGCTCGGCTCCAGACGCGACGACGAACGCCAGGTTCGTGCACTGCGCCGAGAAGAGCGCCGAGACGAGCGGGCCGATGTGCACCAGCCGCCGCTCCCGCGTGTCGGAGTTGACCAGCCAGTGCTGCTGCGGGTGGCCGGACAGCTCCATGCGCACCAGGCTCCACCGCCCGCCCGCGCAGTCCGTGTCCAGCCCGAGTGACGTGACGGCCGAGAGCGGGTCGAAGTACGGCAGGAAGAGCGAGAGCTGGGTCGACGGGCCCACCGTCGCCGCGCCGGCGCGCACCGAAACCGTGCCGAGCACCTGCGTCGGGTACGACGGAGCGCTGGCCGTGAGCGTCCAGGTGCCGGGCTGGAGCGTCAGCGTGAAGGCGCCCGTGGAGCTCACGGAGACCGGCGCCAGCGCGGGGATTTCGGCCACGCCCACGCGAATGAGCGTCGGCGACTCCGTGCCCGCAAACGTGACGACGCCATTGACCGTGCCGGTGCCCATGGGCACGCCGCCCAGCATCAAGCTCACCATGACCGGGCTGCCCTTCGTCACCGTGGCCTGAGCCTGCGCCGTCTGTCCGAGCGCACTGGCCACGAGCGTGCGCATGCCCGTGGGCACGCTGCGAATGAGGAACTTCCCTTGCTCGTCGCTCACCGCGCTCAGGCTCGTCCCCGCGACGTCCACCCGCGCGCCGGCGACCGGCGTCGAGCCCGAGGCCACCGTTCCTTGAATGGACCCGACCGGCGTGAAGATCAGATCCGGCACCTGCGTGGCGTCGACCCCCGTCACGCCCACGCTCGCGGACTGCCGGCCTTCGAGGGTGCTGGGCGCTTCGACGGACAGCACGAAAGGCCCCGCGGGGAGCTTGTCGAACGAGTAGCTCCCGTCCATGCCCGTCTTGGCCACGCGGCTGGCCGTGCCGCTGAGCAGCACGGTCAAGTTGCTCGCGTCGCCCATGTCGGCGAACACGATCTTCCCCTGCACCTTCCCGCCGGGGAACTTGAAGACCAAGTTCGGATCCGACGACGCGCGCCCGCCGGTGACATTGACTGGCCAGGTCACCGCCGACGGCTCGGCGCCCTCGACGACGGCTTTGACGACGTAGTCGCCGTCCGCCAGCCCCGTCATGGTGAAGGTGCCGGCGTTGCTCGTCGCCGCCGCCGCCGAGATGGGCCCGTACGCAATGACGGGAATGCCGGCGACCTTGCCGTCGCCGCCCTCGAAGGTCACCTTGCCCGAAATGGTGCCGTTCGGGCCTCCGCAGCCCAAGAGGGCGAGGGCGGCGGCCAGGAAGAGTGCCGGTTGAGCGCGCATGGCGCCGCAGGCTACTTCACGGCGCGGCGCCGCTTCGACTTTTGGACCTGCGCGCTCGCGTGGACAACCCGGGGCGATTGCGCGACAAGCCGCCGCCATGAGCCGAATCTACAAGTCACTTCCCCCCAAGGGCACGCGCATGGGCCTCGCGTTCAGCGGCGGGCTGGACACGCGCGCCGCCGTCGCGTGGATGTCGCGGCAGGGCATGAGCGTCTACGCGTACACCGCCGACCTCGCGCAGCCCGACGAGAAGAACCCCGCGGACATTCCTCCCATCGCCAAGTCGCACGGCGCGGTGCAGGCCCGGCTCGTCGACACCCGCGAGGCGCTGGCCCGCGAAGGGCTCACGGCGATTCAGTGCGGCGCCTTCCACCTGTCGGTCGGCGGGAAGAAGTACTTCAACACCACGCCGTTGGGGCGCGCCGTCACCGCCACCGCCATCGTCCGGGCCATGCGTGAGGACGACGTGCACGTCTTCGGCGACGGCAGCACGCACAAGGGCAACGACATTCAGCGCTTCTACCGCTACGGGATCCTCGTCGACCCGCAGCTGCGCATCTACAAGCCGTGGCTCGACCAGGCGTTCGTCACCGCGCTCGGTGGCCGGCTGGAGATGAGCCGGTTCCTCGAGAGCGTGGGCCTGCCGTACTCGATGAGCGCGGAGAAGGCCTACAGCACCGACGCCAACATGCTCGGCGCGACGCACGAGGCGAAGGACCTCGAGCGGCTCGACGCGTCGATGAAGACCGTCAACCCCATCATGGGCGTGGCGCACTGGAAGAGCGACGTGCGGGTGGAGCCCGAGAGCGTGACGTTGACGTTCGAGGGCGGCGTGCCGGTGGCGCTCAACGGCAAGCGCTTCGAAACGCTGACGAAGCTGTTCCTCGAGGCGAATGCCATCGGCGGGCGGCATGGCCTGGGCATGTCGGATCAGATCGAGAACCGCGTCATCGACGCGAAGAGCCGCGGCATCTACGAGGCGCCGGGCATGGCGTTGCTGCACATTGGCTACGAGCGGATCCTGTCCGCCGTGCACAACGAGAACACCACGGACCTGTACTGCACGCTCGGTCGCAAGCTGGGCCGGCTCTTGTACGAAGGGAAGTGGTTCGACCCCGAGGCCATGCTGCTCAAGGAGTCGCTGGTGCGGTGGATCTCCACGCCGCTGAGCGGGGAGGTCGTCGTCGAGCTGCGCCGCGGTGACGACTACACGATCCTCTCCACCAAGGCGGACCAGGCGGCTTACGCGCCGGACAAGCTGTCCATGGAGAAGACCGAGGCCGCGTTCTCGCCGGAAGACCGCATCGGCGCGCTGGAGCTGCAGAACATCTCGGTGTCCGACAACCGCGCGCTGTTGCTCCACTACGCGAACACGCTGGGGCTGCCCGGTGGGACGCAGGGTGAGCTCAAGGCCCTCATCGGCGGGTGATGCGAACCGGGGCCGCCGCGCTCGCGCTGTGGCTGGCCTGCTCGGCGGGGGCCCAAGCCGCGCCGCTCAAGGTCGCCGCGCCCGACTGGGCGACGGTGAAGGTCGACGCTGAGCTCGCTCGCTTCTTCGCCGACGAGCTGGCGCGGGCGCTGCGTGCGCAGGGCGTCTCCATCACCACGTCGGCGGACATCGCCTCGGTGTTGGGGCTCGAGCGGCAGCGGCAGCTGCTCGGCTGCACGGACTCGTCCTGTCTTGCGGAGATTGGGAGCGCGCTGGGGTGTGACGGGGTGCTCAACGTGTCGCTGGCGAAGCTGGACGACACGTTCCGAGCCAACGTTCGGGTGGTGTCGGGGCGCGACGGCAGCGTGCTGGCCGAAGACGTCGTCGAAGCCGGCAGCGAGAAGCGCTTCGTCGCGGAGCTCAGCCCGTTGGCAGAGCGGCTGGGCGTGAAGCTGGGCGTCAGCCCCAAGGGCGCGGCTCCGCGGTCGAGCTTCAAGGGGTGGTGGGTCCCGCTGGGCGTCGGCGTCCTCGGCGTCGTCGGGGCGGCGGTCTTCATTCCGCTGACCTTCGGCACGACGGGCGAGCTCGACCAGGAGCTGCGCGCGAACGGTGTCAGCGCCAAGGCTGAGGGCCTCGCGTCGCGGGGGAAGACGTTTCAGGCGATCGGCTGGGTGAGCGCTGCGGTCGGGCTCGGCGCGTTGGCGACGGCGCTCATCTGGGGCGTCGCCGGCGGAGGCGGCCCGTCGGTCAGCGTTGCGGTGTCGCCTCAGGGCGGCGGGCTCGTGCTTTCCGGGAGCTGGCCATGAAGGGACGGTGGCTGGTGCTCGAAGGCGCGGCCCTCTCGCGTACGTGTGTCGACTTCGACGAGCGGCTCGCGCGGTGCGGTGACGGCGCCCGGTCGGCGCTGGGCGGGAGCTGGGCATGAGCGGACGGTGGCTGGTGCTCGGAGGCGCGGCCCTCTCACGTGCGTGTGTCGACTTCGACGAGCGGCTCGCGCGGTGCCGTGACGGTGCTGGGCCAGCGCTGGGCGGGAGCTGGGAATGAGCGGACGGTGGCTGGTGCTCGGAGGCGCGGTCCCCTTCTGCGCGAGTGCGGACTTCGACGAGCGGCTCGCGCGGTGCCGTGACGGCGCCCGGCCGGCGCTGGGCGGGAGCTGGGCATGAACGGACGGTGGCTGGTGCTCGTCGGCGCGGCCTTCGCGGGCGCGTGCGTGGACTTCGACGAGCGGCTTGCGCAGTGCCGTGACGGCGGCGGCGTCTGCGCGCCGGATGGCGGCCCGTCGGGCGAGGGCGGGGCGGGCGAAGATGGCGGCTCTGCGG
>JALHOS010000111.1 GCA_022842905.1 Myxococcaceae bacterium | reverse complement strand
CGCTCACCGAGCGGCTCGAGCGCGCGCTGGAGCGCTCGGAGGCCGGCGCTCCCCCTGCAGCGACCCCGGCGGGGCCCGTCACTCCAGCGGTCCCGAGCGCGCGCGAGCCGACCGGCGCCGAAGACTTCAGCGTGCCCTACGAAGAGACGGTGGTGGCCGCGTCACGGCGGGCGCAGTCGACGTTGGAAGCGCCCAACGCCATCACCGTCATCACCGGAGACGAGGTGCGCGCGAGCGGCCTGCAGAGCCTGCCGGAGCTGCTGCGCCGGGTGCCGGGCGCCGAGGTGATGGTGATGAGCTACTCGAGCGCGAACGTCAGCTTCCGCGGCTTCAACCAGCGCGTGGCGAACAAGGTGCTGCTGCTGATCGACGGGCGCCCGGAGTACCAGGACTTCCTCGGCATCACCCAGTTCTCGCTGATTCCGATCGGCCTCGAGGAGATCGACCGCATCGAGGTGATTCGCGGGCCGGGCAGCGCGCTCTACGGCGCCAACGCCATGCTGGGCGTCATCAACATCATCACGCGCGCGCCGGGGACGGGCCCGCGGGCCGAGGTGAACGTCTTCGGCGGCAATTCGAACACCGTCGGCGCGAGCCTGGTGACGTCCGGTGGCGAGGCGCTCAAGTACCGCGCGTCGGTCGGCTTTCAGCAGGGCGACAAGTACACGCGGGACTACGACGCGTCGCGCACCGACGTGCTGAGCACCGCGCCGGAAGCGAACCTGAGCCTGCGCAGCGCCCGCGGCAACCTGACGGCGTTCTACGCGTTCAACAAGGACTTCAGCCTGGCGGCGTCCGCCGGCATCAACCGGCTCTTCACCGAGGTGTACGCGATCGGGCTGTTGCGCAATTACTGGCTCGACGGCCAGAGCGGCTACGCGAAGGCCGACTTCACCGGCGGCCCCATCAAGGTGCGCTTCTTCTGGAACCACCTGTCGACCAAGGCCGCCCCGCAGTACGAGCCCGTCGGGCAGCGGAGCCTGTCGTCGACGCTCGAGTCGAACGTGTTCGACTTGGAAGTCTTCTTCCAGAAGGAGTTCAAGCTCGCGGGCACCCACCTGGTCGGCGTGGGCGTGTCGGGGCGGCTCAAGCGCACGGGGTGGAACTACATCGGCCGGCTGGTGCAGGAACTCCACGCGGCGGCCTTCGTCCAAGACGAGTGGCGCATCATCAAGCCGCTGACGCTGGTGGCCAGCTACCGCATCGACCGGCACCCGCTGCTCGACAACGGGAACCCAGGCTACGCGCAGTCGCCCCGCATCTCGCTGGTGGCGGTGCCGGCCGAAGGGCACGCGGTGCGCGGGGCGTTCGCGACCGCCTTCCGCCAGCCGACCTTCCTCGAGAGCTACATGGACATTCGCACCCCGGTGCCGGGCGTGCCGGGGGCGTCGGTGCTCACGCAGGGCAACCGCGCGCTCAAGCCCGAGCGGCTCATCAGCTTCGAGCTGGGCTACCGCGGTGAAGCGGCGGCGCTGGGGCTGTCGTGGGAGCTGGCGCTGTACTGGAACATCGCCAGCGACCTGGTGGCGCTGTCGGCGGTGAACCCGGTGCCGGCCAAGGACGCGTTCGACGCGACGACGAGCACGTACCTGCTGGGCCGCAGCGTCTTCACGAACGACCCGGCGACGTACACCGCGCGGGGCGGCGAGGCGTCGGTCAGCTGGGGCGGGCTCAAGGGGCTCGACGTGCGCGCGTCGACCGCGCTGCAGCACATTGCGCTCAACCCCACGCCGGGCGTGACGGTGTGCGGGCGCTGCAGCGAGGCGCCGCTGGCGAAGTTCGCCCTGGGCTTCGTCTACAAGTCCCCCATCAACGTCGACCTGTCGGCGGACCTGGCGTTCGTCTCCAGCACGAAGTGGATCGAGCGCGAGCCGTCGCCGACGGACCCGACGCAGATCGCCAACCTCGAGAACTCGCTGGCCGCGTACACCGTCATCAACGCGCGGCTGGGCTACCGCTTCGCGAATGACCGGGTGAACGTGGGCGTGGTCGGCACGCAGCTGGGGCCGAACCACGCGGAGCACCCGTTCGGCAACAACGTGTCGCGCCGAATCATGGCGCAGGTGACGGTGACGCCATGAGTGCACGGAAGGCCCGAGCCGCGTGGTGGGTGCTGGCGCTGGCCCTGGGCGTGGCGTGTGAGCCGCCGCCGGTGTTCCCCGGCGCGGACCGGCGGCAGAACGCGAAGACGAGCAGCGTGCAAGGCGACCTGGTGGTGACGAGCCTGTCCCGAGGCGACGTGGTGGTGCTCCTGTTCGACGCCGCGCGCCCGCCGCCGCCGCAGGGCACGGGGAGACCGGTGGCCTTCACGGTGGTGCCGCAGGCCACGCTGTTCGGCGCGGCCGACGCGAGCAGCGCGGGGCCCTTCACGGCGCCGTACGCCTTCAGCCTGGTGCCTCCCGGGAAGTACCTGGTGCGAGCGTTCCTGGACGCGAACCACGACTTCATTCCCTGGTACGGCGTGACGGGAGAGGTGAACGCGGGCGACGTCGGCGGCGCGGCGATCGACGCGGTGAGCCGGGCCCCGCGTGAGGTGGAGGTGGCCCTCGACGACCGCGGCTTCCCGCAGCCCGCGCTCGGCGTGGCGGTGAGCGTGGGAGACACGGCGAAGGTGCCCGTCGATCGCCCGGTGTTCGAGCCGTTGGGCCAGCCCGAGTCGGTGACGCTGACCGCGCCGCGGGTGACGGTGGACCTGCTGCCCAAGCCCGTCGTGGACGGGCCGATCTCCCAGGCGCGGCCAGTCTTCCTCGCGCAGCTGGTCGACGCGAACGGCGACGGCCGCCCGGACGACAGCAACGGCGACGGCACGCCGGACTTCTGGCCGCGCGTCGTCGTGCGCAAGCTGGCCGGCGAGCACCCGCTGGTGGACGAGAACGACCTGGACCGCAACGGCCTGCTCGACGCGACGGGGCAAGACTACGAGCACGTCAACCCGATGACCGGCGAGGCGATCGCCGCCGACGGCCAGCCGGACCTGGTGGTGCTCCAGGCGGGCTTCGACTTCAGCGAGTACCTGCCGCAGCTGGTCGACGCCATGGGCCGGGTGAAGACGACGCCCACGCCGGTGCCGAAGCTCAAGCTGGTGCTGCTGCCCCGCGCGCTCGACGCGAGCAACCCGGCGCAGCCGCAGGTGCTCAAGAGCGTGCCGTCCGGGCGCTACGCCGTGACGCTGATCCAATCGACCGGCCAGACCTGGCGGCTGCCCAACGAGCTGACCCCGGGCGTCGCGGAGAAGGTCGGCCTGCCGGCGGTGGCGTCGCAGGGCTTCGTCGTTCTCGTTCCCTGACAGACCCCGATCCTGGGCTCGGCGCTCGACCGCTTCGTGGCGGGGGCCCGAGCGCACTCTTCGCTGCCAAGAAGAATTACAGGCGTAATTCGTAAGCCGCTGAAATCACTAACCATGCGACGTCTCACCTTGTAGGAAATCCACGTTCCTCAGGCTCCGAGAACTCAGCATCACCTCTTGGAGCCGACCATGAACGTCACCAACCGCCAGCCTGCACTCCGCTTCGACGACATCCAGAAGGGCGCCGCCATTCGCGGCGGCCAGAGCGAGGAAATCAAGCTGCTGCAGCGGCAGCTCGGCGTGAAGGACGACGGCATCTTCGGACAGCAGACGCGGCAGGCGCTCAGCCAATGGCAGTCGAAGCACGGCCTGGCGGCGGACGGCGTCTTCGGCGTCAACACCCGCAACGCCATGTTCGCCAAGAGCGGCGACGGGTGGGAAGCCAAGGCCCCGCAGGCACGGCCCAACCCAGCGCCCGAAGCCAAGCCGGCGCCCGCGAAGACCGAAGACGCCAAGGCTCCCCAGCACGTCGGCGGCGTCACCGTCACCCCGGCGATGCAGCGCTTCGCCCAGATCGCCCGGCGCAACGCGGAAGCGATGAACACGACGGGCCGGTGCGCCCTGGGCGTGAACACCGCCATCGACAAGGCGTTCGGGTTCCGCCCCTACGGCCACGCCAACACGCGGGACACCGTGCTGCCGGCGACCGGCAAGTTCAAGAAGGTCAACATGTCGCTCGAGCAGGCGCTCAAGGTCCCCGGCCTGGTGCTGGTGTGGGAGCGCACGAGCACGAACGCGGGCAAGATCTACGGGCACACCGCGGTGACGCTGGGCGACGGCCGCAGCAGCGCGAGCGACTTCGTCGAGCGGAACACGCTGACCAAGGGCGGGCGCAGCGGCCTGACCGTGCTGATGCCGGTCTGACCCAAGGCGCCGCGCCCAGGCCGCGTCCTGTCGGCCCCCGGTTGGCGCCAGCGCACCTTCCCCACGACTGACGCGGCTTCACCGAGGGGCGGTGCTACCGTCGCGCCGCTCGCCCGTCGTGGCGCGGCTCACCATGCGCACTGCTCTGATCGAAGCCGTCCTGCTCGCTGCCCTGGGCTTCACCGGCTGTGTCCGCCGCGTCGAGACGTTGCCGGCTGCGCCACCTCGCGCGCTCCAGCTGCTCGCGGAGGCGCCCGAGAAAGACACCGCCCAGCTGACGACGCTGCGCATGGACCTCGAGTTCGACACTCGCGACTTCGACCGCACGCCGCACGTGGTGGCGACCGGTGAGACGCCGCTGTTCGACGTGACCGGCATGGACGTGAAGCTCTACGGCGACGCGCAGGCCACGCAGGGCTTCAGCGTCGACAACTGCCTGTTGCTCGAGCTGCTCGCCGCCAGCGGACAGGTGCTCACCCGCGTGGTGGTCGGCTTCACCGACGGCCTGCTGTCCGGCTCCGAGCGGCTCGACAGCCTGGGCCCGCGGAGCTTCACCTTCGAACCGGGAGAGGTGAACTTAGCGCCGCTCCTCGTCGACCAGGCCGCCGTGCGGCTGCGCGCGACGGTGCTGGACTACGGCGGCGTCGGGAAGGTGTCGAACGTGTACGTGGTGCTCAGCGCGGCGCAGCGCAGCGCGGACGAGCTGCGCGCGCAGTGACCTCCGGCCCGCGCACCGCTGCGGCTCATTCAGCGTCGACGGCGCGGCGTGGCCTCGGCGGCTGAAGCCTGCTCGAGCCCGCCCAGGACGAGCCGTTCGCCAGCGACTGGCGGGCACCAGTACGCGCCGCCCGTCACCGGCCGGCTGAAGCGCAGCAACCCGTCGACGACGCCGTCGTCCAGCCCGGCCATGCGGCGCAGCACTCGTTCGAAGGCCGACAGGCTCCGGCCGAAGGCGACGAAGTACAGGCCGTGCGAGTCGACGTCACCCCACGGCATGGAGCGGCGGCGCATGAAGGCGTGCGGGCGATAGCTCTCCTGCGCGGCGCGCTTGACGTGGGCCGACGGCGGGGCGTCGGTCAGCTCTTCGTTCGTGGCGCGGTGACGGCCGACGATGTGGTCGCGTTCCTTGGCAGCCAGCGACTCGAAGTGCGCCAGCGCGTGCACCCAGCGCTGGACGGCAACGAAGGACGAGCCGGCGAGCGGCCCCGGGCCAGCAACCAGCGCGGCCTCGACGGCCTTCTCGGCCTTGGGGTTCTCGGTGCCGTCTTCGTAGCCGGTCAGGTCCTTGCCTGAGGCGAACGTGAACGCTGCCACGTCTTCGTCGAGCCTGAAGCACGCGTCCAGCGAGGCGGTGAGCGCGCGCGCGTGCTGGAGCGCCTGGCCCGCATCGGCGCCGTCCACGCAAGCCCACACCGCCCCTTGGGTCGACGGGAACGCCACGCCTGGCGCGCTGACGGCGTGGAAGTCGTGCAGGCCGTCGACGGCCTTGCCCAACACGCGGAGCAGCGGCGCGCCCAGGCCGAGCGTGACGTGGGCGCCGACGCGCAGCGAGCGAAGCGTGGCCTCGACGCGCTTGGGCGGAACGTCGACGCGCAGGCCGAAGGTCAGGAAGCGAGCGGCTGGGGGCGGGCCGAGGAGAACGCCAGGTTGGTGCGAAGCCATGCGACGCAGCTACGGCGGTCTGGCCGCGCGCGCAACCCAGCGAGGGGCGCTTCGGCTAAAGAGCGCACGCCATGGCCAAGCCGTCCAAGCCCGCACCGAAGAGCAAGCCCAAGGCCGCAGCGGCCAAAGCCAAGCCCGCGCCCAAGGCGGCGGCCAGCAAGGCGGCCACGCCGAGCAAGACCGCAGGTGCGCCCAAGCCAGCCAAGCGGGTGAAGGCTCCACCGCCGCCTCCCATCGTCACGCTCGCGCGCGCCGCGCTGGGCCAGCGCGTCGACGCGCCGCAGGTTCGTTCCTTGCTCGGCGCGGTGCGCCTCGGCCCGCTGCCGGGCAGCACGCCGAACTCCGCTGTCGCGCACGTGCAGGACGAGACGCTGGGCCTGGAGCTGGCGGCGACGTTCTTCCTGCGCACGCGCACGCACTTTCCGCCCAAGCGAGAGGGGCCGCGCTGGGCCAACTGGTTGTCCCAGGTGACGTTCACCGAAGGGTGGAAGGGCGCGCTCCCCGAAGCGCTGAGCTTCGCGCTCAAGGAAAAGGCGCTCGCGGCGCAGGGCTTCGTGCAGGTGCCGCGTGGCCGCGGGCTGGTCTGGGCCAAGAAGCTCGACGGCGGGCTCATGCTGCACGCCGACTGGCGGGACGAGAAGCGCGTGTCGCTGCGGGTCGACGAAGAAGTCGACTTCATCACCCGCTTCCCGCTCGACACGGGCCTGCGCGACGGTCGGCACCTCGTCGGCGTGGAAGACGCGTTCCTCGCCGCGTGGGCCGGGCTGTCCGGCGTGCTGCGCGCCGACCGGCTGTCGAACGACGCGCTCACCGCGCTGCGCGATCGCCGCGTCAGCCCGCTGGGCTTCCTCGAAGGCCCGCTCGGCGGCGTCTTGTGGAGCGGCGATCTCGAGCCCGCCAAGGTCGACTTCTTCCAGAAGTACTACCGCGGCGTGGGCGCGGCCGACGACTTCCGCTTCGGCAAGGACGCCGCCGCCGTCTTCGGCAAGCTCAACCAGCACCGCGCGCAGACCGAAGCGCTGACCGCCGATTCCTGGGCGGCCTACGACGCGCTGGCCCCCAAGCTCACCCAACGCCTGACCGAGTGGAACCGCGCTCGGCTGTAGTCCTTTCCGCCCCAAGCAAGGAGGAGCCGCACATGCCCCGCTCGATCGCCGTCGCCCTCGCCGCGTCCGTCCTCACCGCCCTGCCCTGCTTCGCGCAGGCGCCCCGCAGCGCCATGGTCCCCGAGTCGAAGGTGACGGTGGGCAACCACCCCATTCACGACGCGGCGAAGACGGGGACGGCCGAGGAGCTCGAGGCGCTGCTCGCCAAGGACGGCTCACTGCTCAACGTGAAGAACTCCCGCGGGGCGACGCCGCTGCACCTGGCCGCCATCAACCCCAACCGCGGCCCCATCGAGGCGCTGCTGGCTGCGGGCGCCGACATCAACGCGAAGGACGAAGAGAACTTCACGCCGCTGCACATGGCGGCCTTCCACCGGCAGGCCGACTACGCGCTGCTGCTCCTCGAAGCGGGCGCTGACGTCGACGCCAAGACGACGTCGGGCCGCACCCCGCTGTCCATGGCGGAGAAGGCGCGCGCCGACGAGACGGCCGGGGTCATTTCGCTGTGGGTGCTCAAAGGCTGCAAGCCCAAGCAGGGCTGCGGCATTGGCACCGTGCGGGCCGTCAAGCCGCTGGTGAAGTAGCGCCGGCGGGCGTCCTGGTCCGTCAGTGCACCGCCGCGCGCACCGGCAGTGAGCGCACCAGCGCGGCCTCGGCCTGCGCCAGCTCGGCCAGGCGCGCACCGACGACGTCCTTGGGCTCGACCTCGAGCGCGAGCCGCACGAAGAGCCGCTGGTGGCCGTGCTCCGACGTCGCCAGCTCCTCATAGAATCGGGCCAGCGCGGGGTCGGTCTTCACGAGCCCCTGCGCCAGCAGGGCGAGACGCTCACAGCTGCGCGCTTCGATGAGCGCGGCGACGAGGAAACGATCGACCCGGCGCTCCTTGGCGCCCTTGCGGAGCAGCGCCTGCAGGCCTTGGGCGTAGGGGTCGCCCTTGTCGAAGCCCAGCACCAGCCCGCGCTTCTCCATGAGTTGGAGCACCTTGGCCAAGTGCGCGCTCTCTTCCCGCGCCAGCCGCGCCATGTGGGCCGGCAGCCCGGGCACGTCGGGGTAGGACTGGAGCAGCGACAGCGCGTTGGCGGCGGCCTTCTTCTCGCAGTGGGCGTGGTCCACCAGCACCTGGTCGAAGTGCGCGAGCGCGTGGGGCAGCCAGCCGTCCGGCGTCGCGGGCAACAGGGCCACGTCGGGGCCCCCTGCGGTGGTGGCTCTGGGCATGGCGCGGCTCATCAGCCCTTGGTGGCGTGGACTTCCAGCTTGAGCGCCACCTCGTCGGCGATGAGGTCGTCTGCCTTGCCGGGGTAGAGCACGCCGAAGTCCTTCCGGTTGAGGCTGAAGCTCGCCGCCACGTCCACCGCGGTGTCAGTGAAGACGATGGAAGCGGGGAACGTGATCGACTTGGTGACGCCGTGGAAGTCGAGATCGCCGGTGACGTCGAAGCGGCCGTCCTCGCGGCGGACGAGCTTCGTGCTGGTGAAGGTGGCGGTGGGCAGCTTGTCGACGCTGAAGAAGTCGTCGCTCTTGAGGTGGCCGGTGAGCTTCGGCGAGTCGCTGAAGACCGACGCCATGCCGATGACGGCCTGCACGCGGCTCTTGGTCGCGTCCTGCTCGACCACCTCGAGCGCGCCCGTCACGTCGCGAAAGCCGCCTTCGTGCTTGCCCGTCACCTTGGCGCCGAGGAAGAGCACCCGGGTGCTGCTCTGGTCGATCGCGTAGCGTACGGCGCCCGGCAGCGGCGGCAGCGCGTCGACCTTCTTCAGCACCGGCTCGGCCACGGTCGCCTTGGGCTTGCCCTTGGCTGGATCCGGACACCCCAGCGCCAGCAGCCCCGTCGTCGCCAGCATCAACGTCCTTCGCATGTGCTCCTCCTTCAAAGACGCGACGGCTCACCCCGTCACTTGGGCTTGGTCACCAGCTTGAAATCCCCCACCTTCACCACCGCCAAGTCCTTCACCTTCACGCGGGCGCCGAGCGCCTGGCTGACCTGCGCGGGGCTCAGCGCGCGCAGCTTCTGGTCGAGCTCGCCGTCGTACGCCCAGGTGCGGCCCACCTCGAGGTGATCGGCCAGCACACGGGCCAGCACGCCGTCGTCCGTGCGGCCCTGCTCGCGCTCCTGCAGCATGCCCACCTTCGCCGAGGCGACTTCCTTCTCGGTGAAGCCGCCGGTCGCGGCCTTGTCGAGCTCTTCGAGGAAGTACCCTTCGACCTTCTGCGCGTTGTCGGGGTTGTAGAGCGCGTAGCCGAACAGCACGCCGTCGTCGTCCTGCGCGTCGACCTTCAGCCGCGTGCCCGCGCCGTAGGACAGGCCTTCTTGCTCGCGCAGCCGGGCGGGAATGCGGCCGTTCAAGAAGCCGCCGCCCACCAGGTAGTCGGCCAGCACCATGGCTGGGTAGTCGGCGTCGTCGTCGCGCATGCGGAAGCTGAGCGCTGCGCCGAAGAAGGCCATGGGCTTGTCCTTCACGTCGATGGTGACCGCTTCCGGGGTGATGGGCCGGTAGGGGTTGGGAATGCGAACGTACGGCTCCTTCGCCGTCCAGCCGCCGAGCAGCGCTTCGAGCGCGCCCTTCACCGCCGCCGCGTCGAAGTCACCGGCGAGCGCCACGTTCGCCGCCTGCGCGCCGTAGAAGCGCTGGTGGAACGCCTTGACCGTCGCCAGCTCGAGCGCGGCCACCTGCTTGAGCTGCTCGTCGAAGCTCGGCACGGCGTACGGGTGGCCGGCGGGGAACGGGGCGATGCGCTGCTGCATGGCGACCATGCCCAGGGCCAGCGGGTCACTCTTCTTCTGCTCGAGCTCCGCCAGCACCTCGCGGCGGGCAGACTCGAACTCGGTGGGCTCGAACGCGGGGCCGGTGAGCGCTTCAGCCACGAGCGCGAGCAACTCCTCGAGCTGCGGGCGACGCACCTCGATGGCGACCTCCACCGCCTGCGGCGTCGGCTTGACGGCGAACGAGGCCTTGAGCTCGTCGAGCTTGTCCTTGAAGGCCTGGCGACTGCGCTTCGTCGTCCCCCGCGCGAGCAGCCGCGCGACGAACTCCGCGGGCGCGCGCTGGCCCTGCAGCGTGGCCTCGGCGCCGCAGTTGAGCTCCAGCACCAGGTGCACGGTGCCGCCGCGCGTCTTCTTCGGCAGCAGCGCCACCTTCGCGCCGTTCTTCAAAGCCAGCCGCTCGGTGCGCGCCTCGAGGTTCTTCGGGGTCGCCTGGAACGCCTCGCCCTGCGACAGCCCGGCCTGGCCCTTGTAGTCCTTCACCAGCGCGGCGAGGTCGACCGGCGCTGGCATCTCCGCGCGATCGACGACTTCGCTGGGCACGTACTCGCCGAGGGTGCGGTTCGTCGGCTTGAGGTACTTCTTGGCGACCCGGGCCACGTCATCAGGGGTGACCTGGCCCAGGCGATCTCGGTGCAGGAAGAGCAGCCGCCAATCGCCGACGGCGGCGAACTCGGACAGGAAGATGCCCACGCGGTCCGACGCGTTGAGCAGCAGGTCGTACTGCTTGAGGATGGAGGCCTTCGCCCGGTTCACCTCTTCGGCCGTCGGGCTCTTGCGCGCGAAGCCTTCGAGCACGTCGAGCAGCGTGGCCTTGGCGGTGGCGGCGCTGTCCTTGGGGCCCAGCTCCGCGGTGCAGGACAGAAAGCCGGGCTCTTTGAGCTGGAAGGCGCCGCAGCTGACCGTCGCCGCCTGTTTGCCGTCGACGAGCGCCTTGTACAGCCGCCCGCTCGGCGTCTCGCCCAGCACACGCTCGAGCACGTCCACCGCGGCGAAGTCGGGGTCCGCGCCGGCGGGCACGTGGTACGCGGCGACCAGCACCGGCGTGCCTCCGGCGCGGCGAATGGTGACGGCCCGCTCGCCGTCCTGCGCGGGCTCGACGGTGTACGTGTCTTTGAGCGTCCGGGTGGGCTTGGGGATGCGGCCGAAGCCTTCGGCGATCCACTTGAACGCCTTGGCTTCGTCGAAGCGGCCGGCGACGACGAGCATGGCGTTATCTGGCTGGTAGTAGCGCTTGTAGAAGGCGATGAGGCGCTCTTGCGGCACGTTCTCGATGTCGCTCTTCGCGCCGATGGTGGTGTTGCCGTAGCCGTGCCACAGGTACGCCGCCGACGCGACGCGATCGAGCAGCACGCTCTCGGGCTGGTTCTCGCCCATCTCGAACTCGTTGCGGACGACGGTCATCTCCTTCTCGAGCTTCTTCTTGTCGACGACGGCGTTGACGAGCCGGTCGGCCTCCACGTCGAGCGCGAGCTTGAGGTTCGCGTCCGACGCGGCGAAGGACTCGAAGTAGTTGGTGCGGTCGAACCACGTCGTGCCGTTGGCGTCGGCCCCGAGCTCGGCGAGCACCTTCTTCACGTCTTTGAACTTCTTCGTCTCCTTGAAGAGCATGTGCTCGAAGAGGTGCGCCATGCCCTTCTCGCCGTAGTCCTCGTGGCGGCTGCCGACGAAGACGGTGAGGTTGACGGTGGTCGACGGCTTCGACGGCTCCGGCACGAAGAGCACGCGCAGGCCGTTGGGCAGGCGGTACTCGCTGACGCCCTCGACGGTGGCGACGTGGGTGAAGGGCTTGGGCGGCGCGACGGTCAGCAGCAGCGCGGCGAGGGGAGCGAACATGGGACGAGCACGTGCCAGGCGCCCGCACTGGCGTCAACCGTCAGCACGCGCGACGCACGGAGCCGTCGAGCGCTCCGCGGCGGCCGTTCCTTCGACTCGAAGGGCCAGGCCCCGGCCTCCCGCGCCGCCCCTTCAATCGCTGGTGATGGTGACGCCGTCCTCGTCTTCGTCGTCCTTCTTCTCCGGCGCCGGCGCTTCTTCGTAGCGCGCGAGCACGGGTTCGATCGGCGGAGGCGGCGAAGACAGCAGCGCCTTGCGTCGCCACAGCCGCCACGTCCCGTCCACCATGACCGACTCCACCTGGCCCAACGCGCCGGAGCCCAGGTGTTCACCCAGCGTCTGCGTCGTCAGCGTCGGGGCTGTGTCTTCGAGCACCACCAGGTCCGCCGCCGCGCCGACCTCGAGCGCGCCCAACGGAGCCTGGAGCAGCCGCGCCGCCAGCCGCTGCCCGTTGGCGACGAAGCGCGCCACGTCGAAAGGCTGTTCCACCTCGCGGCTCTTCAGCCAGCCGACCCGCGCCGCGCCCAGCACGTCCATGGTCTGCGCGCCGGTGCCGAAGCACGCGCGGGAGCCCAGCTTCCCGGCGGCGGCGACGCCGGACTGGAGCGCGAGCGTGCTACCCGGGCTGTGCACCAGCGAGCTGCCGGCGCCGAGCAGCATGGACACGTCGGCCCAGGACAGGTGCACCAGCGGCGTGGCGATGAGGCTGGGCGTGAGCAGCCCGGCGTCCATGAGCCGCTGTGTGGGTGTCTTGTCGAAGCGCTCGAGGCAGCGCTTCTCTTCCCAGGGGTCGAGGCCCAGCGTCGCCACCACCGGCGCGGCTTCCTGCACCGCGCGCTCCAGCCACGCGTCTTCGAGCACGTCCAAGTGGCGCAGCCCGACGGCCGCCTGAAAGCGCGAGGTCTGCCGGTGGTGGGTGGCGGCGCGCATGACGTCGTTGAGAGACGCCTCGAGCTGGTCCTGCGGCAGCCGTGGCGACAGCTCGAGCGCGGCGATGAGGCGCAGGCCCACGCCGGAGAAGGCCCGCTGCACACCGGCCAGCCGCGCCTTGGCGTCGACGCCGCCGGCCATGGCCACCACGGCGCTCGTCACGCCGTTGCGCAGGCCTTCGAGCGCCACGTACCAAGCGATGGTCTCCGCTTCTTCCGCCGACAGCGCCGCGTCCACGCGGTCGATGAAGGCCGCGCTGTCGGTGCCGCTGCGGCTGCCAACACGCCCACGCAGCGGCAACGCGTTGGGCTGGTGGTGCGCGCTCACCAAGCCGGGGAGCACCAGCCGGTGCCGCAGGTCGACGATGACGTCGGCCGTCGTCGGCGTCAGCAGGGGC
Organism: Myxococcaceae bacterium; assembly: GCA_022842905.1. GTDB lineage: Bacteria > Myxococcota > Myxococcia > Myxococcales > Myxococcaceae > JALHOS01. The sequence goes on along the minus strand of JALHOS010000111.1, from coordinate 5,959 downwards.
GCACGATCGACGATGCGCCCGTGCTCGATTCGCAGGTCCGCCCGCTCCACGAGCGCGGGCTCGTACGTCACGACTGTCGCTCCACTCAAAAGCGTCGCCACGGCCGGGGGACCGTAGCCAACGCCGCGCCGAGGCTCGCGGTGGGCAAATGCACACGGTCTCGCACCGCTGACGCCACGAAGCGCTGGTGGGGGCCTTCACGGGCGTAACGAGCCGACCACCGAGTCGTGCGACTCCCCAGCGCCGCTACGGATCGGCGGTGAACGCATACGCACCGGCCGCGAACGCGTCCGCCGCGCCAGGCTTGAGCAAGTCCATGGACGCCTTGTTCCCGCGCAGCACGCCGTTGAACAGCGCGACGGCGTAGTGGTTCATCAGCGGCTGGGCGACCTCGGCCCTGGGCGCCATGGGCCCGCAGCCGTCGTTCAAGACCTTCTGAATGTTCGCGCCGGGCACCATGATGTTGGCCTGCGCCGCGGCGTTGGCGAGGTCGAACGCGCACAGGTCGCTGAACGTGAAGTGACCGCCGCGGGTGATGTCGAGCAGCCAGCGAGGCTTCTCGAGCGCCGCCCACGCGGGGACGATGTTGGCGTCCCACTCGAGTGTGTCGTCGAGCCGCGCGCCCTGGATCATCACCGGAATGCCGAGCTTCACGGGCATGGGCAGGCCGAGCCAGGCGATGTCGGTGCTCGTCGGCGCCTGCGGCACGATGACCTTGAGCCGCTTCTTCGGGTCCATGGCCGCCACCCGCAGGCTCGTCAGCGCGCCAAAGGAGTGCCCCGACATGCCGATGCGCGAGAGGTCCACGTGGCCAAACAGGAAGTCGTCGGACTTCAGCCGCTCGAGCACGGCCAGCAGGAAGAGGATGTCGACCGGCCGCTTCTCGATGCCCTCCGTCGTCCCGGCGAGCACGCCGCGCACGCCTTCGGCGAGGGTGTCCTCTTCGTGGTCCGGAGAGAGGACGACGTAGCCGTGGGAGGCGAGCAGCACCGTGTAGTACGTCGACTGCCAGCGCAGCCCCCCGTGCCCGTGGCTGAAGATGACGACGGGGAACGGCCCGTGCTCGCTGGCCATGGGCGCGTCGCGCACGGCCGGCGTGGTGAGGATCGGAATGCCGAGGGCGGCCAGGCGCTGCTGCTGCTCGGGCGTGAAGACAGACTTGATGTCGTAGCTGACGCCGGGCTGGCCCTTCACGCTCTGCGGCGCGGGGTACCAGATCTCGGTGATCAGCTCGCGCACCCCTCCGTCGGTCGACTTCTTCCGGGCCGAGTCGGCGTACGTCACCGTCCGCACGCCGACTTGGAACGGGCCGAACTTGGTGGGGTCCGGCGCAGAGCCGCCGTCGGCGGACGCGGCGGGGAACGGGAGCGGGTCCTTCGACACCGGCCCACAGGCGACGAACAGCAGGCCCAACAGGGACAACGGGAGGGAGCGCACGGCGGGCCGACTTACCGGCTCGCCGGCGCGTTGAACAGGTGACCGGCTGCCGTCCGGGCGACCGTCACTGCTCGAAGCAGTAGAGGCGCCTCGAGGCGGAGCAACTCCCGTCGGTCGTGTCGGTCCAGGACGAGCCGCTGGTAGCGGTCTGCCCGTACACGCCGCTGGTCGAGGTGCTCGTGAAGCCGTTGCACGTCCAGCTCGCCAAGCCGCCACCCGCCTCCGTGCCCGTCCAGACGTCCTGGTAGCCGACGTTCGCCCCGTTCTCGTCGAGCGTGAGGCCCGTCAGCGGTGACGTCGCCAGGTTCGAGAGGTTGTTGAACACCCGCGTGTAGGAGCCGGTGCTCGACTGCTGGAACCATGGCCCCACGTCCGCCATGCGGCTGCGCGCCGACACGGTGCTCGACGACACCCACGCCTTCCACGTGCCGCCCTTGTTGGCCGCCTGCGCCGCCAAGTTGCACAGCGCGTCGGCACCGGCCAGCCCGTCGTTGCCGGTCCCCGGCTGGCGCAGGTCGCCGGAATAGGCGGTGCGCGTCACGAACACGCGCTTGCGCGTCGCTGGATCTGGGACCGGCGCCGGGAGTTTGGACTGCTCGAAGCAGTAGAGGCGCCGCCCGGCGGAGCAGCTCCCGTCGGTCGTGTCGGTCCAGGACGAGCCGCTGGTAGCGGTCTGCCCGTACACGCCGCTGCTCGAGGTGCTCGTGAAGCCGTTGCACGTCCAGTTCGCCGAGCCGCCGCCCGCCGCCGTGCCCGTCCAGACGTCTTGGTAGCCGACGTTGGCCCCGTTCTCGTCGAGCGTGAGGCCCGTCAGCGGTGACGTCGCGAGGTTCGCCACGTTGTTGAACACCCGGGTGAAGACGTTGGTGCTCGACTGTTGGAACCACGGCCCCACGTCCGCGATGCGGCTGCGCGCCGACACGGTGCTCGACGACACCCACGCCTTCCACGTGCCGCCCTTGTTGGCCGCCTGCGCCGCGAGGTTGCACAGCGCGTCGGCACCAGCCAGCCCGTCGTTTCCAGTCCCCGGCTGACGCAGGTCGCCGGTGTAGGCGGTCTTCGTCACGAACACGCGCATGCCCGCGTCGCTCGCGCCGCCGGAGCCGGCACTCCCGCCAGAGCCAGCGCTCCCACCGGAGCCAGCGCTCCCACCAGAGCCTGCACTCCCGCCAGAGCCTGCGCTCCCACCGGAGCCAGCGCTCCCGCCAGAGCCAGCACTCCCGCCAGAGCCAGCGCTCCCGCCAGAGCCTCCGCCGCCGCCCTCACAGCTGAAGCTCAACAGACTGCACGTCGCCCCGAAGGCCTGACAGTTCCGGCACAGCGACCCCGCGCTGCCGCACGCGAAGTCCGTCGGCGCCAAGTTGCAGCTGCCGTTCGCCTGACAGCACCCCGCGCAGGTCGACGGCCCGCAGCTGGTCGCCCCACCCGTCCCAGCACTCCCGCCGGCGCCCCCGCTGCCTCCGGTGTTCATCGGCCGGGCCACGCAGGCCGTGCCCAAGCAGTAGTGCGTCGCCGGACACGCGACGCAAGACAGGCCCGCCGGCCCGCACAGGTCATCGGACGTCTGGCGAATGCACCGCCCGTCCTCCGCGCAGCACCCGTCGCTGCATGACTGCGCGTCACACGCCGCGGTCGGGCCGCAGCCCACGCCGGTCGCCGCCAGCAGCCCCAAGACAACGCCCACTCCCACCATCTTCACGCTCATGTCCTTCACTCCTCGTTTGACCAGTCGGAAAAACACCCGGGCACTCGTTCGCCCCTGCACCAGCCATTGGGACCAGCGCCCCGTTCCGTCACGGGAAGGCCGCGCGTGACGGATCGAGCCGGCTCGCCCCAATCGAAAGCGTGTGGCGGCTGCGACGGCACAACCAGGGCGCACTCCAGGCGATAAGGTCCGCGCCATGCGCGCGGCGCTCGTGGTCTGGCTGGTGGTGCTGTGCGGGTGCGAGTTCAAGGCGCACGTCGCCGACAACGCGCCCTGCTCGGCCGCCACCTGCGCTGGCTGCTGTGACGGCGAACGCTGTGTCGAGAGCGCGGCCCAAACGAACGCCGCCTGCGGGCTCCAGGGTCAGGTGTGCAGCACCTGTTCGAACGGCTGCGCCAACGGGCGCTGCCTGGGCCCCTGCGGCGCCTGCGCTGGCTGCTGCAACGGCACCCAATGTCTTGCGGGGACGACCACGCAGGCCTGCGGGAGCACCGGCGTCAGCTGCGTCGCGTGTCCGGCCGGTCAGTCGTGTGTCAACGGGGCCTGCCGCGCTCCGTCGACCTGCGCCAACACCTGCGCTGGTTGCTGCGTCGCAGAGAACTGCCAGTCGGGCACGCTCGACGGCGCCTGCGGCTCGGGCGGCCTGGCCTGCGTCACCTGTCCTTCCGGCCAGCGGTGCGAGAACGGCACCTGTCGAACCGGGGCTTCTTGCGCCGCGTCCTGCGCCGGGTGTTGCTCCAACGGCCAGTGCCTGGGCGGCACCACCGCTCAAGCCTGCGGGCTGGGTGGAGTCACCTGCCAGACCTGCAGCGCGGGCTCCTGCGTGGCCGGCCAGTGCACGACGTCGAGCTGCGGAGCCTGCACCGGCTGCTGCTCCACCGGCTTCTGCACCCAGGGCACGTCGGTGCTCGCCTGCGGGAAGAACGGCGAGCCCTGCCAGTCGTGCCAGTCCCACGAGCGCTGCGTCAACAACCGCTGTGAGCCGTGCCAGCCGAGCAACTGCCCCGGCTGCTGCAGCTCGCTGGGCTTCTGCAACGCGGGCAACTCCGACGTCGCCTGCGGCTCAGGTGGCGGGCTGTGCCGCTCGTGCCCCGGCTTCACGGTCTGCGTCGGTGGGAGCTGCCAGTGACGCTCCGGCTGCTGCTCGCCCTGGCGCTGACGGCCCAGCCCACCCAGCGGCTCCAGTTCGAACGGGGGGCTTCGGCGCAGGCGTGTCCCGACGAGGCCGCGCTCCGGCGCGCGGTGGCCGAGCGGCTCGGCAAGGACCCCTTCACCGACGACGGCCAGCGCACGGTGCGCGTCAGCTTCGACGCGACGGATGCGGGCCTGTCCGCCGACGTGCAGCTGGCCGACCCGACGGGCGCCGTGCAGGGGAACCGGCGCCTCGTCTCGCCGCAGCTCGACTGCGCCGAGCTCGCGCAGTCGACGGCGCTGGCGGTGAGCATCGTCGTCGATCCGCTGGTCCTCACGCGGCCGCCCTCACCCACGGTCGATGCGGGCTCGCCACCGCCACCCACGCCGACCGAGCCGACGGTCGCCGCCCCGCCGCCGCGCCGTCCCGTCGAGCCAGTGGCACCCCGCCCTGTGGAGCCGCCACCGCCGCCGCCCAAGTCCACGGAGGCCGACGTCTTCGTCTTTGGCGCCCTTGGAGTGGACCTGTTCAGCGCGCCGAGCGTCACGCTCCGCGCCGACGTGGACGCCACCTGGGACGGCCCGTGGTGGCGCGCGGGGCTGGGCCTGACGAGCACGGGTCCCGGCGTGCTCCCGGTGATGCGGGGAGACGTGGCGGCGTGGAAGGTGACCGCCGGTCCGCACGCCTGCCTCAAGACCGGCGCAGTCGGGGTCTGCGCGAGCGCCCGCTTCGGCGTGCTGCACAGCTGGGCGAGCAACCTGCCGGCGGCGCGCGGCGTCAGCACCCCGTCGGTGCAGCTCGGCGCGGTGCCGTACGTCGAGCTCTCACCGGGGCCCGTCGTGCGCTTGCGGTTTCAAGCGGGCGTGCTGGTGGATCCACTCCCGACCTGGCTCGAGGTGGGCGCGGCGGAGGTCTGGCGCACGCCCTGGGTGTCCCTCTTCTTCGGCCTCGCCGTGGGTTTTCGTGCGGTGGACGGACGGCTGCCGTAGCGTCGAGCCCAATGCAGGTCGAACGGTCCCCGCGCGGCTTCGAGCAGCTGTACCAGGCCGAGCTGGACTACGTGTGGAGCTCGCTGCGGCGGCTCGGCGTCGCGCCGGCGCACGTGGAAGACGTCACCCAGGAAGTCTTCGTCACCGCCTGGAAGAAGCTGGACACCTACGACCAGTCCCGCCCGATTCGGCCCTGGCTCTTCGGCATCGCCTTCCGGCTGGCCAGTGACTTCCGCGCGCGCTCCTGGACGCAGCGCGAGGTGTCCGAAGACGCGCCGCACGCCCAAGACGAAGGTGAAGCCGCGGACGAGGTGGTGGCCAAGCGGCAGGCACAGACGCTGGTGCTCAAGGCGCTGGAGGCGATTCCCCTCGAGCGTCGAGGGGTGTTCGTCATGCACGAGCTCGACGGCGCGCCGGTGCCCGAGATCGCCCAGGCGCTCGACGTGCCGCTGAACACCGCGTACTCGCGCCTGCGGCTCGCGCGCAACGACTTCGCCAAGGCCGTCGAGCAGCTCAAGGGAGGCGCCCGCGCATGAACGAGCCGAACGACTTGGAGCCGTTGGCCCCTTCGCTGCGCGCGCTCTTGGATGACGCGCGGCCGCTGTCCCCTGTGGCGCCGGACGCGCGGGCGCGCATGCTGGCCAAGGCGTCGGCGCAGTTGTTCCCTCCGCTCGGCGGTGGAGGCGGCGGCGGTGA
>JALHOS010000110.1 GCA_022842905.1 Myxococcaceae bacterium | reverse complement strand
GCCCAGCCCGGCCGCCGCGCCGTCGCCCAAGCCGCCGCCCGGCACGGCGAAGCCACCGGGCCCCGTGCAGGGGCTGAGCGCCGCGGCCCTCGCCGTGGCGCAGCAGCTGTTGTCCGGTCGCGGCCCACAGGGCGCCGAAGCGGTGGACATGGTGTCCCTCGTGTCCGCCGTGGCGACGCACCTCGACTTGCCCACCGTCGAGCAAGACGCCGTCCGGTTGGCGGCGTTCACGGTGGCGACGCACAACGTGCTCGACGGCAAGCGCGCGTGTGAGCTCGTGGTGGCCCACGCGCTCGAGAAGCGCAGCGGGCCGGCGTGGCCCAGCATCGAGCCGCTCGTCGTCGGGTGGCTGACGGCGAGCCCGGCCACCAGCCGCGCCGCCCAGGTGTTCACCGCCGTCTGGGCCCTGGCCGCGGCGCTCGGCGGCGTGCGTACCGACCCGCGGGACTACCGCTTTCAGTCCCTCAAGCCGAGGCTGGGAGCCGCCGTCGAAGTCCTCAACTCGCTGGAGCGCGTGCTCCTGCGCGCCGCTAACCCCCCGGCTTCAAAGTAGTTTCGGCGGGGTAGATCGACCCGCGGCCCTGCCCGTTCAAAGGGGCATGCTCAGCCTCCTCGTCGCCGCCGCGCTGTCCTGCCGCCCGGTGCCTCCGCCGCCGCTCTTCACCCAGCGCTGTGAGGGTGCCGACTGGGTGGGCCGAGACCACGACGGCATCGAGCGGGTGCGGGAGCGCAGCTCGAGCCGCTGTGTGGTGAGCCGGTGTGAAGGGGAAGCCTTGGTGCGGCGGACGCCGTGGGGCGATGAGCTGAGCCGGGTCGCGTTCGCGCCGGCTTGTGTGGTGAGCCGCTGTGAAGGCGGGGACCAGGTGTGGCGAGACCGGCAGGGCGCCGAGGTGCGCCGGCAGCTGACGGCGCCGCAGTGTGGGGTCGCGCGGTGTGAGGGCGGCGACTTCGTGCGGCGTGACGGCTGGGGCCGCGAGCTTGGGCGGGACTTCGGGCGCTGTGCGCCGGCGCCGCGGCCCGTGCAGCTGTCGAGCGCGTGGCGCTTCGGGCTGTCGGAGCGCTGAGGGGGCAGACGAAACAGCACGGACGCTGGCCACTGCGTGTGCCGTCTCCCCAGCAGGCTGCGGTGAAGGGCCTTCGCGACGCGTCCGCGCTCAGTGTTTGCACCAGCGCTCGCGCGCCGTGGGGATCGACCCTGGCGTGTCGCCCTGGCCGGCGTCGACGGCGACGAAGGCACGCGAGGTGCCGGTGTCCACGCAGTACGCCTGACTCCCATCACGCAGCGGGTCCGCGGTCCGCGACGGAATCGTCTCGACGAAGCACGACGTCAGCTGCTGCGTTGAGTCGACCCGCGTGGTGAGCACCGCGGCCGTCCAGAAGTCTCCACTGGAATCGCCTCCCGCCCGCAGCAGCCGAGGAAAGCCGCTGCCGGTGACGGGGTTGAAGCCCATGGAGACGACGCGCTCGCCGTTGCAGTACACGTTCGCGTGCACGGGCACCTCGCGCTCGCCGCCGAAGTAGTTGACGCCCACGACGAAGCGCTCGCCGTCCCGCGGGTTGTCCAGGTTGATGTTCTCGGGGCCGCAGAAGTCGGAGGCGGTCGGGTCGCGCTCGAGGGGGTCGCAGCTGATCTGATCTCGGTCGAGCCTGGGGTTGTTGCACCCGCCGTCGGGCCGCGTCAGGCCCCGCGCCGCCCAGCCCGTGCAGGCCCGCGTGTCGGACGGCGCGTAGCCCCAGATCGGGCTCGTCTGCCGGTAGTCGCAGGCGCCCGACCGACACACGTCGCCCCAGCCGTGGGTGGTGCAGGTGGTGCCCTGCAGCCGGGCGAAGTGGAGGTCCACGTCCAACCCTTCGCGGTCGATCTGCCAGCACAGCTCGACGCGCACGCCCGGGGCGCGCACCTTCACGCGCTGGCTGCAGCTGTAGATCTGCCCTTCGAATTCGAACTGCCCTTGCACCACGTAGTCGCCGGACAAGGCGAACGCCGGGGAGATGAACGCGCCGTCGAGGCCGTCACCCGTCGCGGCGATGAGCGCCATGAGCCCTGAGCTGCTCTGCGGCACGTAGCGCGGCGGGCTGCTGAAGCGGTCGAGCTCCACGGCGTAGCGCAACCCCGTGCGGGCGCTGGGCTGGGCCTGCCGGGTGCGGAACATCGCGAAGGTGGGGTGCGGCAGCACGCTGTCACAATCACCGCCGACGACGGTCCAGAGCCAGTTGCGGGTGCGGGCGCGCAGGGCCTGGTCGGCGATCCACTCGCGCCCGTCGACGAGCGGCAGATTCATCGGGTCGGGATACGGCGCCAGCGTGAGGTCTTCGGTGGGGCAGCGCATGGCCAGCGTGCGGCAGGCGCAGCGGCTGTTCCTCTGCAGCCCGTCGCAGTCGAAGTCACCCAAGTCGCAGGAGTCGGTCTGGGCCGGCGCCTGCGCGCCGCGGCACACGCCGGACCAGGACAGCCGCCGGTCTCCGCTGCAGTCCACGGTGCCCTTCGCGTTGGCGGCGCACCAGCCGACGGGCTGCCCGGTGCTCGGTGAGAGCTGCGTGGCCGGCACCAGCGTGCACGCCTTGGTCAGCCCGGCGCTGGCGCAGCTGCACCCTTCGTCCGCGAGCCCGTCGCAGTCGTCGTCGAAGCCGTTGCCCGACGTGCCGTTGAGGCGGCTGGCGGGCACGCCGAGCGCGGTGAGCTGCTCGTCGACCGGGCCCGCGCACTCCGTGTCGGCCGGCTCGGCGCAGCGTCGCGGCAGCGGACCGACGCCCGCGTCGACCTCGGGCGTGTCACTCAGCGCGCGGCCGCCATCGAGGCTCTGCTCGCGCAGCAGCACGGTGGTCGACGCCACGGCGAGCCCGTCGCGCGTCTCCCAGCGCGCGGCGAGCAGCGCGGCGCTGCGGCACCGCGCGTCTTGTGCGACGTCGCAGGTGAAGGTGGTGGTCGCTTGGCCGGCGGCGAGGGTGACGTCTTCGGTCGCCAGTCGCCCGGCCGTGGCGCTGAGCCGCACCGTGCCGACCGCTGGTGCGCCGTCACTGCGCGAGGCCTGCACCGTGAGCGTCGTGCGCTGGCCGGCGTTGTCGATGACCGCGGGCGCGGCGCCGAGCAGCACCTCGAGCACGACGGGCTCCGCGAAGCGCACCGGGCCGGAGCGGCCGCAGGCGAGGCAGACGGCGAGCAATACGGTGGGCAACGGCCAACGCACGACGAGGGTCCTAGCAGGCGATGCGAGGCCGCGGCCAACGGCCCCACGGTGCCGCCTACTGCGACACCTTCTGTGCAGCCATGGCCCCGATGAGCTGGTTCATGTCCAGCGTCTGCAACGTCCCGCCCTTCCCACCCGGCACCAACACGATGCGCTTGCCCTGCATCGCCTCGGCCATGCGCAGCTTCACCATCGTCCGCCCGCCGGCCCCGCCGAGCGCGGCGTTCTCCTTCTCCACCGCCGTCGCGCGCGTCTTCGCCTCGGCGAGCACGGCCTCGGCCTCATTCTTCGACTTGATCAGCTCCGCGTCGGCGCCGAGCCGCGCCTGGTCCAGCTCACCCTTGGCCTGCGCGAGCTTCTGCGAGACCTCACCGCGCGCGCTCTCGAGGTTGCGCTTGGCTTCTTCCAGCGCCGCGGTCGCCTCCGACTTGAGCTTCTCGGCGTTCTGCTCGGCCAGCTTCTTCTCGCGAATGACCTCCTCGTAGGCCGGGTTGAAGCGATGCTCGCCGAGAATGACCTGCTCGACGATGACCCCTTCGGGCCCGAGCGACTGCGACAACAACCCCCGCGCCTCCTCCGCCGCCGCGAAGCGCTTGTCCGCCACGTAGAAGTCTTCGGACCGCAGCCGGTTGAGCGCGTCGCGCACGTACGCCCGCGCCGCGGGGCGCACCAGCCGCTCCTGCACGTCCTCCGTCGACTCGCCCACCTTCTGCAGCACGAGCGGCGTCTTCGACGGGTCCAGCCGCCACGTCACCGTCACGTCCACGCTGATGTCGTTGCCGTCCACCGTCTTGAACTCGACGTCGTCCACCACGCCGTCGTCCCCCGCCTTCGTCATGCGCAGGTTCTGGAGCTTCGTCTCGAAGGTGTGCCAGTCGGTGGTGAAGGCCAGGAAGAAGTACGTCACGCCGCTGGCGTACACCTCGTCCTGCACGCCCTTCTTCCCGAACGGGGCCACCTTCCGCGTCAGCACGCCCACCTCGTTGGCGCCGGTCGAATGACACGAGCACCCCGACACCGACGAGCCGACGAACACCACCACCCACAGCCAAGCCGAGCGCATCACTGCCCCCTCACGTCGAAGCGACGCAGCATTTGGTTCAAGTCCAGCGGGTTGGTGCCGCCTTCACCGTCGCTGGGCAGCACCAGCACCTCGACGCCGCGCAGCGTCTCCGCCATGCGCAGGCCGACCATGTTCTCGCTGCCCTGCCCGCGCAGCGCCTTGTTCTCCAGCTCGATGCCCTGGGCCTTGGCGAGGCGGACGATCAGCTCACCCTCGGCGGCCTTGGTGCGCCGGTACAGCTCGGCCTCGGACCGCAGCTTCTGCACTTCGGCCTCACCGCGCGCCGACTCGGTGGCCACGTTCGCCGCGCCCTCGGCGACGATGCGGTTCTTCTCCGCTTCGGCCTGCGCTGCCTGCGCCTCTGCCTGGTTCTTGAAGACGGTCTGGTCCTGAATCTTCCGGCCTTCGATCGCCGCCTGGTAGCGCGAGTCGTAGCGGTACTGGCGCACCAGCACGTGCGTAACCTTGATGCCGCGCGTCGTCAGCTCTTCGGACAGCAGCTTCTGGGCTTGGTCGGCGGCCTTCTCGCGGGTATCGCCCTTGTAGAACTCCTCGGCGTCGAGCTCGCCGAAGGTGCGGCGAAGCTGCTGCTCGGCGCGGGGAATGACGACGGAGTCTTCGTACAGCCGGCCCGGGCCGATCTGCGTCATCACCTGGTGCGCGTCTTCGATGCGGTAGAGCACCGTGACGTCGACGGACACCGTGTACCCTTCGCTCGTCTGAATCTTCAGCGCGGGCACCTGCCGCAGGTTGGGAATGTGCGCCGACGGCGCCGCGGAGTCGGACATCTCCAGCACCTGGAGGTCTGCGCTGAACAGGTGCATGCGCTCGGCGCCCGGCGTCAGCAGGTGCAGGCCCGGCGGGTAGATTTCCGCGTGCACGCCCTGCTTCGCACCGAACACCACCTGCTTGACCCCCCACTGCCCGGGGCGGACGTAGCTGAAGCAGGCGTTCCACCCGCCGATGACGATGAGGAGGAGCGCGGCCAGCGGCCAAAGGAAGCGGAAGCGGCCCGAGACCTGTCTGCGCATGCGTTCTGCCGGTGTCATGCGCGGCAGTGTCGGGGCGGTGGGCGCTGGCGTCGAGCTTTTGGCCCCGCGCGTTCACCAGCGCTCAGGGTGCGCGCTCGCGCTCGGCGGCCACCACGTCAGGCGCGCCGCCCCGCGTCGCCCCTTCGTCCACTGCGTTGAGCGGTTGGTACGCACGCGTGTCGACCGCCTCCTGCCGCATGTCCTCGACCAGGTGGCTCAGCTGCTTGGCGTACTTGCGCTTGTGCCACCACGCCTGCACGTCGGGCAGCAGCGGCCCGCCGAGGAAGAGCGCCAGCGGCAGCGGTTCGAACCAGTCGGGAATCGGCGTGCGCCAGATGACGAAGGCGCCGAGCAAGCCGAAGCCCGCGTAGGCCGCGCGAGACAAGAAGTCGCCGCCGCGCCACGCGCCGTAGCCGGACAGCTCGAGCGCGTGCTGGGCCTTCGCCAGGCGGAAGTAGCGGGGCAGCGCCACCTCCTTGAGCGTGTGCCCCAGCCTCGCCCAGTACGCAGGGTCGTCGGCCACCTCGGCGAAGCGCTGCCCAGCCTCCGCCAGCGCCTTGTCCACCTCCTCGGTGAGCTCGGCCTCGGCCTTCTCGTCCCAGCGTTCGAAGGCCAGCCGGCGGCGCTCGAGGAGCGCGACGACGTGGGCGGTGACTTCGGGGAGGTGGAACTGCGTGGGGTAGACGTTCACGGCGGCCGGGACTCTAGCGGCTCGCCGGAGGCCTGACGCGGCGGGACTCACACGCCCGCGCGGATGCCGGCGACGAGCAGCGCCGTCACGCCGGGCCCGGCCTGGTCCATGGGCTGTCTCGCGTCAAAGCGCGCGCCGCCCCAGCCCCCGCGTCTGGGCTACACCGCGCCCTCATGCGCATCACCGTGAACTACCCGCTCCGGTCCGGCCGGCTCGTGCTCCGTACGGCGCTGGACTGGGACCGCGACCTCGACCCCATCGAAGCCACGGCGACGACGTTCACCTTCGAGGTGCCGATCGACGGCCCCACGTTGGCGCTCAAGCCCTGCGTCCGGGACGGCGCGACCCTGCACTGGTCCAAGGGCCCGGACTACGTGCTGACGGCGCACGAGCCGAGCCGAGCGCTGTGGCCGTACTTCTTCGACCCGCCGCACGGCCACGTGTCCGACGTGCTGCAGGTCTCCTACGACGGCGTCACCCGCCGCGTGCGCGTGTACCACCCGCCCGGCTACGCGGAGAACACGCTGCGCAGCTTCCCCGTCCTCTACATGCAAGACGGGCAGAACCTGTTCTTCCCCGACGAAGCGTTCGCCGGGAACGAGTGGCAGGTCGACGAGACGATGGACCGGCTCGACCAAATGAACGCCATTCGCAAGGCCGTCGTCGTCGGCATCGCCCCGAACGATCGCCACCGCGAGTACACGCTGCCTGGCTACGCCGACTACGGGCGCTTCCTGGTTCACAAGCTCAAGCCCCTCGTCGACCAACACCTGCGCACGCGGCCGGAGAACGAATACACCGCGGTCATGGGCAGCTCGCTGGGAGGCGTCGCGGCGCTGCACCTGGCCTGGCAGTACCCCCACGTCTTCGCGCGCGTGGCGTGCATGTCGAGCACCTTCGGCCACCAAGACGACCTGTTCCACCGCGTCGCGACGGAGCCGAAGAAGCCGATCCTCGTCTACCTGGACAGCGGCTGGCCCAAGGACAACTACGACGCGACCAACGCCATGCGGGACCTGCTCGTCAGCCGCGGCTTTCGGCTCGGAGAAGACCTCGTGCAGTTCAGCTTCCCCGAAGGACGGCACCACGAAGGGAGCTGGGCCGGGCGGCTGCACCTGCCGTTTCAGTTCTTCTTCGGGCGGGCGTGGCTGGCGCAGCGCGGGCAGGACTGAGGGGACTGACTCGGCGGCGCGAGGCGGAGAAGAGAGCGGACCGCTGGCCGAGTGGAACCCAGCGCCTGGGCCGTCATCGCGCTGGTGGCACGCCGGAGCCGACGGGTGGTGCCTCGGTGAAGCGCGATGCGGGGTGGTGACCACGGTCACGCCGCCCAAGCCGGTGCCGGTGGCGATTCCAGTTCCGGATCCCACGCCACCTCCGAGTCCGGACGCGTCAGTGGATGCGGGGCTGGCTGCGCCGGAGCCGGTGAAGCCGCGTGCGCCGAAACCGCTGGCCGCGAAGCCGCCCGACAAGGGCCCGCCGACATCGCTGACGCCGGGCGCGACACAGACGCGGCGAATCAGGCTGCGAACGCTGCACGGCTCGGCGCAACTGCTTATCGACGGGAAAGCCGTGGGCGCGACGCCACTCACCATCGACGTGCCGACGGGCTCGCACACCATCGAACTGAAGGCGCCGAGCATCTTCCTCGCGCCGCAGTCGCACATCGTCCGCTACGCCGCCGAGTCCAACATCGAGGTCGACCTCGCGAACTGAGGCAGCGCGAACTTCGCCGTTGGTGCAGTCGCGAATTAGAGTAGGCGTCGATGACGATTCACACGGTCGAGTTCGAGAACTTCCGTTGTTTCTCACGGCTCAGGCTGACGGGCCTCACACGAGTCAACGTGTTCGTCGGCCGCAACAACTCTGGAAAGTCATCGGCGCTCGAGGGCATCGAGGCGGTCGTCTCGGAACGATCACCCTTCATCCTGTATCGGCCGTCGCTCGAGCGCGGAGAATTCCGTGTCGCCCCCAGGCGAGAAGAACCAGAGGCCGTCGAGCTGAATGTCCGGCCGTGGTTCCACGGTCACACGCTGGAGCCAGGAACACAGTTGACGATTCGCGCCGAGGGCCAGCGGCGCTTCTCGGTGAGCCGCCGCATCGTCACCTTGGAGACCGACGGCGACGCGAAGCGGCTCGGCATCACGCTAGAAAGGGAGCCCGTCGACGTCGAGCTGTCGAGGGTGACTCAGGGCCTGCCGCTCCGACCCGGTGGTTTTCTCGGTGCTGGGCCACCGGAGCGCAGCGCCGCATTCCGGCCAGACCCACCGGTGGTCTTCGTCACGACCCGGCGGCTCACAGCGAGGGACCTGCTGCCCGCCTGGTCGGCGATCGTGTTGACACCCGCGGAAGCTGGCGTCCTGAGTGCGCTCCGAGTCCTGGAGCCGCGCCTCGAACGAATCGCGCTCACCGAGCAGGGCGGCGACGTTCTTTTCGCCGGTGCACAAGACAAAGTCCCGCTCGGCAGCCTCGGAGAGGGAACCACCCGCATGCTGACGCTGGCGCTGTCGCTCGCCGCAGCGCGCGACGGTTTCTTGCTGATCGACGAGATCGAACTGGGGCTCCACTACACAGCGCACCGCGCGATGTGGCGGCTGGTGGTCGAGACCGCTTCGCGTCTCGGCGTGCAGGTGTTCTGCACTAGCCACTCGAAGGACTGCATCGAGGCGATCGCGCGACTCCACGAGGAAGCCCCGGCGCTGGCGGCGGAAATCTCGGTGCATCGACTCGAAACCGTTACCGCGACGCGCATGTCCGCCGAGACGATTGCGTCAACAACCGAAGGCGGCGTGGACGTTCGATGATGCCCGACAAGGACAAGCAGAAGCTCTTCGTCGAAGGGCCGACTGACGGCGCGGTCGTCAACAAGCTCGTGAAGTTGAGACTCGGCGTCGATCTGGCCGAGCCGCCTTCGGCGAGGATCGTCAACGCCCCGCCAGGTGATGGTGGCTTTGACCCAGCGCTCCGGAAGTTCGCGGCGGCGCTGAGAGCCAAGGCGCCTGCTCGGCTGGGCCTGCTCGTCGATCGCGACAACCTACCGGGTCGACCTGACCGATGGCCGATCGTGAAGGAGACGCTGCTCGCTGAGGGACTCTCGGTTGGTGACCAACCCCCGCCTACAGGCGTGCGTGTCGAATTGGTCGCGCGACGGGTGGGAGTGTGGCTGATGCCCAACAACACCGATGCCGGCGATCTGGAGTCGTTCCTCGAACGCCTGATCCTCCGCGATCGACCAGCGGTCTGGGACTACTCGTTGACGGCCACCGAGAAGGCCGCAGAGTTGAACGCCCCGTTCCGGCCCACACAAGCCGCGAAAGCGCGGCTTCACACGTTCCTCGCGTGGCAAGACCCGCCAGGAAACCCGTACGGAACCGCTGTCGAGGCGAAAGTGCTGAACGCCCAGCACGTCGCCGTCGAGCCGTTCCTCGATTGGTTTCAGTGGCTCTTCGGCGACGGCTCGACCTGATCTACGGCGCGGCATGGGACTGCGCCTTTCGTCAGACCAACCCGCGCCTCGTGGTCGTCGGTCGCGGCGACCGCCGCGCTGGCTGGCGGCCTGGCGCTCACCCCCTCGCGGCGAGGCCAGGCGCTCACCTGGCTCGTTTGCGGCACGTGGCTCGCGTTGGCGCTCGCCCGCCGCATGGCTGTCCGGCGGCGCCAGCCCGTCCCACGGCCGACTCCACGCGCTGGTAGCGCCGCTGGCGTTCATGGCCGCCATTCATGGCGCAGGCTCACCCTCGACGCCGCCCTTCAGCGCACGGACAGCGTCCGGCCGAACCGCTCGAGGCCGGCCCAGAACCGGCGCGCCTTGGGCTCACTTCGGCCCACGACGACGGGGGCACCGGCCGCGTCCTGCACCACGCCAAAGAGCGTCACCGGCCCCACGTCGTCCCACCGACGCAGCGTGGTGAAGCTCCGCGTCCCCAGCGGCGCCTCGGCGAAGAAGGCGTGCGCGAGGCCACCCTCACGGCTGACGCCCGCGAGCACCACCGCCGACGTCGTGCGAGCGCAGCCGAGCAGCGAGCCGCCCTCGGCGCCCAGCGGGACAGCCGCCACGTCGTGGGAATCGAAGTCCCCCACCCGCGGCCACAGCGCCCGCACCGCGCCGTCGTCTTGCACGCAGAACACCGGGGTCAGCTCGTCCATGACGACGCCCACCGGCACGCCGGCGTCGCCCAGCGTCGTCGAGTCCCACAGCTCGCCGCCGAGCGTCATCATCAACGCGTACGGCCGAGCGACGCCCTGCAGCTCCCGGGTGCCCGTCAAGTAGACCTGCACATGGCTCGCTCCGGTGCCCGGCTTGGGTGCGGCGACGGCGAGCGGCACGAAGCCGCGCGCGGTGCGCTGAAAGTCCGTCTCGAAGTGCCGCCGCCAGAGTTCCTGCCCGCGCGCGTCGAGCTTCACCGCCCACCCGCGTGAGCTCGCGCCGTCCACGTCGAGCCCGACGACCAGCAGCTGCCCGTCGAGCGTGCGAGTCAGCCCAGTCACCTTCGACGCGCTGCCCGCCGGCTTCATCAGCCGCGCCGACCAGGCCACGGCGTCGTCGTCCTCGAGCATCGCCACGAAAGCGGACGGCTTTCCGTCCTCGCCGAGCGCCGTCCCGCCCACCACCCAGCGCCCGTCGAGCTCGGTGGACACCGTCAGCGCCGAGCCTTCAGCGGGGAGCGTGGAGCCAAAGCGCGGCAGCCCGCCGTCGGGCTCCGTCGTCCCAAACCACAGCTGCGACGTCGCGTCGCTCGGCGAGCCGGCCACGCGAAACCCGGCCTGCCGCCACCGGCCGTCGCTGCGCTGGCGCGCGGTCACCACCGTCAGTCGCCGCTCTTCGCCCACCGACACGTCCGGCGAACACGCCCCGGCGCCCAAGGCCACGAGCACCGCGGCGCACACGTCACGGCGCACGCAGGAGTCCCTTGATTCGGTCCCGCACCAGCTCCGAGCCGGTGTGGCGGCTGAGCGCCTCGCCCAGCGCTTCGGCTTCGGGGCGGCGCCCGGCCTTCACCAGCGCTTCGAGCTTGAGCAGCTGCGCCTCGTCGCGCAGCGCCCCCTTGGGCACGCGCTGCTCGTAGGTCGCCAAGGTGCTGAGCGCCTTCGCAGGCTGCTGCTGGGCCAGCGCGACGCGGGCCTGCTCGACGAGCTCGAGCTCGAGCGCCAGCAGGTCTTCCTCGGGCGGGGTGGTCGGCTTGGGCCGAGCTGGCGCGGGCGGTGGCGGAGCAACCGGAGTCGGCGCTGCGGTCGGCGGCGGCGTCACCGCGGAGGGCTGCACCGGAGAAGGTGGCGCAGCCGGCGCGACTGGCAGCGGGACTTCAGACGGCTGTGAAGGAGCCGGCGGAGAATCGCTCGGGGCCGTCGACGGCGCGGCGGCCGGCGGCGCGAGCGCGGCGAGCTCTTGGCGCGCGCGCGTGTCGCCGACCTTGAGCCCCGCGACGAAGGTGCCGCCCGCAAGGGCGACGACCGCCAGCAGCTTGAGCGCCGCGCCTTGGCTCGCCGCCACGCTGGCGGAACCTGACGCCGCTCCGCCGCTCACGGGGGGCGCCGTCGGAGGCTGCGTCGGAGGTGTCACCACGGGCGCGACTGGCGGCAAGCCGAGCGCGAGCCGCGCCTTGGCCTTGGCTGCCGCGGGGGCAACGTCCTTGGCCGCCGCGTCGAGCAGGTGCCTCAGCCCGTCGGGGAGCTCGCCAGGCTCGTTCATCGCTCCCCCTCCGCGAGCTTCGCGTAGCGCCGTGCCAGCGCCTCTCGCGCGCGCCGAAGCCGCGAGGCCGCCGTGCCTTCAGGAATGCCCAACGCCTCGGCGACCTCCGGGCGGGTCAACCCTTCGATGTCGAAGAGCACCAGCACCTCGCGCAGCTCGTCATCGAGCGACGCGAGCAGCCGGTCGACGAGTGCGCGCTGCTGTTGCTGCGCGAGCGAACCTTCAGGGTCCGACAGGTCGGCTTCTTCGGGGACACCCTCGGTGCTCGTCTCACGTTTGAGCTTGAGCCGCTCGTTGGCGGCGACGCGCACCGCGGCCGCACACAGGAACCCACGCTCCTTGCCGAGCTCGATGGCGGCGAGCTTCTGCCTCGCAATCATGAAGACCTGCTGGGCGGCGTCCTCGGCGGCCGCGTCACCGAGGCCCACCCGCCGAAGCACGCGCCAGACACGGTCGTAGTGGGCTTCGAACATGACGGCCAGTCGCTCCCGGTCCGAAGGGGCAGTCGTCTCCACCAGAGCCTTCGGCTCCTTCGCCGCTGTGGGGGCTTCACCGTCGTTCGGCACCACGTCCTTCTTCAGAGCGCTCATGTCGGCCGGGAGCAAGGGCGATCACAAAAAGCTCACCCGCCTCCGTAGCCGACGAAGAGACCAGCGAAGCTGAAGGGCACGGGCACACTCCACACGACACCCGCGCCGTCGACGACGACCCGCGGTGCAATCAGGTTGAAACCGACGCCGCCGAACAGCCCGACGCGCAGGCCACCCAGCCGCAGCGGCACCCGCAGCAACGCGCCGGCCTGAGGCAGCACGAGAGAGCCGGGCCGAGGCACCTCGACGTCGACGGGACTGAGCGGGACGGCGAGGACGCCGCCGAAGAGCCCAGGCTCGACGCGCAGCCAACGCACCGGCGCGAAGCTGAGCAGCACGTCGAGGTGTCCGCCGAACGCGCGGAAGTCGACGGC
Organism: Myxococcaceae bacterium; assembly: GCA_022842905.1. Taxonomy (GTDB): domain Bacteria; phylum Myxococcota; class Myxococcia; order Myxococcales; family Myxococcaceae; genus JALHOS01. The sequence continues at coordinate 6,324 of JALHOS010000110.1, read as the reverse complement.
CCCGGCGGAGGCCGTGACGCGGCGCCCGGGGTGAAACTCGGCGCCCAGCTGAAAGCGGAAGACGCCCGCCTCGAGGCCCACCGTGAGGCCCAGCGCCGGCTCGACGGAGGCCGTGACAGCCTGGGAGTAGCCGACCTGGGCGAGCACGTCCCAGCGAACGGACGGCGCCGATTCCGGTGGGCCAGCGTCAGGAAGGGTGGGCAGTGCGGTGCCGGCGTCGAACGGTGAGGTGCCGGCGTCGGGCTGCGGGTCGGCGAGCGCTGGCGACGGCGCGCTGACGGCCGAACCCGCATCGAGTCGCTCGTGCGGCGCAGGCGGCGGCGGCGCGACACCAGCGTCGGGCGCCGGCGGAGCCGTCAGCGGACCCGTGCGCGCGCCCTGCGGGTCGAGGAGCAGCGCCGTGGTCAGCGCGGCGGCTTCCACGAGCGTCTCGCAGCGCGCAGAGCTCAGCTCCTTCGCCGTCACTCCGGACAGCGCGGTGCGGACCTTGAGCGTTCCAACGAAGCGCTTCCCCTTGAGGACGACCTTGAAGCCCACCGACGCCTGGGCCGCGTCACCGTCGACCGCGGGCCGGACTTTCTCGGTGCGGCCGAACAGCTCGAGCTCGAAGCGCTCGCGCGGCGGGCAGGCCTCAGGCGCGCTGAAGTCGACGGCGAGCGGGGCAGCCACCGAAGCGCTGGCGGCGACGACGGCGGTAACGAGCCCTCCCCACATGAGAGCGCAAAGCCTACCGCCTCGCGCCGACGGGTCGGGAAGTTTCCCAGGAACTCACCGGCGTCACGCCCTGCGCCACGTCTCCGTCGGATCCACCGTGCTCACCGGCTGCGTCGACACCCCAGCCGCCAGCGCCAGGTGCTCGGGGCTGCCCAGCTGCGCGAGCCGGTCCTCGGGGCCACGCACGAAGCGCCGCGCCAGGTGGGACAGCCGCGCGTGCGAAGCGAGCAAGCGCTCCTTGGTCAGCCGGCCGCTGTCCACCGCCTCGCAGACCGCGCGCACGGCGCTGCGCTGCACTTCGGGGGTGTGACAGACGAGGAAGAGATCGACGCCGGCCTGAAGCCCACGCACCACGGCCTCGCCCACGCCGTAGTGACTGGCGATGGCCTTCATCTCCAGGTCGTCGGACACGATGACCCCTTCGAAGCCGAGCTTCTGCCGCAGCAGCCCGGTGAGCACGGCGGGGCTCATGGTGGCGGGCACGGAGGGGTCGATCGCGTCGAAGACGATGTGCGCCGTCATCACCGCGGCGAGCTTCGCGCGGGCGTACGCGGCGAAGGGCACCAGCTCGACGGCTTCGAGGCGCTCCAGCGCGTGGGGCAGCGTGGGCAGCGCCAGGTGGCTGTCCTGCGACGTGTCGCCGTGCCCGGGGAAGTGCTTTGCGCAGGACGCGACACCTTCCCGCTCGAGGCCACGCGCCAGGGCGACGCCGAGCGTGGCGACGGCCTGCGGCTCGCTCGAGAACGCGCGGTCGCCGATGACGGGGTTCTTCGGGTTGGTGTCCACGTCGACCACCGGCGCGAAGTCCCAGTCGAAGCCCAGCGCGCGCAGCTCGAAGCCCAAGAGCGCGCCGACGCGCTCGGCGAACGCGGGGTCCTGGTGCGCGCCGACGCTGCGCATGCTGGGCACGGCGGAGAACGGGCTCCCGCGCAGCCGCGCGACGCGGCCACCTTCCTGGTCGACGGCCAGGCACAGCGGACGGCCGGCGCGGACCTTGAGCTGACGAATGAGGGCGGCGACCTGCGCGGGCGTGTCGACGTTGCGCTTGAAGAGAATGGCGCCGAAGAGCCCCGCGTCGATGAAGCGCAGAATGTCGTCGGAGGCGACGTGCCCGTCGAAGCCGAACATGAACAGGCCCTGCGCGAGGTGCTCCAGCGAATGAGTCATGCGCTCATCCTGCCGCGTTCGGCGGGGGCGCCCAACAAAAGCAGTGGCGTGCTGGGGAGGAAGGAGAGAAAGGAGTCGTCGCCATGACCCGCCACCTCGCCCCGCTGCTGCTGTCGACCACGCTCCTGTTCGCCGTTGGCTGTGCGCACCAAGCCGACGCGGCGAAGGCCGACGGCCACGAAGGCAGCGCCATGCACCACCGCTTCGACGACGCGGAAGCGTGGGCCGCGCGCTTCGAAGACCCCGCGCGGGACGCGTGGCAGAAGCCGGACCAGGTCATCGAAGCGCTCGCGCTCGCGCCGGACAGGAAGGCCGCCGACATCGGCTCGGCGACGGGCTACTTCTCGGTGCGCCTGGCCAAGGCACTCCCGAAGGGCAAGGTGTTCGGCGTCGACGTCGAGTCGAGCATGCAGAAGTACCTGGCCAGCCGCGCGGAGAAGGAAGGGCTTCTGAACCTCGTCGCGGTGCTCGGCAGCTTCGACGACCCGAAGCTGCCCGAGCCGGTGGACGCGGTGATCGTCGTCGACACGTACCACCACATCGACGCGCGGCCGGCCTACTTCGCGAAGGTGAAGGCGAACCTCAAGCCGGGAGGCACGCTTTCGATCATCGACTTCAACCTGACGACGACGAAGGGCCCGCCGAAGGAGCACCGCCTGGCGCCGGACGTGGTGAAGGCCGAGCTCGAGCAGGCGGGCTTCACGCTCAAGCAGCAGCACGACTTCCTGCCGGACCAGTACTTCTTGGTGTTCGCGGTGAAGTGAAGAAGCGCCGCTAGCGGCCGGGGGCGGACAACGTCGTTCGCAGCAGCTGCCCCGCCGGGCCGTACTCCCGCAGCTCCAGGCCCACGGCCGTCGTCAGCGCGACGACCTTCACCACGGGGACCTCGCCGTCTGGCGTCTGCGCGTAGCGAAGCGGCTCCGGCACGTCGGCCACGGCGACGGAACGGACCAGCGTCTCTTCCGGACCTTGGTGGTAGTGAATGGTGCCGGGGTGAGCAGGCCTCGTCATGACTTCTCCTTTTGCTACGCGAGCGCGAGCTGCTTGAGCACGGCGACCCGCCCGGCGAACAGCACGTCGAGCTCGGCCTGCGCCGGCGTGCCTCGCACCGCGTAGTACGCCCGCAGCGTCTCCGAGAAGTCTTCGCCGACCCGGTTCGCCGCGTAAGCCGACGGGAGCACGACGTCCTTCGTTACCGCGTCCCGCCACGGCTTCCAGCGCTCGTCCGCCGCAGACAACCCCCACTCCGAATAGGACACGACGTGCCCCGCTTCGTGCACCAGCGCGCTGGCCAGCGCGTCGATCGACTGCGGCTCTTCCGTCGGGTGAATCGCCACGCTGCTCGCGTCGGCGGTCAGGTACGAGCCTTTGAAGTTGGCGAAGTTGAGCTTCCAGTAGTCGTCCCCGGGGTTCGGCTTCGCTTCGAGGGTGATGAAGGGAATGCGGGACAGCAGCCCCGACGGCAGCTGCGCCAGCGCCTGGGCGACCTGCATGAGCGTGTGCTGGTGGAGGCCAGCGCGCACGGGCGTCTTGGGCACGAAGACGGGCACCCGATGCATGCCGACGCGCACGTCGTAGCGGAGCGCCGGCTCGGCGCCAGGCCGGAACGGCTGGGAGGCCACTTCGACCGGCCCCTCCATGCTCACCTGCTGCGGACCGGGGAGCTTCGCGGGCGCACCCGCGCTCAGCGGAGGGTAGCTCGTGGGGTCCTCGAGGAACTTGCTGAGCACGTCGGCCTGGACCGCCGGCGCCGCCTTCCACAGCGCGGAGTCCGCCAGCCGCTTGGCCAGCTCGTCTCTGGCGTGCGTCGACGTGCGCGTGGTGCCGCCGATGAGGTTGATGACCTGCTGCGCCTTTGCCTGAGGCAAGCCAGCAAGACCGCCGTAGCGCCCGAGCAGCGCTACCATCTGCCGCCCCTGCGTCCACGGCGCGTGTCGACCGAGCTCTTCGAGGAGGTTGGCCTGGAGGGCCGCCGGCAGCGCCTTGAACTGCGCGTTCGCCTTCACCGCTTCGAACTCGTCGGCGTACGGCTGCTGGTTGGCCTTCTTCCCGAACACGGAGTCCAGCCAGGCGCGCGGCGTCAGCGCGGGGCGTTCCGGCGGACGTTGGCCAGTCAGCCCCACGGTCGGCGCGGCGGTCGGCGTCGCGAAGCCGCTGCACCCGCAGCTGGGTCCATGCCGGTGAGGTCCACCCGCGGCCGGCTCGCTGGGCGCTTGGGTCGTGGCCGGCTCGACCGAAGCGGACGCAGTCGACGGAGCTGAGGGGCCAGTACGGCGAAGCATGGGTGACGATTCGTACACCGTCGGGAGACGTCGCAGGGCTGCGACCGCCGGACTGCTCGCACCGAACCGCGACCCGGCCGTTGACAGCACGACCACCCTTCGTGAAGTCGTGTGAAGGACCGGCCCGTGCCCGTGGCGAAGGCCCGGCCGCATGGTTAGGTCTGCCAGCCATGCCTCCCGCGCCCACGCCCGAGACCTCCGTCGACGGGCCCGCAGTCCAAGCGCCCGCGCCGAACCCCACGCTGCGCCTGTGGCTGCCGGCGCTCGCGTTCTTCACGGTGATGGCGACGCTGATCGGCCTGCTCCACGCCTACCTCATCAGCCGCCTCGTCGACGGCGCCGCGCTGGGGCCCAGCTTCGCGTGGGCCGGTCGGCTCGTGGTGTGGGGTGCCTTCTTCGCGCTCTTCGTCGGCCTCTTGGCCGGCCGCGCCCTGCCCCGGCCGTTCTCCACGCTGGCGCAGTGGGTGGGCTTTGGCTGGCTGGGGGCGTTCGGGGTGCTGCTCAGCGCGACGGCGGCGACGGATGTCGGGCTGGGCCTGGCCAGGCTCGCGGGCGTCGACGTGGCGAGTTGGGCGCAGCCACGCGCGGTGGGCGTGCTGCTCGTGGTGCTGCCGGTGCTGGCGCTCGGCGCCTTCGTCGCACGGCGCCCGGTGGTCAAGCGCGTCGAAGTCCACGTCGACGGGCTGCCCGCCGCGTTCGACGGCTTCCGCGTGGTGCAGCTTTCGGACGTGCACTTGGGCGAGACGCTTCGAAGACCCTTCGCCGAGGCGCTCGTCGCGCAGGTGAACGGGCTGCGGGCCGACGTGGTGGTGCTCACGGGGGACATCGTCGACGGCCAGGTGGGCAAGCTCGAAGACGACGTCGCGCCGCTCCGAGGGCTCGAGGCCGCGCACGGCGTCTACTTCGTCACCGGAAACCACGAGTACTACCACGGGGCCGACGCCTGGGAGGCGGCCATGGCCGCACTGGGCCTCACCGTGCTGCGCAACGCCCACCGGGTCATCGAAAAAGGCGGCGCCCAGCTCGTCATCGCCGGCGTGCCGGACCTGCAAGGCAGCAGCTTCTCGAGCGCGCACCGCCCCGACGCCGCGCAGGCCTTCCACGGCGCGCCGGCCGGCGCCAAGCGGCTGCTGTTGGCGCACCAGCCTCGCTTCGCCAAACACGCCCGCGGTCACGGCGTGGACTTGATGCTCAGCGGCCACACCCACGCCGGGCAGATTGCCCCGTTCAACTTCTTCGTGAAGCTCCAGCAGCCGGTGGTGGCCGGCCTCCACGTCATCGACGGGGTGCGGACGTACACCAGCGCGGGCACCGGCTATTGGGGCCCGCCGTTTCGCGTGCTGACGCGCGGCGAAGTCACCGAGGTGGTGCTGCGCGTCGGGCCGAAGTGAACGCGCGCGGCCTTCAGCTCCACTTCACTTCGTACGTGAAGCCCTCGGCGTCCTCCTTCGAGACTTCCACCGCCAGCGTCGAGGGCTGCGTCACCGCCAGGCCGCGGCGCAGCATGCCCTGGGCGAAGTAGCCCAGCAGCCGCAGCTCGTTGAGGCGCAGCAGGACGTGAGTGGGCGCCAGCTCCGTCAGCTCCGACTCGGCGAAGTTGTTCCCGCTGCGGAAGTTGTGGCGCATGCGGCCCAGCGTGCGGCGCGTGCCCAGCACCCGGACGACCTGCTTGAGCGCGCGCCCCAGCACCGTGTCGAAGTACCCGTCGATGAACCACTCGCCCAGCGTGGCGTGCGCGTGTTGGGGCGGGAGGTCCGGCAGCAGCGCGCGAGCGGCGGCGCTCACCCATGCTTCCCACTGCTCGTAGGGGTACGCCGGGAGCAGCGGGGCGCCCACGTCGAGCCCCAGGCCGCGCAGCTCGGCGGCGAGCGGTGGCGTCACCTTCCCGTGCAGCGCCTTGCCGAAGAGTCCCTCCACCGCCGACGCGAAGACCAGCCGTTGTTCCGCCATGCGCTCGTGCCAGGGGTAACGGCGCCGCCACGGCCACGCCAGTCCGCGGCGCCGCGCGTAGGTCAGCGGGCAACGAAGGCCACGGCTCAGTCTTGCTCCAGCACGAGCTCCACCGCGTCGACGGTCAGGCTCGCGCGCCCGACCCCGTTGACGCCCAGCGAGGTGAGCTGGAGGGCCACGCCGCCGCCGGGCGCGAGCAGCTCGGCGAGCG
>JALHOS010000109.1 GCA_022842905.1 Myxococcaceae bacterium | reverse complement strand
GCGGCCGGACTGAGCGGCCGCTGCACGGACCAGGGCGGCTGCGTCGCTGCGGAGCGTGGCTCGCACACACCGTGTGGTGCCCAGCCGCCGGCGGCGAGGCGTGCCGCGTCCCCGGGCTCGCTCGCTGGGCTTCCTCGAGGGCCGCGGACGTCCCGATCGATGACCCTCCGGTGAGCGTTGACGAGGGCGGCGCGGGCGCTGGGCACTGGCCGCGAAGCTTGGCGATGACCTCCGCGGGTGGCGACGAGCGCGACGAGGTCGGGCACGGGGCGCGCGGCTGTCGAAGGGCCTGCACCTGCGCCAGGCGCGTTGCTGTCGTCAGCGCCCCGTCAACCGCCGTCGCTCCCGGCGTCGCTGAGGCCCGCATCGCTCCCGGCGTCGACCACCGGCTGCGCGCCCGCGTCGACGACCGTCGTATCCGCGTGCGGCGCGGTGGCGATGTCGGCGCAGGACCCGGCGTCGGCGGCGCGGAACTCGTTGAGCACCCCATACTCACTCGACGGCACCTGCGGCGCGTTGGGGTTCGTCACCACGAGCGGGAACAGCGCGCCTCCGTCCTCGGTGAGAGGAATGAAGACCCGGTAGCCGTAGCTCTGGTTCGTGCGCGGCATGCACGCCGTCGCTTCCCAGATACCGCCGTCGCGCGTCATGCGCAGGGGCGTGGACAACGGCGCGCTGAAGCCCAGCAGCTCCGCAGCCAGCTCGTCGCCGGCAGCGCGGGCGAAGCGCACGAAGCAGCACCCGGCGTCATACGGCTCCGGCATGGCCGCGTCCGGCAGGAAGGGGCGCGCGGTGTACGCCGGTGGGTCGCCTCCGGCCCCCGGAACCTCGCGCTCCTGCACCGACGGCTCCTTGAAGGGCGCGCAGGAAGCCACGAGCGCCATCACCACCAGCAGGCCCCGCTTCATGGCGCGACCTCCCGCATCTCGTCGGGGGTCAGCTGGGACATGGCGTCGCCCGCGAGCCCATCGCGACGGTGGAGCGACTGGCGGACCTGCTCCTTGAGCAGCGCACGCACCCGCGGCTCGCTCGCCGCCTCCGAGCCCCCCACGAGGCGAATGAGCGCCTTCCGGGCGATGACCGCGTGCTTCCCGCTCGCCAGCTCGTCGGCCAGCAGCAGCGCCAAGGCGCGCCCGGCGGGGACCTTGGCGTCGAAGTGCTGGAGCTCGAGCGTGGTGAAGATGTCCTTCTTCACCAGCAAGCTGGGCTCACGCGCCAGCCACTCGCGAATGAAGGTGTCGGTGTCCATGGGCCGCATGCGGCGAATGACCTTGGCGGCGCCCCGCCGCACCCGCTCGTCCGGAGAGTGGGTGTAGGGCTCCGCTTCGGGCAGCAGCGCGGGATCGCCCAGGTTCGCCAGGCCGAGCAGCCCCGAGCGCTGGCTGCGGGGGTCCACCCGCAGGGTGGCGCGCACCGAGTCCAGCGCCACCGCGCCCACGTCATCGGCTTCCTGAATTCCAGCCATGGTCGTCAGCGCCAGCAGCGACTCTTCGGCCACGTAGCGCTGGGCGCCAGTCGGGTTGGTCTCGAGCGCCTGCGCGCTCTTCTTGAACTCCTCCGCCAGCTCGACGCCCACGTCGGCGCGGTCTACCAGCGAGAACATGGCTCGCGTGCGCACCGTCGGCGGCGCGCGACCGTCGCGCATGATGCCCAGCAGCGCGTCCTTCGCCTCCGGCGTCCGCGCGTTGCCCAGGGCGATGAAGAAGGGGTTGAGCCCGTCTTCCCCGACCTGGCCTGCACGCAGCTCGGCGACGACGGCGGGCGTCTGCTCCGGCCGCGCTTCCAAGTACGCGCGCAGCGGGGGCCACGCGGCGGCCAAGTTCTGATCCTTCTGGAAGGACGCCTCGGCGATCGACACCGCCTCGCTCGGGGTCTTCGCCTTCATCACCTCACGCAGCGCTCGATCGCCGGCCGTCACCGGCATGGGCTCGCGCCGCGCGGTGGCCTTGGGCAGCAGGTCTTCCCAGACGTAGTGGGCCAGCTCTCGATCGACGCCGTCGAGGCTGCCCTGCGCCGGCGCGCTGCTCGCCTGCACCCGCGTGACGGTCTGGCCGGCCGAAGACACGAGCGTCTCTTCGCTCTCGAGCCGATCGAACCAGCCCACGTCGCCGGCGGTGACCGACACGAAGCCGTTCACCGAGCTCGCCGCGCCACCCAGCCAGAGCTGCGTGTACGTCTCGACGCGACGCTGCGCGAGCGTCTGGGCTCCGACCCGAGCGGTGGTGACGCGGGCGGTGAAGGCGCCGCGAGCGTTGTGCCGTTGCACCTGCTCGTCGCCGCCGGTCCAGCGCCAGGCGAGCTCCCAGACGGCGCCCTGCTCGAGGCGACCGTTCGCGCGGGAGGTGCTGGTGTGCCGGCCATAGCGGACGACCTCACAGGTCGGCTCCACCTCGACCAAGAACGAGCGGCCCCACGGCGGCGCCGGCACCGAGCCGCTGGCCCGAAGCTGGGCGAGCTCGCCGAGCATCGTCGCGTTGCCTTGTTTCACGTCGAGGACCTCGAAGCGCGCCGTCGCGTTGAACGCGCCGGGGACCTCGACCTCGCGCGGGCCCTCGGGCGTCGGCACGGACACCCGGGCCAGGCTCGAGACCGAGAGCGGCACGTCGAACCGCTGGCCCACCGTGAAGTCGCAGCCACGGCGGCTCGGCGCCAGCGCATGTTCGGCCCGCTCAGCCGGCGTGGAGAACGGGCTCGACGGCGCGCTCGGCACGCTCGGCCTGGCCGCGCCCCGCCCGAAGAACCATGCCCCGGTGGCCCCGACGGCGGCCAACACCAACACAGCTCGCATGAGCGTCTTCATCGGAACGGCTCCATGGACGGGAAGTTGAAGTCGAACAGCTTGTCCTTACCCAGGCTGAAGCCACCGAACTCCAAGATGACGATGCTGAACTCGAAGATGAGCGCCTTGAACTTCGCTTCGACCGACCCCTCGAGGAGGGTCACGCTCCACTCCGCCGACAGGTTCGTGTTGTCTCTGCGAGACGTGCGCCCGCGGTGGTCTCTGAGGTGGTGGAACACCGTCTCGACCTTCGGCGCGATCTTCAGCGCCGCGAGGTTGAGCGTGCCCGCCAGGCAGATGCCGATCTCGTCCGACGGGAAGCACCACTCGATCCCCACGCCCACCGCGAAGCCCAACTCGACGGCCGCCTCGACCTTGATGGGGATGTCGCGCTCCGCCGGATCGTACATGCAGGCGTACGGGTGCTGAGCCGTGGCGACGTCAGAACTCAGGCTGCCGTCGCGGTTGAAGATCACGCCGGCCTTGGCTGGCGCGCGCGGGAACAGCCCGTTCTGGATACCGCCACTGAAGTACACCGCGGTCGTGTCGATCGTGCCGGCCGCGCCGCCCGTGGTGCTGGCGAACGTGGCGTCGTTGGACAGCCAGCGGAACTGGGTCTTGTGGTTCGGCCGACACACAGAGTCGAGCCAGGTGCCCAGGCAGAGCCCGGGGTTGTACTCGTCGGCCTGCTGCGCGCCGACCCAGACGGCTTCCCCAGGGCTGCTCGGACCGTTGAGCAAGGTCTCGAGCAAAGCCGACTCGTTCAAGGTGCTCAGCTCGGCCAGCCGGGCCCCGCGCGTACCGCAGTCGGTGACCGCGTCCGTGAAGCTCTTCTCTTCGCTGCCGAGCTGCACGCAGGCCGAAGGCGTGGTCCCCGCCGCCGGCGTCGGCACGATGCACTTGTACAGGTCGTCCGGGTTCTGGGTGTGACTGACGCCAATGATGAGCGCCAGCGAGAACCCGACGGAGATCGTGAAGGTGACGATGCCAAAGCTGCCAACAGGCTGCTTGTACCCCCAGCCCACGCCCAACCCCTGCAGACCGGCGTACCGGCCCTTGACCCACTCGGGGTTCAGGTTGCCTTGGTTGGCCTGTTTGATCGCGGCCCAGATGTTGTCCCACGGAGGGGTGATGGTGAGGTTGACCTTCTGGACCTTGCTGACCGGGTTGAACTCCCACTGCTTCATCTCCGAGTCGGCCTCGGGGTCGAGCACCTGGTAACCCAGGACCTCCGCGCCGCCGGCGGCCTCGGAGTCGTCGGCTGGCTGGCCGTTCTGCATGCGGAAGCTGCCCGGCGTGTAGGCGCTGGACGTCGACGTCGCGTAGTAGCTCTTCCCGTAGTCGCCCTTCCCTTTCTGCCCCGCGCCGCTGCCCTGATCGCAGCGCGGCGTCCCGGCGTCGGTGGCCTGGCACGTGCGATCGGCGTCGTTGTCGTTGGTCTGCTTGACCGACGAGTTGCCCTGCTCCTCGGTGTTGCCCTGGCCGTCCCACAGGATGCTGTCGATCGGCTCGACCGTGCTGATCGACTTGTCGATGACGATGACGAGCGGCGCCTTCGACCAGCGGCACCCACGCCCCGGCGACGGGAAGCCTGGAGGCTTGTAGGCCGCCTCCGCCGCGGCGTCGTTCCCGACGATGACCTGCCGGTTGTAGCGATAGTTCGGAGTCGCCCAGAACTCGGAGTTGATCCAGTAGTCGCCGGAGTCGCTCCTCGCCTCGACGCAGCCGACCACCTCGAAGGTCCGCCGCCCCTCGCTGACGTACAGCGAGGACGACGGGTTCAGGAACGCCGCCTTGAGGGTGGAGTCGATGAGGAACCGCCCGCTGATGGTGACGCCCTGGGGCCCAGGGATCGGCTTGCCGTCTCTGCCCATGGGGATGTCGACCGCTCCGATGGACGTGAAGCCTTCCGCGCCCGGCGCCACGTACTCGCCGTTGCTCCCCCTGGGCACCAGGAAGACCCTCAGCTTCGTCTTCATGTATTTGGCGACGTACCCGCTGAACGAATACACGGGATCGAACGCACGGTAGAAGTCACCCGAGACGTCGATCTTCTGCCGCGCCCGCGAGTTCACCTTGATGGTGGTGACCGGCTTGTCCACGCGGACGTCTGAGAGGCCCATCTCCACGCGGTCCGACGGGTAGAAGATGACGTCGTTGGATCCGATGAAGTAGCCGTCCGTCGCCACGAAGAACCGCGAGCTGCCGTCCGAGTAGTACCGCGTGCTGCCGTACCCGGGGTTCTTCGCGACCTCGCGCTGTTTGTAGAAGCCCTGCAGATCATACAAGTCCGTGGCGCGCTGGTAATAGAACTCCACCGGGTCCGCCGCGCAGGCGTCGGCGCGGCTCTTCCCCTTCGGCACGAAGATGCTCGCGTTGTCCATGTCGTAGGACAGGTGGAACTTCAGGCTGCGCACCCGCTTGCGCGGCAGCTCCTGCCCGTCAACCTTCGGCTGCCGGAACACCCACTGCTGTTGGTAGGCGATCGACTCGTTGAAGCAGTCCGGCGGGATCACCAGGTCCTCGTCGAAGATGGTCACGAAGTCGAGGCCGACCACCGACCCGCGATCCAGCCCGCCGTCCGCCGCTTGCCGGTAACCGACATCGAAGGTCTTCACCAGGCAGCGGAAAGACTCGGTCGCGGCCGACGACGTGCCCCGCGCGCCGCCGTCGATCGCGTCGTCGTGGACCTCGCTCATCCACAACGCCATCTTCGCGCTGGGTGGGGGGCGCGTGTTCCGACGGAACACGACCGAGGCGCGAATGCGGCTGAGCTGGTCGATCTCCAGACGCTTGTCGAGCTCGGCGAACGCGAGGCTCCGGCCGGTCCTCCCGTGCGCAGTGCCGGCGGCGTTCGTCTCGAAGGGCATGAACTTGCCGCGCACGTCGAACTGCGTCAGCTCGATGTCTTCTTCACGGACCAGCGGCCGCGCCAAATCCGGTACGCAGGACAGGTCTGCGCCGCGACGGGTCGCGCCGTTGCAGACCGTGGGGACGCAGGCGATGCGCGCGTCGGCCGGCTCTCTGACGTTGAGGGCGTCAGGGCAGGCCAGCCACACCGTGTCGGCGCCGTCTTCAGCATAGTGGGAGCTGCCGTCTGCGCATTTCCACGCCAGCTCCATCGGGAGCACGCGCGACAGGCGCGGTGAGTTGAGCAGGCGCTCCACGGGATCGACGCAGTCGTTCTTCAAGAAGCACTGCGTCAGGTCCCGACAGACCGCCGTGGCGGTAGCGGCGCCATTGCTGTTGTAGGCGACGCCGCCGTCGTCCTGGCGGGAGCGGCAGGAGAAGCTCGTCACCTCGGTGATGACGTTCCGGAACCGCGGCTTGTACGTCGAAGCGTCTGGCTGCTGCGTATCCGCCAGGCTCGTCCAACTCGCCGGCAGCCGGTCGCTGAACGCCCAGCGCTTCTGCCCGGCCGGGCAGGTCTCGCCCGCTGCCTGGGTGACGCTGGCCAGGTCGCTGCTGCACGCGGCCAGGAAGACGACGAAACCGCAGGTCAAGGTTCGCATGCTCATGGCGTGGTGCACCTCAGGACGAAGCAGCCGTCGCCGGACTCACCGCGGCCGGTGTTGGAAGGACAGAGTGCATAGTTTGGTGTGCCGTCCTGTGGTGGGGCGACGCTGAGCAGCGTGGCCACGGACGACGTGAGTCCCGACGGCAACGTGCCGAACGCGCCTGGGTCGCCCGCGCCCTGGGCCGCCGTGGCGCCGAGCCCACCCGGATCGCCGGCGCCGCCACCTCCGCCCTGCGAGCCAATGTCTGCGTCCCCGCCTCGTCTGGTCGTCGCCGAGCCCGCGCCCATGCCGCCGCCTGGCTTCCCGGGCATCATCATTCCGGCGCCGGATCCCCCGGGCACCGTGAAGCTCACCGTGGCGCTGCCCGTCTGGCGAATGCTGGTCAGGCCACCGCCGCCGCCGGCGGCCTCGCCCACCTCGGGGAAGCCACCGAAGGCCGAGACCCCGAAGTACGAGCCCGCGCCTTCGTCGCCCATCTGGCCGTTCGTGGGCTGGCCGCCCTTGCCGATCCACGCGGTGAAGACGTCTCCCGGCACGACCGGCAGCAACCCAGATACGTACCCGCCGGGCCCGCCGTTCTGCGACTGCGGGAAGGGAATGATGACCTCCGCCTTGCCGCCGCCGGCGCCCCACACGGACACGGCTACCTGCGTACAGCCGGCGGGAATGGTGAACGTGCCGGAGACGGAGCCACCGTCAGTGGGCGCGCTGATCACCGCCCTGCCCGGCACGCAGCGGCCAGTACCCGAGCAATTGCCGGGGGTCGTCGCGCAGTAGCAGTTGTTGCTGCCGGGGCACTGGCTGTCGTTGGAGCAGAACGAGCCGCCGCCAGCGTCTGGCGGTCCCGCGTCTGGCGGTCCCGCGTCTGGCGGTCCTGCGTCTGGCGGTCCTGCGTCTGGCGGTCCTGCGTCTGGCGGTCCTGCGTCTGGTGGTCCTGCGTCCGGCGGTCCTGCGTCGGGTGGCCCCGCGTCGGGCACACCCGAATCCGCGCCCGCATCGGCGCCGCCGTCTGGCGTGGGGCCGGTGACGCTGCTGGCGATCGTGAAGTACTGCCCCAGGCCTAGGGTCGGGTTCTTGGTGTCGATCACCACGTAGACGTCCTGCGTGTTCGCGGTGTTGTTCACGTAGGTGTGCGTTTGGTTTCCGGTGACCGGCCCGAAGCTCTGGTTGCAGATCATCCCCGTCGTGCCCGCGTCGACGTAGTTCAGCGCGTTGTCGCCGCAGCTGTTCAGCCCGACGATCAGGTGGCTGTAGAACGGGATCTGCCGCGCTCCGTCCGAGGCAGAGACGGTCGCGGTCAGCGTGTTGTCCGGCGGCACCGAGAACGAGTACGCCATGTCCGGCCCTGACGGCGCGTCACCTGCCGCGGCGGGCCGGCAGCCGATCGAGCTGCGCGTGAAGAAGTTGTTGTCGAAGTTCACGGTGCCCGACTGCGGCGCGTTCGCCGCGCGCGGCGTCGCCCAGTTACACGGGTTGCCCAGGAAGGCCGGGCCCGACTGGGTTTGCAGATCCGGCGCGGGGATCAGCCTCGCGCTCAGGTTGTAGGCCGGGCGCGTCGAGAGCGTGTTGCCTGACTCGACCACGACCTGGATCCCGACGAGCGACGCGGTCCGGTTCTCGTACACGACGGGCTGCCGAGAACACCCCTGCAGCTGGGCCGGCGGGTACTGTCCTACCAGGCAGCGAATCCCGCTGGTCCCGGTGAGCCGAGACGACGCCACGTTCGTCCCGCAACTGTTGTACTCGAGCAGGTTGACAGTGGAAGTGCAGTCTCCAATCGACACCTCGAGCCGGGTCCGCGCGGGCACGCCGACGGCAAAGATGCCGTCGTTCGGAGAGAACGGCGGGCTGGTGATCGTCGCGCAGCCGGCGTCCACCGGAAACCGCACGAGGTTGTCCAGGAACCGCCCCGAAGCCGACGCGTAGCCACCATCACGCGGTGGGACGAGCGCAGTCGCGACGTTGCAAGGATTGCCCAGGACGTTCGGCGCGGGGTCAAAAATGCCAATGTCGAGCTGGTAGCGCCCCTGGTCACCGACGTCGGCGCCGTCGAGCACCACGTACATGTTCTGGGCTGCGCTCGTCGAGTTCAGATAGATGAGGTTCTTCCCGCCGTAGGGGTCGCCGGTGCCGTACGTCAGGCAGCGCGCGCCCTGTGTCCCAGCGTCTGGGTTGGTGGAGACGTTGGTGCCGCAGCTGGCGAGGTCAGGGAACAGGTAAATGTGGCCCGGGAAGCCCCCGAAGCCCACCCGCAGCTCTTTGCCAGCCGGGACATTGACTCTGTACGACCAGTCCGCGCCGCTGCGAGCGGTCCTCGTGAAGCCACACCCGGAGTCCGGAAGCAGGTTGAACTCGTTGACGCTGACCTCGCCGGTGTCCCCGTTGAGCGAGGAGAACGTGTTGAGCGGCAGGGTGAGCAGCTGGACGGCGTTGGCGCAGGGGTTGCCGATGGAGGTCGGACCTCGGAAGTCACCACGGAAGCAGTTGCAGGTCAGCGAGGTCCTCAAGACAGCCGCGCTCGGCGGCGTTTCGACGGCGTAGTTGAAAGCCGGGCAAACCAACTTCGTCGGCTCGTCGTCAATGGTGGTGTAGTACTTGCCTGCGCCGCGGCTGAGGTACACGCGGTCCCTGAAGGTTCCCACCTCGAGGGAGCCGGTGTCATTGAGCTTGTTGGTGATTGGAATGCCGCGCGCCTGGGCCGTGCCACGGTCCATGAGCGAGCTGAGGGGAATGTCCATGCCGTAGCACCCCTTGCCGTCGACGATCATCGTCGTGCCGACACGCGTGCAATTGAGCGCCGGCTGGCCACCGTCGCCGAAGCCACCGCGGCCGATCAGCTCCGGGTCGTTGGTCGGGTTCTCGAGCTCGCACACGAAGTTGCTCTGGTACGGCGCCGGGCTGCGGTTCAAGTTCTGGAATTGGTAGCGGTGGGCGTAGAACGGCACCGTGAAGTCGGCTCCAGCAGTGCCGTTGACGACGTAGTTCTCGTTGATCTGCCCGTTGATGATGGTGCCGTTGAGGTTGAACTGGGCCCCCGCCCCGAGGCCCCTGACACGCAGCTGCCGTCGCAGCGACTGCTGGCAGACACTGCCGCCGTCCTGCGGCCAGCACAGCGAGTTGTAGTCGAGCCCCCAGACGCACTGAGAGTTGAAGCTGCACGGTGCGCCGACGCGACAGGTCGCGCCAAAGCATGAAGGGCCACAGTCGACGTCGAGCTCGGTTCCGTTCTTGATTCCGTCGTTGCAGCTCGCCGGATAACAGCGGTTGGCATAACAGACGCCGGAATTGCAGTCCGACGCCGCCACACACTTCTTGTTGTCGGCGCACTTGGGGCAGAGCCCGCCGCAGTCCACGTCAGTCTCGCCGCCGTCCCGCGGGTCCCAGATGCGGTTGGTGCAGTCCGTGCCGGGGACAGGGAAAATGCTCACGGTCCCGGACAGCGGCGCCGCCGTCGTGGTCGAGCTCTTGCCGCCCGCGAGGTTGATCGGCGTCTCGACGGTGCCACCGCCAGTGCCCGCCGCCGTCGACACGGTGATGCTGCCGGTCACCGGCGTGTTGTTGTTGTTGCTCGCGGTGACCTTGACGTTGTTCGGATCGCTCGCGTCGATCTTCACGTTGGCCGCGGGGAACGTGTTGACGGTGACCGTGGTCACCCCGCCGTCGGGGCTGCTCACCTTGATCGTGACGGTCGAGGAGTTGCTGTTGGGGGGAATGTTGACGTCGATCGTCTTCCCGCTGACCGTGATGATGCCGCCGTACTCGGTGTCCCTCATGCCCTCGGTCTTGACCCCGCTGACCGACGCGGTGATGCCCGAGCCGTTGATGTTCACCGAGCCACCGCCGCTCGACGCGTTGCCGAAGTTGTTGAGCTCGATGCGCTGCGAGCCCCCCATGCCACCGTCGGGGCTCAGCGTGACGTTCATCACCTCGGAAGGCCCGGGGCAGGCGATGCAGTTGGCCTGCGCGAAGGCCGGGCGGACCGTGCCACCGCTCTCCGAGATCTCTCCCGTGGCGCTGACGCCCACGCGCGCGCCGCCCTCGTCGCTGAGCACCGCGCCCACGCCGTCGGCGGAGACCGCCAGCACCTTGCTTCCTTCCGCGAAGGGCGCCGGGAAGGGTCCCACGCGCGCCGTCAGCGGCGAGAAATAGAGGAGGTTCTTGTTGGTGCCGTCACCCGCATACGTGCGGGGCGCGTCGGCGTTCACCGAGCCCTCGTAGCTCCAGGTGTTGGCCTTGGTGTCGATGAAGAGCCGCTGCTCGCGGCCTGGCAGATTGCTGTCATAGACGCGCAGGTAGAACTGCCCTTCCTTCTTTCCCTTGAAGAAGCCGAACGGGACCAGCGCGTGCCCGCCGCGGTACGACGTCTCGTCCCGCATCGCGATCGCCAGGCGCCAGCCTTCCTTCTGGCCAGCCTTGAACGCCTTGGCGAGGAACTTCATGACGTCCTTGGCTTGGAAGCTCTGGTCCCGCGCAAGCCCCGCGGGGATCTTCTGCGTCGCCGCCCAGTAGGCGATCTCCCGCTGCACCCGCGGGTCGGACAGATCGAGCGCCGCCACCGACTGCGCGCCGAAGTCGGCCGGGTTGAGTTGCCCTTGCTGGAAGGCCAGCGTCAGCATGGCAATGCCTTCGGAGTGGCCCCGCTTGAGTGTCTGGTTCACGTCGTCCGCCCAGGCCGCGGCGAAATCGTTGAGCCGGCACGGCGAGGAAGCGGGCACACACACCGCCGCCTCGCTGAACAGGCGCACCATGCTCGCCGTCTCGAGCGCCCAGTCCGACTGATCGTCGGCGTAGTTCGAGAACGTCGGCGTGCCGGTGATGAAGTCCAGCCCCGTGTTGAGCTGGTCGGGGATCGGCTCTTCACACCCCCACAGGAGCGCGGTGGCCAACAGGCCCAACGAGCAGGCGCGAAGCGTCTTCAGGGACATTGCGGGGCTCCTTCCGCGCACGGCGGCTCGGGTCGGTGCGTCGGTGGGTTCACTGGGGGCAAGCTCGGGCTGATCCACGTCGTCTCCTCGGTGCTCGCGGCTTTGGGCCCCTCACGACGGGCGCAGTCTGGAGGCAGCGTACCCGCCGAGTCCAGCCACATTCACTTTTTCTAGAAACAGCAAAACTCTGGCGCGTTCGCCAACGGGGCTGCGATTGCGCGACGACAGGTTCCAGCGATGAAGACGGGCCCCAGAGGCCGCGGATTATGGCCCGGCCACGAGGCGGATCCAGCGGTTTCTTCCGCCAGGCTCAGACCTACCTTCGCCGGAATCGAACGACACCTGCTGTGCGCGCGGCGTCACGTCCCGGAACGAACGCCTTCCGCCGAACCGAGCCAGCCGAAGCTCCAGCGCGCTGCGACACCTCTCGCCGCGACTCGACGTTACGGCGTCGCCGGCCGGGGGATCGGCTGCGCGGCGGTGCCGAGCGGCGCCAGGAACCGCACCGGCAGCACCTTGGTGACCTGGCTGAAGGAATCCTGGACCACGAGCTCGAGGTCAATCGGCCGCCCCAACAGCGACCGGTCGATGGAGACCGACACGGGCACGCGCGTGTCGGCGAGCGAGTCCAACGCGACCGACGGCTTGCCCACGGACACCTTCGCCTCCACCGGGGCACGCAGCTCGATGTGGAGCGTGCTCGGCGCCGGGTTCTTGTTGAACACGTGCACCTCGAAGGTGTTGTGCACCTTCGCCCCGTCCACGACGAACGGGTTGCCCCCGCGCGGGCGGATCACATTGGCCTCGAAGGGCGTGCGCAGCGTCAGCGCGGCGCCCAGCGCCGTACCGGCGATCAACGTCAGCGCCGCGTACACGAGCAGGCGCGGCCGGAGCACCTTGCGCCCCTGCCCTGCCAGCTCCTGCTGCGAGGCGAGGCGAATCAGGCCCGTGGGCCGCTTCACCTTCGTCATCACGTCGTCGCACACGTCGACACACTGCAGACAGGCGATGCACTCCATCTGCAGGCCGCTGCGAATGTCGATGCCGGTGGGGCAGGCGTAGACGCACTTCTTACAGTCCACGCAGTCGCCGAGTTTCGGCGCGCCGGGCTCGGGCTTGGCCAGCTTCCCGCGCGGCTCACCGCGGCCAAAGTCATACGCGACGGTGATCGAGCCCCTGTCGTGCAGCACCGACTGCAAGCGCCCGTACGGGCAGAGCACCACGCAGAACTGCTCGCGAAACCAGCCAAAGTTGAACATGAGGATCGCCGTGAACCCCATGGTCAGCAGGAAGGCCGTCGGGCTGGCAGACGGTCCCTGCTCGATCATCACGTACAGCTCTTTGGGCGAGACGAAGATCGCCGTCGCAGTGTGGGCGATCGCCAACGAGAAGCCCAGGTAGGCCAGCTGCTTGACGACGAAGCGGGCCACCTTCTTCGGCCCCCACGGCTCCTGGGCGAGCTTGAGCCGTCGATCCCGCGGCCCTTCGATGAGCCGCTCGATCGGCCGGTACAGGCTCTCCAAGAACACGGTCTGCGGACACGCCCAGCCACACCACAGCCGCCCACGCCACGCGGTGATCAGCAGCAGGCTGAACACGAACGTCAACGTGATCAGCACCATCATCCAGAAGTCTTGGGCGTTGAACGTCTGGCCGAACAGAAAGAACCGCCGGTGCTCGGCGTCCAGGAAGATCATCGGGTGCCCGCCCACGGGAATGAACGGGGCGAGCACGTAGAAGGCGATCAGCAGAGCGAACACGACGCGCCGGCGCGTGTTCCACGGACCCTTGATGTCGAGGGGGTGGAGCTTGGCCCGCGAGCCGTCGGCCTTCATACCGCCCAGCACCGACGAGGGACCCTGCGGGACCGGCAAACTCATACACCCTCACTCCACGGGCTCACCCTGCGGCTCCTTGCCGGGCAGGTTCTTGCCCTTCAAGGACGCCACGAAGGCGGTCACCTTTCTGGTCTTCTCCGCGCCGAGCACGGGCCCCCAAGCGGGCATGCCCTTGTCCACGAAGCCCTGATCGACTGCCTTGTACACGTCAGCCAACGCCGCGCCGTGGATCCAGAACTTGTCCGTCAAATTCGGCCCCACCAGGCCTTCGCCGTTCGGCCCGTGACAGGCCGCGCAGGTCGACGCGTACACCTTCTGTCCTTCTTCCAGCGCCGACGTGTCCTTCACCAGCCCCGCCAAGGCGTCTTCGCTCGCCGGGCTCGCCTGCTGGCGGGCCTTCTTGAGCGCGCTGACGTCGGTCAGGTACTCGTCCGTCGGCGTCGGGAGCGACTTGGTGGTGTGGTACACGAGCCAATACCCAAACCCGAACACAATGGACCCGTACAAAATCGCCAACCACCAGTTCGGCAGGTGGTTGTCCTCCTCTTGGATGTCGTCGTAGACGTGAACGATTCCGTCTTTCTTGCCCGTGTCGTTGGTGCTCATGGCGCGGCGCTCCTGCGGTTCGAAGGGGGGAGTGAGTCATCGGCCAGCGGCAGCGCCGCCACGCCGTCGAAGTCCTGGCTGCGCTTGTACGCATAGGTACGAAGCAGCAGGAGCACGAAGAAGGCGATGAAGACGCCCATGGCGAACAGCGGCAGCTTCACGTCCATGCCTGCGTAGAATTGCCGCCACATTAGCGCTGCCCTCCGACGGGCGCGGCGTCTCCACCGGCCGTCTTGACGCCCTCACCGAGTGGCACCACCCCCACGTCTCGGCCCAGGCGCTGGAGGTAGGCGATGAGCGCGACCATCTCGCTGTCCCACGCCACCGTGACGCCGTTCTTGGCCAGGTCCTGCACGACGGCGTTGGCCTGCGCCTGTTGCGAAGCCTCGGCACCAGACACGTCGTCAGCCGTGTAGGGCACGCCGAGCTTCGTCATGAGCTCGAGCTTGTCCTTGCCCAGCTTGGGGTCGATCTTCCAGTCGGCCAGCCAGGAATAGGACGGCATGTTCGAGCCTTGGCTCGTCGCGCGGGGATCCATCAAGTGGGTGTAGTGCCAGAGGCTCGGGTAGCGCCCGCCGATGCGGTGCAGGTCCGGCCCCGTGCGCTTGCTGCCCCACTGGAACGGGTGATCGTAGATGAACTCCTCCGCGCGGCTGGCCTCTCCGTAGCGCTGGAACTCCGCCACCATGGGCCGCACCATCTGCGAGTGGCAGGTGTAGCAGCCTTCGCGCGTGTACACGTCGCGCCCCTGCAGCTCGAGGGCGGTGTACGGCTTCTGCGCCGCGCCCGACGCAGGGACTGCCTTGTCGCTCATGAGAACGGTCGGCACGAGCTCGGCGATGCCGCCGGCCAGCGCCGCGAGCAACACGAAGACCGTGAACACGAACGGCCGCTTCTCGATGAGTCCGAACCACGACGGCTTGCCGGCCGCGCGGTCCTTCTTGTTGATGACGTAGGCGACTTCGGCCACCACGCCCGTCGCGATCGCCAGCAGGATCGCCGGCACCGTCGGCACGAAGACGAAGAGCGTCGCCGTCACCAGCCCGATGAGCGTGAACCACAGCGGCCGACCCGCGAGCACGTCGCCGATCGTCTCACCCGGCGCGTCAGGCTTCGGCGCCTCGACGACGACCTCCGCCGTGCCGTTCACAGCCTTCCCAGACATGGCCGTCTTGATCAGGTTCCACATCATGATGATGAAGCCAGTCAGGTACATGAGCCCGCCCAGGAAGCGGATCACGTACATGGGGCGAATCGCCAGCAGCGTCTCGGTGAAGCTCGGGTAGACCAGCGTGCCGTCGGGGTTCGTCGCCCGCCACATGAGCCCCTGGTTCACACCAGAGATCCACATCGACACCATGTAGGTGACGATGCCGATCGTCGCGAGCCAGAAGTGGGCGTCGGCCGCCTTGGTCGACGCGAGCTTGGTACCGAACAGCCTGGGCACCAGCCAATAGAACATGCCCGCCGCCATGAGCCCGTTCCAGCCGAGCGCGCCGCCGTGCGCGTGCCCGACGATCCAGTCCGTGTAGTGCGCGAGCGCCGAGACCGACTTGATCGACATGAGCGGGCCTTCGAACGTCGCCATGCCGTAGAACGTGACGCCCGCGACGAAGAACTTGAGCACCGGATCTTCGCGCACCCGGTTCCACACCCCGCGCAGCGTCAGCAGCCCGTTGAGCATGCCGCCCCAGGACGGCGCCCAGAGCATGACGCTGAAGACCATGCCCAGCGACTGCGCCCACTCCGGCAGTGCGGTGTAGAGCAGGTGGTGCGGCCCCGCCCAGATATACATGAACACCAACGCCCAGAAGTGAATGATTGACAGGCGGTAGGAATAGACCGGCCGCTCCGCCGCCTTGGGCAAGAAATAATACATGATGCCCAGGATCGGCGTGGTCAGGAAGAAGGCGACGGCGTTGTGGCCGTACCACCACTGCACCAGCGCGTCCTGCACGCCGGCGAAGACCGAGTAGCTCTTGAAGAAGCTCAGCGGCAGCGCGAAGGAGTTGACGATGTGGAGCACCGCCACCGTGAGGATCGTGGAGATGTAGAACCAGATCGCCACGTACAAGTGCTTCTCGTTGCGCTTGGCCAGCGTCCAGAAGAAGTTGATCGCGAAGACCACCCAGACCAGGGCGATCAAGATGTCGATCGGCCACTCGAGCTCGGCGTATTCCTTCGACGTGGTGATGCCCAAGGGCAGCGTGATGGCTGCGCAGACGATGATGAACTGCCACCCCCAGAAGTGAATCGTGGACAGCAGATCAGACGCCATGCGCGTCTTGAGCAACCGCTGCGTCGAGTAGTACACGCCCGCGAACATCATGTTGCCGACGAACGCGAAGATGACGGCGTTCGTGTGGAGCGGCCGGAGCCTCGAGAACGTCAGGTAGGGAATGCCCAGGTTCGCTTGCCACCAGGCGAGTTGGCTGGCGATCGTCACGCCGACCAGCAGGCCGACGAAGCCAAAAGCCACTGACGCCCAGATGAAATTCCTGACGACGCCGTCGTCGTACTCGATCTTCTGCGTTTGCATGTCGTTCCCTCGAAACGCTCCACTTCGGTCTTCAGCTTCGAATCTTCAGTCTGGGTTCAGTCGGGGCTCGGGGGCGGCTTGCTCGGCCGCGCGTCATCGTCCTCGAGCGGCGCCAGCGCCAGCCGGTCGACGTGCTCCAACGTCCGCGAGCGCACCGTGTACACGAACAGCACGACGGACCCCGCGACGAGCATGAGGCTCACGAACACCTGGAGGACCATGACGCTCACGCCGCGGCCTCCGAAGGACTTGCGCGCCACACTGCGTCACCCGCAGCTTCTGCGTGGCGCCGCGAGCGGAGGCTCCAGACGGTCAGCAGCAACAGCGTGACGGTGCTGGCGGGCATGGTGATCGCGGCGGCCAGCGGAGACATTTTCCCGAGCAAACACGCAGAGACAGCCAGCACGTTGTACGACAGCGAGATCGTCAAAAGCCGCTTCACGACGCGCCGCAAATGCACCGCCTGGGCCAGCGCGTCACGAATTGGAGAGAGCCCTTCCCCGATCAAGAAGAAGTCGCTGCGGCCGGGCATGACGGGTCGATCGATCGTCGGCGTCCCCGCCGCGAGCGCGCGTTCGAAGGCGAGCGCGTCGTTCACCCCGTCGCCCAGGTACAGCGTGTCCTCGCGGTCGAGCCGGCCGACAACGGCAGACTTTTGCTCGGGAAGCAGCCCTCCGAGCGCCTGGTTCGCCGGCACGCCGAGCGCCTCCGCCAGCGCCGAGACCTTGGGCTGTGCGTCGCCCGAGAGCAGCCAGATCTCCGCGCCTGCCTCGCCGAGCGCCGCGACTTCTTTGCGCGCGTCGGGGCGCAGTGCCTCCGTGGTCGCAAAGCTTGCGACGAGCTGCCCGTTCCGGGTGAGCGCCGCGCCGACGACGGGACCTTCTGCCTCCGCCTCCGCCACCGCCCAGGACGGTCTGCCGAGCCGCCAGACGACGTCGCCCGCCCGGAGCTCGAGGCCCTGCCCTTCCCGCTCGTCGACCTGCGCGAGCGCGTCGTACTTGGCGCCCAGGCCAGCCAGCGCCCGCGCCAGGCAGCCAGAGACGGGGTGGTTCGAGCGCGCGGCCAGGTTGAAGGCGACGTCGCGCGCTTCGGGCGACAGCGCGTGGAGCACCTCGGGGCGAACCAGCTCGAGGCGGCCCAGGGTGAGCGTGCCGGTCTTGTCGAAGAGCACCTTGCGGACCTGGGCGAGGCGGTCGAGCAGATCCGGCGCGCGCACGTAGAGCCCGCGGCGGCGCAGGCGGGACTGCACCAACTCGTACGCGAGAGGAATGGCGATGCCGATGGCACACGGGCAGGTCACCACCAGCAGCGCGGCGGCGACGTTGAGCGCCTGGCTGGGGCCGAACGGCAGCCAGACGACGAAGCCCAGGCTCGCCAGCACCAGCACCTTGACGACCCAGCGCTTGGCGAAGCGCGTCCACCAGGCCTGGTGTTTGCCGCCCGCCTTCGCGTCGGCCGGGACCTGCCGCAGCAGCGAGACGAGCGCGGACTCGGCGAACGGCTGCGTCGCCACGGCATGCAGCGCCTGCTGGCTCGCGTTGAAGCTCCCAGCGGGAATTCGGGCGCCGCGGCTCAGCGGTCGTGACGACGACTCGCCGGTCATCCAGTCGGTGCTGATGCGGGCCGACGGGTCCTGCAGCACGGCGTCGACGGGCACGAGCTCCGACGGCGCGACGAGGAGGAGATCGCCCGTGGCCACCTTCGGCGCCGGCTTGGCGACGATCGTCTGACCGACCACGACGCGGGCCATGAGCCCTTCGGCGCCGTCGTCGTCGAGCAGGAAGCGGCGGTTGCGTTCGATCACCCGCTCCTGCAACCAGCGGCCGACGAGCATCAAGGTGATGAAGGTGTTGAGGGTGTCGAAGTACGTCAGATCGCCGCCCGCACCGCTGAGCACCTGCGCGACCGACGCGCCGTAGACCAGGCCGATGCCCACCGCGATCGGGAAGTCCAGGTGCAGCACCCGGCGCTTGAGTCCCTGGTACGCCGCGCGGAAGAACGGCCAGCCGCCGATGACGACCACCGCGCTCGACAGGGCAAACGACAGCCGGCTGAACAGCGCGAAGACCTCGGGCTCACTCGGCGCAAGGCCAAAGTAGAAGCTCACGCTGAACAACATGACGTTGATGGTGAGCGCGATCGACACGCCCAGGCGCAGCGGGAGCTCGAGGGACTGGCGGCGAGGCTGCTTGCGCGGCGGACCGAACTGGTAGCCGAACGCTTCGATCTCCTTCACCCACGAGAGGACTTCGAAGCCCGGCTTGAACAGCAGCGCCACCTTGCCCAGCGCGGGGTTGATGGTGATGCGCGCGGCGCCGTCGTGCCGGCGGAACGTCTCGTTCATGAGCCAGACACAGGCCGCGCAGTGAATGCCCTGCACGTCGAGCTGGACCGCGCGCAGCTGGCCGGTTTCCGTCCCTGGGCTGTCGGCCAGGAGCGCCTCGAGCCACACGTGGCTCTTCGGAGCGTCCGCGCTGGACGCTGGAGCGACGTCGCCCCGCGCCAGCTCGTAGTAGCGCCCGAGCCCTTGCTCCATGAGCAAGGAATGCACGGCTTGGCAGCCGCGACAGCAGAAGTCTGCATTTTCTGCGTTGGCGGGGACGGGGCTGGCGCAGTGCCGACACTTGGCTTCGCTCAAGGTTGCGGCTGTGGGGGCGCTCATGGAGGCGGCGCTGTGCGAGCGGCATGCCCGTTGAAACTGGAGCGTGGGCATGTCGTTTCTGGTGCCGCTCGTCGCGGCCGGAGTGGGCTCGTCGTTCGTGGCTGGCGTCACGGGCAGCCTGCATTGCGGGCTCATGTGTGGGCCGCTGGCGTGCGCGGCGAGTGGAGGGACGGCCGGCGGGCGCGCGGTGGCTTGGCACGTGGGGCGGATCGGCGCGTACGGGCTGGTGGGCGCGCTGCTCGGGGCGCTCGGCGGGACGGTCGCGGGCGTGGTGTCGGTGCGCGTGCAGGGCGTCTTGCCGTGGGTGATGGCGGCCGGGCTGGTGGCGACCGCGCTGGACGTGGGCAAACACCTCGCGCCGCTGCCGT
>JALHOS010000108.1 GCA_022842905.1 Myxococcaceae bacterium | reverse complement strand
CATTCCGAGGCGTCGGGCCAGCTCGGCGCCGTTGCCGTCGGGCAGGTGCAGATCCGTCACCAAGACGTCGGCCGGCGCGCGCGCTTGTTCGAAGCACGCCGCCTCCACGGAGTCGGCGCGGCGCACGTCGAAGCCCGCGCGGGTGAGCTGTCGCTCCCAGAGCTCGGCGAGCTCGGCCACGTCCTCGACGAGCAGCACGCTCGTCATGGGGCGGCCGCCAGTTGCAGCCGCAGCCGCAGCCCCGTCGCGCTGCGCTCGGCGCTCAGCGTTCCGCCCTGCAGCTCGGCCAGCCCTCGCGCCAACCACAGCCCCATGCCCAGGCCGGCCCGCGCGCCTCGACCGGCGAAGGGGTCGAACAAGTGGACCAGCTCGTCGACCGCGACGCCGCCGCCATCGTCTTCCACCGTCACCCCGCTGCCCGCCGACACCGTCACGACGAGCCCGCGCTTGGCGTGGCGGTGCGCGTTGGTCAGCAGCTCCGACACCAGGCCGCGGAGGAGCGCCGGCTCAGCCATGACGACGACCGCATGGGCCGGCGCGCGCAGGTCGATCGACACACCCCGACGGGGCGGCTGCGCGGCGAGCGCGTCCACGGCCAGCCGCGTCAGCGCGGCGAGGTCGACGGGCTGCAGCACCGGCGCAGCGCCGTTGGCCAGCTGCGCCGCCAAGCTGAGCCGCTCCGCCAAGACCGTCAGCCGCGCCACCGCTCGTCCGCTGAGCGCCGCCACGGCGAGCCGCTCGCTCGGCGACTCGGCTGGGTCGGCCCGTCGCGCTTCTTCGAGGGCGCCGGTGAGCACCGTCAGCGGAGAGCGCAGCTCGTGCGAGAGCCTCGAGAACGCCACGGCCCAGAGCGCGTCGGGCGTCGTCACGCGCTGGGTCCTCCACGCGCGAGCATGCGGTACAGCGTGCGGCGGTCCACGCCCAACACCTGCGCGGCCCGCGTCTTGTTGCCGCTGAGCAGCGTCAACACGCGGTTGAGGTAGCGCTGGGACAGCTCGGCGAGCGTGACGAGGTCCTGCGACGAGTCCGCCGCCAGGACGACTCGCTGCGACTGGAAGTCGCGGAGCTTGGCGGGCAGGTCGCTCACGTTCAGCTCCGGGCCGTCGCTCACCGCCACCGCGCTCTCGATGCAGTTCTCGAGCTCGCGCACGTTCCCCGGCCACTCGTAGGCGAGCAGCTTCTCGGCCGCGGCCGGCGCCAAGGTCGGGAGCGGCCGGCCAGCCCTGGCCGCGGCGCGGGCCAAGAAGTGCCGCGCCAACAAGACGATGTCGGCGTGCCGCTCGCGCAGCGGGGGCACGTCGATGCGGACCACGTTGATTCGGTAGAAGAGGTCTTCGCGGAAGCGCCGCTCGTGGACCTCGGTGTCGAGGTCGCGGTTCGTCGCGGTGATGAGCCGCGCGTCGAAGGCGATCTCTCCGGTTCCACCCAGCGGTCGAACGCGCCGCTCTTGCAGCGCGCGCAGGAGCTTGGGCTGCAGCTCGAGCGGGAGCTCGGCGATCTCGTCGAGGAACAGCGTCCCGCCGTCGGCCTGGGCGAAGAGCCCCTTGCGCTCACGCTTGGCGTCGGTGAACGCGCCCCGCGCGTGGCCGAAGAGCTCGGATTCCAGCAGCGCCGCGGGCACCGCCGCGCAGTTCACCGCGACGAACGGTCCGGCCTTCCGGGTGCTCGCCGCGTGCAGCGCCGCGGCCACCAGCTCTTTGCCCGTGCCGCTGGCGCCGCAGATCATCACCGGGGCGTCGCCCGGCGCGACGCGGTCGATCAGCTCGTACACCCGCTTCATGCTCGGCGTGGTCCCCACCATGAGGCCGCCGGCGAGCTCACGCCCTTGCCGCCGGAGGCTCACCACCTCACCCTGCAGCGCCCGGTGTTTGGCCGCCCGATCGAGCACCACCGCGAGCAGGTCGAGGTCGATGGGCTTGAGCAAGAAGTCCCACGCCCCCGCGCGCATGGCCGCGATCGTCGTGTCCATGGTGGCCGCGCCGGTGATGACCACCACTGGCACCTGCGGAGAGCGCCGCGCGACCTCTTGGGTGAAGGCGAGGCCGTCGAGGCCCACGAGGTGGAGATCACACAGCACGACATCGAAGTCTTCGGCGGCCAGGCGCTCGAGCCCCGCCTCGGCGCTGCGCTCCGCGACGACCGTGGCGCCGCGCCGCTCGAGCTGAAGCCCGAGGAAGTCGCACAGCACCTCGTCGTCGTCGATCAGCAGGATTCGACCTGGGCTTGGCGGTTGTTCCGACACTCACCCTCCATGGGCGCATTGGGCGGCGTTGGCAATGCGGCCGCTCAACTTCGTTCAATTTGGTTGGATCCGTTCATGCAGCGAGCGGCGGGCGTGCTCGTGCCTCCGCGGACTTCAAGGACCGGAGGCGATCCACGTCCACGTGTCGAGCGCGTCGGCCACGCGGTTGGCGTTCGAATCCCGCCACTCGATGACGCGCCACGGCTGGGTGGCAGCGGCGAGGTCCATCAAAATGACGTTGGCGAAGTACCAGGCCGCGGCGCGCGTGCCCGGCGAGAAGAACCCGTACCCCGCCAGCACGGCGCTGCCCGAGGGCGTGGTGACGAACTGCAGCACGAAGTAGTCGTGGCCGGCGGTGAGCGACGCGAGCGGCGCGACGGCGATGACGCCACCATCGGCGCGCAGGAATCGGGCGTTCGTCGAGTCGGTGGCGGCGACGACGGGCGCGTGGCCGGCCGTGTCCAAGTACGCCACCACCGGCTGCACGAAGCCCCCGCCAGCGACGAGGATCAGCTCACCGAGCGCGACGGGCTCACCGGTGGTCGAGCTCGACACGCCGTCGGCTCCGTAGAGCGAGCTCCGGAGCGCGACCGGCTCAGGACAGCCCACGGCGAGCGCGTCGCCCATGGCCTGCCCCGCGTCGTCGTCGCTGCCGAAGCCGCTCAGCACCACCACGGCCGCGGGGAGGGAACAGGCGCTGGCGAGGACGCTCGTGGCACAGGCGCCGCGCCCACAGACGCCCAACGCGCCGCAGGCCACGCCGCAGGCGCCGCAGCTTCGTCGATCGAGCTCGAGCTGGACGCAGCTGCCGCTGCAGCACGTGCGCCCGGCGGAACAGTCTTCACCCGTGGTGCAGCCCGCGTGGCACAGGCCGCTTCCACAGCGGCGCCCGGCCCCGCATTCGGCGTCGTCCTGGCACTGCGCGCACTCGTGCGAAGGCAGACAGCGCCCGCTCCCACACGCGACGTCACCCGAGCAGCCGGCCACGCAGCGGTAGTCCGCGCTGCAGTGCGACGTCGCCGGACAGCCTCGAATCGTGCCGGGCAGGCACTGGACACAGCCGCGCCCGGCGACACAGAGGGCTTCACATTCCGAGCAGTCGCTGCCCGTGCCGCCGTCCACGCTGGCGTCCACGCTGGCGTCGGTGACGTCGATCGCGCCCGCGTCAGGGCCCCCGTCGCCGACAACGGCAGCGTCGACTGGGCCTGGTGACACCGCGGTGCAGCTTGCGGAGAGGGCGAACATGAGCCCGACGAACCAACGAGAAGACGTGCGCATGGTGGTGCTCCTTGGCTCCGAGTGGACTCGACACCGCGCGCCGCGAAGGCCGCGGCGAGCCCGCGGTGGTGCGGACAAGTTCGATCGTGCAGCGCCGGTGCCGACCAGCGACGGGCCGGTGTTGGGCGCTGCTCGAGTGATGATGCCGCCGGCGCTTCGGAGCGCTGAGCTGGACGGAGGCCGCGAGCGCGGGGCCCGGCGCACCTGTGCGGCGCGCGCCGGGCCTGAAAGCAATGAGGCGCGCGCCTACTTGCTGACGCTGGGCTTCGTGGACACGTCGAGCTTGGCGGTGAAGGCGTCGAACTGCTTCTCGGCCTCCTCCTTGAGCAGCCCGGTGCGCTCCTGCAGCTTGCCGAGGAAGACTTCCTTCTTGCCCTTGAGCAACAGGAGGTCGTCGTCGGTCAGCTTCGCCCACTTCTCCTTGAGCTTCCCGCCGACCTGCTGCATCTGGCCCTGCACTTCTTCCCAGTTCATGTGCTGCTCCTTGGTGAGCGCTGCGAGAGATTCGCAAGCCGCGACGGGGCTGACTGCAAGCGCGTGGCCGTCGGGCGCCGCCCTTCGGTACCAGGGGACGACGCGCGCCCTGGCCGCCGCGCGCTGCCACACCGGGGCGTTCTGGCGGTGCCAGACGCCGCAGCGCGCCGCCCGGGTGGCGGGAGCGTCGGCGTTGGCACGCGCGGCGCACCCCGTGGAACGGTGGTGCTCCGGTGAGCACGCTGCTGACGAGAGGAGGTGCTTCATGCCGACCGAGAGCGAAGAGGTCTCGACGACGCCCGCATCGCCGTGGGAACCGGGAGCGCCTTCGGCGACGCAGCCGAGGCTGGCGCACGACCGACTGACGCAGCCTCCACACGCCGCTGCCCCCGCGCTCGCGGTCGCGTTTGCGGGCGGGCTCTTCGTCGCGGGCGTCCTGCTCCCGGTGCTGGTGTGGCGCCGCGTCCCCGCGTCCTGGCTGCGCCGGCTGGGGCTGGGCGTTCTCGCTGCGGGCGTGCTGCGCGGCGTCGCCCGCCGACGTGCGTGACGCGAGGGACTGGTTGCAGAGGGTCCTCGCGGCGTCCTGCTCTCCGTGCCGGTGTGCCGCACGCGCACGCGCCATGGCTGCGCCGGCCAGTGCCTGGACGTTCTCGCTGCGAGCGCGCCGCGCGGTGAGAACGCCGACGTGCGTGACGCGAGGGACTGGTTTCAGAGGGCGCTCGCCGTCGCCCGTGTCCTGAGCCGCCGCGAAAGCGCCCCGGCGCGCGACTTCTTCGTTCCTCCGGCCAGGCATCGACGCCGCGCAAAGCACCAGCTGCGCCTCCCGTCCCAGCCGACCTCGGCCGGACTGGACCCGCGTCGCGCAGGCACAGAGGAGTCACCGCACCCGAGAGCCTCCCCCAAAGAGGGTCACTGCTCGTGAGCACCGTGAGCGGAGGCCAACGCGCTGGGCGTGAACTCACGAATCCTCACCGCTCGGCCGCTCAGCACGTGTGCCGCCGGGACCTTCGACGTGCGGGACCGACTCGCGCCGGCTGGGTGCAACGCCGCGCGGGCGCCCCGGGCACCGCGCCGCGCCAAAGTCCGGCGCCCGAGCACGGCCGGGGCCGGAGCAGCGCGAACGAGACGGGCTACGTCACGGAGCGAGGGCCGTCGCCCGCGTCGTCGGAGCGGACGCGCGGTCATCGACCCGGAGCTGGTCTTGGATCGCCCGTGCGCCGGCCATGCGTCGGACGCGTCGGACCGCGTCGAGCTCGTCCCAGCCGGTGGCCACGGTGCCGCTGAGCTGCACGACCCCAGCCCGCACGCTCACCTCGACGAACGCCAACGCAGGTTTGGACAGCATCGAGGCGACGAGCTCCTTGAGGAGCTCCGCGTCTGCCACCTCGACCCGTCGCCGCTGGCTCGTCGAGACGACGGCGAGCCGGTTGCGGACCAACTCCACACCAGCGACGCGGCCAGCCTGCGCGCCGGCGTCTTCGCGCGCCGCGACGGTCGGGACGGCGCCGAAGAGCGTGACGACACCGTCTTCGGTGTCGACGTTGATTTCGACCGACCGCAGTTCCGTGGTCGTCAGAAGGCGGAGTTTGACCGCGGCCGACAACCGCATGTCGGTCGCGCTGCTCGGCGCCACGAAGGGACGGCTGTCGCGCGTGCGCTGGGGGTCGGCCGCGGTGAAGAAGGTGATGCGCTCCTCGAACCCGAGCGCCTGGGGGGCCTGGACTTCGCTGAGCACACGCCGCACGCCCGACGCGGCGGAGACCAGCCTGAGGCCGTGGACATGGTCGCTGAGGGTGCGCGCTTCGCCGGCCAGCGTCAGCACGCCGCGCTGCACGAGCTTCACGACGAGCTTGCTGCCGCGCAGCGCGGGCGCTTCCTCGAGCAGCTGGGCCGCGCTCGCGTGGACCTCTTCGTCAGTCTGCGCGGCCTGAGGCTTCGCGAGCACTGGGGCGACCTGGAGCAAGCTGCGCAGCGAACGCACGCCGCTGACCTCCCGCACCGTCCGCTCGGCGAACGCGCGCTGCGCCGGCGTCGGCAGCTTGCCGTAGACGGTCACCGTCCCCTCGGTCGCGTCGACCTGGACCGCGTCCGCCGGGACCCCGGCCACCGTCAACAGGGCCAGCTTCACCCTGGCGGTCAGCTGCCCGTCGGGCTCGGCAGGCACCTCCGGGGCCGCGGCCACCAGCACGGCACAACTGAAGGCGACGAAGCTCACGGCTGGCATGCGGGTGCTCCTTGGACGGGTGTGGAGAAGTCCCAAGCGTCAGTCAGAAGAGCCGGGCGAGCTTGCGTGCGCCATTGGAGAGCCCCAGCCGCTGCAGGAGCGTCCGCTCGGGTCGCGGCCCGAGGAGGCGGTAGCCCAGCGCCCCGGCCACCGCGCCGCCGCTGAAGGCCAACGCCAGCGACAGCAGCGGCGAGCGCCGCACCGCGCCCTTCGACAGCGTCGCCGCACGGGCGGTGCCCTCTTGGATGGCGTGGAGCGCACTCTGCGCGGGAGCGCTCGCGTGATTGCCTGCGTGAGCGACTTCGTGAACGGTGGACTGCGCTGGCTTCTGCATGGCGGCTCTCCTTGGTTCGTCGGGCAGCGGCGTCCGACGCGACTGTCCGCGAGCGGCCGTGCGCTGTGAGTGACGCTCGTTGCGCGTGGCGTGCCAGCGCGCTGCGGCCCCTGGTGCACCGACCCGCGCGTGACGACGCCGCCCTCGCGCCTCGACGGGCGTACCGCCGTGGACGCCCCCTCGCCGCGGCGAAGTGCCCCAGCTGCGCCGACACTCCGGTCGGCGCGCAGCAGACGCAGCCGAGGCGGTCCGCGGCTTGCTGAGCGTGCGCGGGCCGCACCCACCACGCGAGGAGCACCACCAATGACCAAGAAGGCCGTCTTCGGAATCGTCCTGTGCGCCAGCCACGCCGACGTCGTCATCAGGGACCTCAAGCGCGCCGGCTTCAGCGCCGACGACATCTCGGTGTTGCTCCGTGACCGAGGCGGCACGCGCGACTTCGCGCACGAGCAGAAGACGAAGGCCCCCCGAGGGGCGCGCCTCGGCGCAGGCGGCGGCGCCAGTGGCACCTTTGGTCTGCTGCTGGGGTTGGGCGCGCTGGTCATTCCCGGAGCGGGGCCTCTCTTGGCTGCGGGTCCCCTGCTCGCCGCCCTCCGTGGTGGTGCCGTCGGAGGACTGACTGGCGCGCTGGTCGGCGCGGGAGTCCGCCCGTTCGAGGCCCAGCGCTACGAAGGGAAGCTCCGCGACGGCCGCGTCCTCATGTCGATGCACACCGACACGGCGACGGACCTCGAGCGCGTTCAGCGCATCTTCAAGGTGCTCAAGGTGGCCGACGTCAGCCTGACGCTCGAGCCCAGGCCGCCGCCCCCACGGCCCCAGAGGACGCGCGCACCGCAGACCTTCCCTGCCGCCCTGCCGCCACCGCCCTTCGAGTCAGCGCCACGTCCGGCGTTGGCCCCGCCCGCTTCGGCGCCCTGATCAGGCGGCCCGGCAGGACCACACGCGCAGGGTCCCGCAGCTCGTTCCCTTCGACGAGGGGGAGCGGGCTTGCTGGCCGCCACCGACTGGCCGCGCGCGGCGGTGAGGCGAAGCGCCGCGGCGTGGCGCGTTGGCGCGCGCACCACGGAGGTCAGCGCCAGCCGCTGGAGACTGCTCGTCGTCGACGCCCCAGAAGACTCGGCTCGCCTGTCCGTGGAGCGCTGCTGCGACCTCGGACGATTCGCCGACGAACGCGATCGCCCGTTGCTCGACGAGCTCGAGCGACGTGCCCTTGACGAACAGCGGACAGGAAGGGCGGTCGAAACCGCTCGCCGCCGTGTAGGCCAGGTGGCAGCTCAGCCTGCGGTGCACCGCGGGCACGTCGACGCCGGGCTTGAAGGTCAACACGAAGCCGGACCGGGTGAGGTCAACCCCGTGCACCGACGACGCGAAGAGCGGGCAGGCGGAGCGCTCACCCTCTGACTGCCCGACGCAGGCCCGGTCCTCGAACACGAGCAACCGCTTCGCTGCGACGAGGTGAGCGTTGGCCTTGGCGAACTCCGCGTCGGCCTTCACCAAGTGGGCTTCGGTCGGGTTGTACGTTCTGAGCTCGGTCTGCGGCGTGCCGGTCAGGTCCGTCCGCAGCGTCGGGGAGAGGGTGCGGACGGTGCGCGCCGGGTCGTAGCGCTCGCGCTGATCTCTCCCCGCCTCCCGGTGGACCGCGGCCTGGTTGCGGTGCTCGGCGACGGTGAGCGGGTCCTTCGTCACGTGCGCACAGCCGAAGATGCCAAGGCCCACGCAGATCCACGACAGTGTCGAGCGCATGCCGGGCATGGAGTGCAGCGCGCGTGCCGCCAACGACGCAGCCGTCTCAGAATCACCGACGCGCCGAGTCGCCGCGGCGCTCGTGCGCCGGCAGCGGCGCGGAGGTCGTCGAGCGCCGCGCCCAGCCCGAAGACCCCGTGGCGCGGACCGTGCAGCCGAGCCAACGACGTCAGCCCGTCACCCCACACGGCCGCGCAGCGCGGAGACTCGAGCGTGCGGGGAACCTCAGCCTGCGCAACCCCAGGCGCCGACCTCCGCCAGGTCGGCTCCTCGTCGAACATCACGCCAGGCCCTCATCAAGGAAGACCCGCCGCCATGCTCCTCTCGTCGCGCCTCCAGCCTCGCTCGCCACCGCGCACCACGGGGCGCGCCCCGTGACGGACGACGGAGCGGCCTTCGCGCCGACGACGCCGCGCTCGCGCACGGCGCACCCGGGGTACGACACGCGGCCGCTCGAGCTTGCGGGGCCCGAGCGCTACGCCGAGCTCGGCGCGCTCGGCAAGGGCGGCATGGGAGAGGTGCGGCTGGTTCGTGACCTGCGCATCAACCGGGAGGTCGCGCTCAAGCGGCTGCACCCGCTGTTGACGGAGCCGGAGTACGCACGGCGCTTCACCCGCGAAGCTCGGATCCAAGGACTGCTGGAGCACCCCACCGTCGTGCCCGTGTACGACTTGGGCGTCGCCACCGACGGGCAGCCGTACTTCACCATGCAACGGGTCCATGGCCGCACGCTGGCCACGGTGCTGCAGGCGCTTCGAGCCGGTGACGTGGAGATCGCACGGCAGTTTCCGCGGCACCGCCTGCTCTCGGCCTTCGCGACCGTTTGCCTCGGCGTGCACTTCGCGCACAGCAAGCGCGTCATTCACCGCGACCTGAAGCCGGGCAACATCATGCTCGGCGACTACGGCGAGGTTCGGGTGCTCGATTGGGGGCTGGCCAAGTTCACCGACGGCGAAGACGCGCAGCTCAGCGTGGTGTCCTTTCCCGAGGCGCGCGGGCTCGTCGGCGACACCCCGCGGGGCATGGCCATGGGCACCCCCGGGTACATGTCTCCCGAGCAGGCCAGCGGGCTCGTCGATCAGCTCGACGCGCGGAGCGACGTGTATTCGCTGGGGCTGATCCTCCGCGAGGTGCTCTCTCCGGAGGCGACGACGGACCCGAGCACGCCGCTCGATCGCCCTTCGCCGCGCGCGCCTCGGCCGCACGCGCCCGTCGTCGCCGAGGTGCCCCGGGAGATCGCCGCGGTCTGGCGCAAGGCCGCAGCGCGTGAGCCAGGCGATCGCTACCCCAGCGCACGCGCACTGTCGGAAGCGGTGGAGCTCTTCCTCACCGGCCAGCGTGACCACGGGCGAGTCGGCCGAGCTCGGACCCGTCGTTGAAGGTGGAACGCGCGCGGGGAGCGCAGCACCGAGCGGTACGCCGTGACGACGACACCCGACGGCAGCGACGGCCAGAGAGGAACATTGAACCGGTGCTGTACCCGCGATAACTCACCGCCATGCTCCCACGGACGGTTCGCGGTTCGGCGCTCGGCGTCGGCGCTCTCCTTTTGACTGTCGTCTCGAGCACCTGCTCGAAGCCGCGCTCCGCATGGCCCGGTGGAACCCCCGAGGTCGACACCATCAAGGTGCGCGAGGGCGTCGTCACCATCACCCCGGCGGTCTCCAACAAGACGAAGGTGACCAAGTCCGGCCTCGTCTTCCCCGCGGAGATGGCGAGCGAAGTCATGGCCAACTGGCCGGCGGGCAAGGTCGTCGTCGGGCCGCCCGCGACCGACATGGCGGCGCGCGCGACCAACCCGTTCGGCTTCCTGCGCAAGGTGAAGGGCACCCGCATCGAAGGTGACACGGTGGTCGTCGAGACGGAGCCGGCCACGCTCGACGAAGCGGTCGTGGGTGACTTCGTGCGGGACCTGGACCTCGAGTCCATGACGACGGTGGAGCTGCCCGAGAACACCGACCTGTCCGCCTACGACGTCCCCGTCGAGCTCGGAAAGAAGCGCGGGCTCGAGTTCCCCACGGGGCTCGACGCGGACGGCGGCACCATGCGGGACCGCACCATGCAGCCGCTGACCGACCCGTCGGCCACGACGCTGTCGCTGTACTCGGGGCTCGTCGGCAAGAAGGAACAAGCGCTCGATGTCAGGCCTGGCGTGTTCGAAGTCCCGTCGACGCCGCTGACGCTGCTCAACTTCACCGAGCCCATTCGCATTCCGACGGCGCCTGGCGCGTCGCTCGACGTGTCGGCCGTGGTGCGGGTGACGCCGACGGCGCGTTTTCAGCCGCGACTCCACATGGACTACAGCGCCAACGTGGTGCCGCCGCGGTTGAACTGGGCCGAGTTCAGCGTGGGCGGAGACCTCACCGTCGGGTCCGCCTTCGACATTTCCGTGTCGGCGCTGCGCGGCAGCAACACCACGGTGCAGCAGGAAGTGTTGCTGCTCAACGCGCTGCGCATCAACAAGCTGCTCGAGAAGGAAGTGCAGGTGCCGATCGGCAGGCCGATCATCAAGAGCTTCACCCTGGGCCCGGTGCCCATGGTCTCCACGACCTCGGCGTTCCTGCAGTGCACCGCCACCTTCGAAGGCGCGGTGCAGGTGCGCGGGAGCCTGCAGCAGACGATCAGCGCGACGGTGGGCCTGCGCTACAGCCGCAACGACGGGTGGAGCCCCATTCGCTCGATTCCGCTGCGCGCGCCGACGGTGAACGGCGAGCTGCTCGGCGGGCAGGCCGGCATCGAGCTGGACTGCGGCGTCATCCTCCGCACCGACGTGCGCGCCGCGGGCGTCGCGGGGCCGTACGCGCAGGTGCGGGCCGATGTCGTGGGCACGGCGAAGGTCAAAGAAGAGTGCCCCATGCCGGACAACGCGCCGAAGAACCACGCCGCGGACGTCAAGGTGGACCTGGGCGTCAAGGCGTACGCCGCGCTCCAAGTGGGCGTCGACTCCATCGACTTCCTCAGCCTCATCACCCTCGAGTACGGCCCGTACGACATCTGGCGGAAGAACTGGAACGAGGGGGCGCCGATGACGACGCCGAACCCCAACTTCATTCCCGGCTGCGTCGGCCTCTACTGCCCTGCGGCCACGATCACGGAGCCTGAGTTCGTCGACATTCGCACCTGGTCGTCGACCCGCACGGGCGCCGGACGAGGTCAGCCCGATGCGGGGCTCTGGTGCCGAGTGCAGTGTGAAGACCAGACGAAAAATGGCAGCGAGGCCGACGTCGACTGCGGCGGAAGCAACTGCGCGAAGTGCATGGGCGGCCAGACCTGCGCGGCGAACGGCGACTGCCTGTCCAACGTCTGCGGCGGGAACGGGCGGTGCGCCGCGTCGCTCTGCGAGGACGGCGTCAAAGGCCAACAGGAGACCGACGTCGACTGTGGCGGCCCCACCTGCCGGCCCTGCGTACTCAACGCCGTGTGCGCTGCGGACCGCGACTGCGGCACCGGCTTCTGCAGCAACGACGGCGTCATGCCGAGGACCTGCACCACCAACCTGTGCCGTGACGGTCGCGTCAGCGGCGCCGAGCCGGCGATCGACTGCGGCGCTTCGGAAGGCTGCGCTCGCCTTTGCGCGACGGGACAGCCATGCAACACGGCGGCGGACTGCGTGGGCAGCGCTTGCAATGTCAATACAAAGCTGTGCGTGGCGACGACCTGCTTCGACGGCGCGCTCAACGGCGACGAAGCCGACGTCGACTGCGGCGGCAGCTGCGCCGCGAAGTGCGCCATTGGCAACACCTGCGACTACTCGACGCGCCAGAACGTCGACTGCCAGAGCGGCGTGTGCGCGACGGCGGCGAGCACCCTCTCTCCGGGTCGCTGCGTGGCTTCGACGTGCAATGACAACCGCGCCGACGTCGACGAGACCGACATCGACTGCGGCGGCGCCACGTGCAGCGCGCGGTGTCCAGTCGGCGGGGGCTGCGCCGTGTCGACGGACTGCGGCCCCGGCAACGTCTGCAACCGGCGCACGAATCGCTGCGCGCCGCCCGGCTGTGACGACGCCATTCTCAACGGGCAGGAGTCGAGCATCGACTGCGGCGGACCGACGTGCGTGAAGTGTGGTCTCGCGAAGACCTGCAACACCAACGTCGACTGCGTCAGCGGGTCCTGCTTCCAGGGGCGCTGCGTCAGCGGGCCGTGTGAGAACGGCGTCAAGGACACGACCGAGGCCGACGTCGACTGCGGCGGGACGTGCTCTGGCCGCGCCTGCGCGACCGGCAAGACCTGCACGGCGGCGAGCGACTGCGCTTCGAACCTGTGCGTCGGGGGCGTGTGCAGCGCTGACGCCTGCCTCGACCGTGTGCGCAACGGCACCGAGACCGGCGTGGACTGTGGTGGCCCCACCTGCACGGCGCGCTGCGCGGCCGGGGCGGCCTGCGCGGTCAACGCCGACTGCACGTCGAACGTGTGCAACACCACGCTGCGCGTCTGCGCGGCGAGCACCTGCGGCGACGGGCTGCTGACGAGCGGCTCAGAGACCGACGTCGACTGCGGCTCGACCTGTGGAGCGAGCAACCCCGCGGCCCGCTGCGCGGTGAACAAGAACTGCGCGGCGTCGAGCGACTGCGCGAGCGGCGTGTGCAACCTCACCACGCTGCGCTGCGTGCCAGACCAGTGCTTCGACGGCGTGCGCAACGGCAGCGAGACCGACGTCGACTGCGGCGGGTCCTGCGATCCGAAGTGCGCGGCGGCGAGGCTGTGCGCGGTCAACGCCGACTGCCAGAGCGGCTCCTGCAACGCCATGGGCCGCTGCGCGAGCGACCAGTGCAGCGACGGGCGGCTCAACGGCAACGAGACCGGCGTCGACTGCGGCGGGTCCTGCGCCACCAAGTGCGGCGTCGGCCAGGGCTGCACCAGCGGCGCGGACTGCGTGCACCCGC
Source organism: Myxococcaceae bacterium (assembly GCA_022842905.1). Taxonomy (GTDB): domain Bacteria; phylum Myxococcota; class Myxococcia; order Myxococcales; family Myxococcaceae; genus JALHOS01. Next base: position 6,258 of record JALHOS010000108.1, on the reverse strand, counting down.
AAATGCTCGTCGGCCAGCCCGGGTACTGCAGCGTGACGAGCTTCGTGTGCACGGCGAGCTCCTGCGGCGACGGTGTCCAAGACGGAGACGAGACCGGCCTGGACTGTGGCGGGAGCTGCACGACGAAGTGCCCGCTGGGCCCCGGCTGCAACGTCAACGCCGACTGCGTCAGCGGCATCTGCAACGCGACGACGCACCTGTGCGTGGCGTCGCAGTGCCAGGACGGCGTGCGCAACGGAACGGAGACGGACATCGACTGCGGTGGCACCTGCGGCGGCAGCTGCCAGGTCGGCCAAGGCTGCACCGAAGACTTCCATTGCCTGTCTGGCTACTGCGGCGCGGCGTCGCTGTGCATTCCGCCGATTCCGAAGAGCTGCCTGGCCGTCTACAACCGCAACGGCCCCGGCGACCGCACCGACAACACGTTCTTGATCGACCCTGACGGACCGCGGACCCAGTCGTCGGGTATCGACACGGGCCACAACTCGCCCTTCCTCACGTTCTGCAAGAACGCGCCGGAGAGCGTGTCGCTGGCCGGCGTGGCCCCGGGCGGCTGGACGCCGGTGATGTACCTGAACTCGCGGACGTCGTGGTTCAGCGGCGCCGGGCCCAACTTCGAGAACACCTCCGTCGTCTTCACGCCCCCGCCGGACGAGAGCTGCAGCTTCTCGAACCAGGCCTGCTCGAGCGCCCCGGGGACAACGTGCCGCGCGAATACCGGCGGCCCCTGCCTCGCAGGCTCAGCGCGGTGCTCCTGCACGGCCCCCGGCCGCACGTGGACGCTCCCGAACGCCCCAGGCCTGCCGGCGCACCCCATCAACTACTCGGCGACCACCTACGGTGGCGGGGTCAACTCGTTCCAGATGCACCTGAATCACCAGAACTTCAACCGCACCGCGACCAGCACGACGAACCCTTCCATCTTCCGGCTCATCGCCTATCGCGCCGGCGTCGTGGCGTTCGACAGCCAACCCTTCTACGCCCAGCCGCCCGTGAACGACCTCTACGGATGGCAGATGGGCAAGTTCTCCACCCGGAACACCAATTCGAACTACTCACCCAACGCCCCGTGGTTGTGGTGCCGCACCGGCGACTACACCGGCCAGATGAACGCCACCGAGCCGATCGCCTACTTCTGCGACGGGCCCAACAGCGCGGTCTGCTGGCCGAGCTACCAAGACACCCTGCCCCGCTCGAACTTGACCGCCTGCAACGGCTTCGTGCGCAGCTTCCACCTCAACATCACCCTCGACTCGACTTCGAACCAGTCCGTCGGCGGCGGAAACGGCTTCTACTTCCCCGGCGCAACCTGGTTCACCGCGCAGGTGCTCCCGAACCCGTCCAACAACCAAAGCAACACGCCGTCGCACTCCGGCGTGTGGTGGGGCTCCTTCGGCGTCATCTCCGGCGGCGTCTCGCAGCCGTTCGTGCCTGGCTGGCTCCCGCCGTACCCCACGACGGGCATCTGGATGGGTCTCTGCAACAACATCGCCCAGACCAACGGACGTGAGTGGCCGTGCCTGCCCTACATTCACCGCGGCGGCGTGACGACCGGGCCCGGGGCGGAGTCGAACCGTCAGATGATTCTGAACCCCAACGAGACGACGGTCAGCGGCAGCAGCTTCTCCACCAGCACGCCTGGCTACGGCACCATGGTGGACGGCTCGGCCGGCCTCGTCTTCGTCCTCTGGGCGCAGTTCTAAGGCACGTTCACCTCTCCTTCACACCGACGAAACCATGACTGCCCAATCCCTGACGCTCTCCGCGCTGGTCGGAGTCTTGCTCTGCTCCGGCTGTCTTCAGTTCAAACAAGACGGCGCCTCGTGTCCTGAGACCGTGTGCAGCAGCCGCGGCACGTGCACGTACAAAGACACCTTCCCGACCTGCCAGTGCGCCGACGGCTACGCGGGCGTCGTCTGCTCGCGCTGCGCCGAAGGCTTCCACCGCGCCGCGGACTCGAGCTGCGTCGCCGACGAAGTCTGTACACCTGGGCTCTGCGGCGCCAACGGCGTCTGTCAGGTGTCCGACGGCCGCACGGTGTGCGCGTGTGTCTTGGGCTATGGCGGCGCGCTCTGCGATTCCTGCCGCGCGGGCTACCACGCGGAGGACGCTGGCTGCGTGCTCGACCGGGCGTGCACGCCGACGTCCTGCGGCGACGGCGGCACCTGCACCGCGGACGGAGGGCGAATCAGCTGCGCGTGTTTCGTCAACCGCACCGGCACCTATTGCGCCCAGCACACGCAGTCCTGCGCGACCTCGAACCCCTGCGGCGCGAACGGCACCTGCAATGACACCACAGGCATCGTCAGCTGCACCTGCCAGCCGGGCTACTCCGGGCCCACCTGCGCGCAGTGCTACCCGGGCTACTCGGCGACGGATGCGGGCTGCCAGCTGGCGACGCGCTGTGCCCCGTCGAGCTGCTCCTTCGCCGGCACCTGCAGTCACGACGCCGGCTCACCGCAGTGTCAGTGCAACGCGGGCTACACGGGGCCGAGCTGCAACACCTGCGCGACGGGCTTCCACCGCAACGCGCAGTACCAGTGCGTGGCTGACGAGACCTGCGCGTCCAACAACCGCTGCACGAGCAACGGGACCTGCGCGGTACAGAACGGCGTGGCGGTGTGCTCCTGCCGGACTGGCTACGCGGGACCGACCTGCGCCGACTGCTACCCCGGCTACCACCTCGCCGACGGGGGCGCGGCGGACGGCGGGGTCGGCTGCGTGCTCGACACGGTCTGCTTGCCGGAGACCTGCCGCTTCCACGGGACCTGCAGCGCCGACGCCGGCGTGGTGCGGTGCACGTGTGAGACTGGGTACATCGGCGAGCGCTGCGAGACCAACATCGACGACTGCGTGAACTCGGCCTGCAACGGTCGGCAGTGTATCGACTTGCTCAATTCGAACGTCTGCTTGTGTGACGGCGGCGTCTTTGGCCAGGTGTGCCCGTGAGAGTTGCGCTCATCCTCCTGGTGGCGTTCGCGCCCGTCGGCGCGCAGGCGCTCGAGCTCAGCGCGCGGGCAGAGGGCAACCTGACCGTGGCGCTGGGGCAGCCCACGGCCACGTTCCTCAACCCCGGACCGTCGGCGCAGCTGACCGCGCTGCTCGGCGTGCTGCCCTTCCTCGCCATCGAGCTGCAGGGTGGCTACCTGTCGCTACCGACGACCGGCGTCGGAGGGCTGACCGAAGGCGCGAGCGGCCTGTGGGTCGGACCCGGCCTGCGGCTTCAGCTTCCGGCAGGCACGTCGCTGTTTCGCCCCTGGGTCGACCTCGGCCTGCACTACCACCGGACCGGCGCGTACGACCGCTTCAGCCTCGCGCCGGGCGTTGGCCTCAACATTCGCTTCACGCCCACGCTGCCGTTCTGGATTGGGCCGCAAATTCGGTACATGCGCGTGTTTTCGTTTGGGCAGATTGGCCAGACGCTCACGGCCGACGCGAACTTCCTGTTTCTCGGCGTGGGCGTCGAGTTCGACCTGGTCCGGGCGCCGGTGGACGACGACAAGGACGGCGTGCCCAACTCCGCCGACGCGTGCCCCACGGTGGCCGCGACGACGGTCGACGGGTGCCCGGTGAAGGACGGTGATGGCGACGGCGTCGCCGACGACGTCGACCGGTGTCCCGCGGTGGCCGGGGTCGCGGCGAACGGCGGCTGCGCGGCGGTCGTGGCGCCGGTGCCCAGCGCTCCGGTCGATACCGACAAGGACGGCGTGGTGGATTCAGCCGACAAGTGCCCGACGCAGCCCGAGGACAAAGACGGGTTCGAAGACGCCGACGGCTGCCCGGAGCTCGACAACGACGGTGATTCGATCGCCGACGCCCAAGACCTGTGTCCCAACGCCGCCGGCGCCGCCGCGCTCAAAGGCTGCCCCGACCTGGACAAGGACGGCGTGGCCGACAGAGACGACCAGTGCCCGGAGACGCCCGGCACGGCCGAGCTCAAGGGCTGCCCCAAGCGCGCAGAGAAGAACGTGCACGTCGCCGACAAGGAGCTCGAGCTGCTCCAGAACGTGCTGTTCGTCACCGGGAAGAGCGAGATTTCCGCCAAGTCCTTCACGCTGCTCGACGAGGTCGTCTCGGTGCTCAAGGAGCGGTCGGTGGTGTGCGTGGCCATCTCCGGGCACACGGACAACGTCGGCAACCCGGCGCAGAACCTCGAGCTGTCGAAGGCGCGCGCCGAAGCGGTGCGCAGCTACCTGGAGAGCCGCTCCATCGCCAGCAGGCGCCTGACCGCCCAAGGCTTCGGTGACACCAAGCCGCTCGCCCCGAACACCACCGACGCCGGCCGCGAGCGCAACCGCCGCGTCGTCTTCGAAATCGTCCCCTGCCAGAACAAGGAAGCGCAGCCATGAACCGCACCACCTGGAGCCTGGCCTTCGTCGTGTTGGCCGCCTGTACCCAACAGTCCGCGATCAGCTTCCCTGCGACGTTGAGCTGCCCCTCGAGCTACTGCAACAGCCACGGCGACTGCACCGAAGTCGACTTCCTGCCGAAGTGCGCCTGCGAGGCTGGCTACACCGACCTGAGCTGCTCGAGCTGCGCCACCGGGTACCACCGCGTCGGCACGGGCACGTGCATCGCCGACGAGGTCTGCACCGACACGACCTGCAACGGGCACGGCACCTGCTCCGTCGTCGGCGGGGTGGCCCAGTGCGCCTGCGCGCTCGGGTACGACGGGCTGACCTGCGGGAGCTGCTACGGCGACTTCGTCAACGTCGCCGATGCGGGCTCGGCCTCGAGTGACGGAGGAGTGGTCGCGGCGAGCGCGGTCTGTGTCGCGCCGGTGCGCTGCGGGCCCGAGAGCTGCGGGCCGGGCTTCGACTGTGACGACAGCACCAACGCCATCGTCTGTACCTGCGCCACGGGCTCGTGTGACTCCTGCGCGAACGTCAACTGCGGCGCGCATGGGCAGTGCAGCACCGCAACGGGTCGCGCGGCGTGCACCTGCGAGACGGGCTACCAGGGGGCTGCGTGCAGCTCGTGTTACTTCGGGTACCGCGCCCAGGACGGAGGCACTTGCGTGCTCAGCGAGCGCTGCGCGGCCACCACCTGTGGCGTCGGAGGCAGCTGCTCCCTCGACGGCGGCCTGACGCAGTGCGCGTGTACGACTGGCTACCAAGGCGCCCACTGCGAGGCCTGCGCCACTGGGTTTCATCGCTCGGCCAGCGGGCGCTGTGAGGTCGACCAGACCTGCGCCGCCAACTCCTGCCCTGCGAACGCCACCTGCCAAATCGTCGGCGGCGTCGTGAGCTGCCCGTGCCGCGCAGGCTACGCGGGCGCGAGCTGTGCGCAGTGTTACCCGGGTTACCACGCGGTGGATGCCGGGGCGCCTCCGACCGACGGTGGCCGCCTCGAGACGTGTGTCCTCGATACGCGCTGTGAGCCGACGAGCTGCGGCCGAGGCACCTGTGAGGACGCGACCGGCGCCTTGGTGTGCAGCAATTGCCCGCCGGGTCTCTCCGGCCGGTTCTGTGAAATCAACAATGACGACTGCGGCACGTCGTGCGCTGGCGGTCAATGTGTCGACCTGGTGGCCGCGCACGTCTGTCTGTGCACGGACGGCACCTTCGGCCAGTCGTGTCTGCCCGGCCCGGCCGTGTCGGCGATCTCCCCTTCGCGTGGGCAGCGCGGCGGCGGCGAGACCGTCACGCTGACGGGCACCGGCTTCGTCGCGGGGACGACGGTGACGGTGGGCGGCGTCGCGGCGACGGGCGTCAACGTCGTGACCGCGACGAGCCTGACCTTCACCGCGCCTCCGTCGAGCAGCTTGGGAGAGAAGCCCGTCGTCGTCCGGGCGCCCAACCAACAAGTGGCGCGCACGACGTACACGTACGTGCCGCTCACCTTCACCGCGACGGGCAGCGTGCAGACCTTCGTCGTGCCGTCGGGCGTCAGCTCGGTCACCTTCGACCTGTGGGGCGGCGCTGGCGGCGGATTCACCGCGGACGGCGGCGTCATGGGTGGTGCGGGCGGCTACGCCACGGGAGGCCTGGCGGTCGACGCGGGTGAGCGCTTCCTGGTGGTGGTAGGCGTCGGGGGCGCGGCGGTGTCGACGGACGCTGGCGCGGGCGCCGGCGCAGGAGGTGGGCTGTCCGGCGTCTTCCGGCCGCTCCCCGACGGTGGCTTCAACCAGTCCACGGCGGTGTTGCTCGCGGGCGGTGGTGGTGGCGCGGCGTTCGCCAGTGCGGCCGTGCGGTCTTCCGGCGGCAACGGCGGCGGCGACTTTGGCGCGGCGGGCAGCGGCGCCAGCACCGCGCGTGG
>JALHOS010000107.1 GCA_022842905.1 Myxococcaceae bacterium | reverse complement strand
GCGCGGCCGCGACGGGCGTGAGCACCGGCGCGGTGACCGACGGCGGCGGCGCGGGCGGCGGTGGTGGCGGCGGCGGCTTGGGCGGCTCCACCTTGAACTGCTCGAGCACCGCCAGCGTGTCGCCGTCCTTCGGATCGGCGTCGAAGGCCTTGAGTAGGTTCAACTTTCCCTGCTCGGTCTCGCCGCCACGCATTTGCAGCGAGCCCATCAACCGCAGCGCGAGCTTGTCCGTGGGCGCGACCTGCAGGGCCGACTGCAGCTCTTCGAGGGCCTTCTTGTCCTTGCCTTGATCCGCGTAAACGCGCGCGAGCAGGACCCGCGGATCAGCCATGGTCGGGTGGGCTTTGACGCCCTTCTTGCAAACGACCATCGCCTCCATGAAGCGACCCATCGACAGGTACGCCTCAGCGAGCGGCTTGTAAGCCTCCGACGCCGGATCAGACGCGAAGGCAGTCTCCAACTTCTGGAGCTCGGCCGGGCTCAAAGTCTTCGTGGAGGGCGCCATTGAAAGCCGGCGTTATTTCGCACTCGCACTCTGGGCAGTCAAACGTCAAAAACAGCGCAGAGTCACGCCTTGACACCCTCGGGCTCGTCAACTAGTCAGCCGCCCGCCGCTGCGACGTCAACGCTCGAAACTTCTGGGGGTGTAGCTCAGTTGGGAGAGCGTCGCGTTCGCAATGCGAAGGTCACCGGTTCGATCCCGGTCACCTCCACAGTCGTTGCTGGTGAGGGCGTAGTGGTCCTCCCAGCCAAGCGTTGACCGCAGCGGCGGTCCGAAGCCGGAAGAAGCAGTCCTGGAGTTCGACGAAGGCCGTTGCGCCTGGGCGAGGCGCGGCTACGGCACCGAGGCGTGCGCTGGATCAGCTGCGTTCAGCGCCGCGTCGCCTTCGTTTTCGGCACCCGGGCTGACCTCGCTGGTGGCGACGGCCGCGACGGGTGCCGCTGAAGACCCCGCCGCCGCTTCAGCCTGCACCACCACCTCGGCGGGAACGGCGTTCTCCACCGGCACGGCGGCCTCGACCGAGTCGACGTCGTCCTTCTTCTTCTTCGGCGACGCGCCGGACCGACAGGTTCGACACCACGGCTGGTTCCGAATCGCGCCGTCGGCCATTTTCCGCAGGCCGAACATGGCCAGCGGCTTCATGGAGCGGCACTTCAGACACATCATGGTGATGAGGACTTCGTTGCCATCGGCGTCGAACACCGCCGACTTGCGACGCTTGCGAGGCACCTTCTCGGTCCCCGGCGCCGACGTCTCCGCCGGCTTCGCCTTCGGCGTCGTCGGGGTCAGCATGGGAGTCACTTTGTAGAGCACTGAGTCATCCCTCCGAATCGTCGTGGAACGCGGGACCGACGGACCCCATTTCGCTGCTCATGCGGCCTGCCTCATTCTGCCCAGGTGTCGAAGCCCTTGGGAATCACGGAATGCGCGTAGTGCCGTCGCCGCGGGAATCGCCGCAGGGGCCTTCGTCGGTGAAGATCACCCGGCCGCCTTGCGGAGCGGCGAAGGACGGCTTGGTGCGCTTCCAATACGCGACCAGCTCATCGCGCAGGTTGCCGTCGCGGTTTTCGCCCAGATCGACCTGCACCGGAGGAATGGTCGCCAGCACGGGCCCAAGGCCGTCGCCTCCGCGCGCGAGGAAGTCCGGCATGACGACGCTGTACAGCTTCTGTGCTTCGAGCGGCTTGCCGCCGGGCAGCGCGGCGCGCACGAAGCGGCTGGGGCTGGGGCAGCGCTTGAGCGTCACCTCGAGGCCGGACACCTGGAAGACGCCTTTCTTCGAGCCGAAGGCCGCCGTCAGCAGACGGTTGAGCTCGTCGCCGTTGACCTTGAGCGTGGCCACGGCGTTGTCGAAGGGCAGCACTTCGTAGACGGCTCCGTAGTTGAGTGGTCCCCGCTTCAGGTCCGCGCGCAGACCGCCGGGGTTGAGCAGCGCAATGTCGGCGTTCACCGCCGCCCTCAGCGAGTCGGCCAGGAAGCTGCCCAGCGCGCTCTCGTTCTCGTAGTTGCGCCCGAGGGTGTCCGGCACGGCCAGCCCCAGGTCGGTGTTCTGCACTTCGGCGACCTTCTGCTCGGCGGGGAGCAGCGCCTGGGCGATCGTCTGGTCCTGCGCCACGGTCTTCCCGTGGAACGTCGCGGCGACGGGGCGCACCGTGTCCGGCCGCTCGCGCAGCGAACGCACGTCACACCCGCGAGTGGTCTCGTCCATGGTCTCGCAGATGGGGATCGCCGAGTCGATCGTCGTCTTGCTGGTCACCACGTGCCGCGACTGTGGATCGAGGTACAGCTCGATGACGCCGAAGTACCTGCCCAGCGCGAAGGACTGGAGCACCGGCGTGTCGTTGACGAAGTGGTTGAGCTGCGTGTGCGTGTGGCCGGCCACGACCGCGTCGAGCGTGCCGTAGGGCAGCCCGCGGATCATGCCGAAGATCTCGCTGCTGTCGACGTCGCAGCTCGACACGTCATGAGGCTTGGTGCAGTCGCCGCACTTGCCGCCGGCGTGCACCACCGCGACCACCACGTCGGCGCCATTCTCGCGCAGCCGCTTGGCCGACGTCAGCGCTTCAGGGGCGAGCTGGGCGAACTTGAGCGTGCTGACGTTGATCGGCAGCGTGGTGCTCGGCGTCTGCGGCGTGGTCAACCCGATGATGCCGATGCGAATGCCCGCCTTCTCGATGATGAGGGTGCCGTCCCCCGGCAGCCACGACGGGCGCAGGCCGGTGCGCGCTTCGTACGTGTTCGTCGAGAGCATGGGGAACTTGGCCTGCGCGATGCGGGCCTTGAGCGCGCCGAACGGGTCCATGCCCGGCTGCGCGGCGGACACCGGGCCGATCGGCCCGTAGTCGAACTCGTGGTTGCCGATCGCCGCGGCGTCGTACCGGAGCAGGTTGAACGCGTCGATCACCGCCGAGCCTTCGCTGATGTTCGAGAGCAGCGTGCCCTGGAACATGTCGCCGGCGTCGAGCAGCACCAGGCCGGTCGGGTTCTCGTCGCGCAGCACCTTCAAGTACGACGCGAGCGTCGCCACGCCACCGTAGCGAATCGGCCCGGCCGGGAACTGTTCCGTCTGCGGCATGATCCAGCCGTGGACGTCGTTGGTGCCGACGATCGTCAACCGCACCAGGTCGGCGTCCTTCGGCTTCGACCCTTCGCCAGCGGGCGTGGTCGCGCACGCCAAGCCCAGCACGACCCAGACTGCCAACAGCCGCTTCATCGTTGCTCCTTCCTTCGGCGCCAGAGCGCCACCAGCGCCAGCAGCGGCACCAGGCCCCCGGACGCACACCCACAGCGATTGAAACCCATGTCCGGCTCGCCGACCCCGCCGGAGGAGCCCCCAGGCCGACTGCCAGTGCCCACAGGGCCACCCGCGTCCCTCGCTCCGCCGTCGGCAGCGCCCGCGTCGCTCAGGCCACCGTCCACGGCCCCTGCGTCACCCGAGCCGCCGTCGAAGCCACCCCCGTCCGCGAGCCCGCCATCAGCGCTGCCGCCGTCGGCCTGGCCCCCGTCACCGGCACCACCGTCCGTCGAGCCGGCGTCAGCGGGAAGACGATCGGGCACGCCGTCAGCCAACACCGGCGCCGCGAGCTCCTGCGCCACGTCCGAGAGGGACACGAGCTTGTAGTGCGAGCCGAGCACGTCGCGAAGCGCCAGCACGCCTCGCCCAAAGCCCGTCGACGGAGTCGCCGTGACCGCGAGGTCCGCGACCTGCGTCACCCGCTGCGCGCCGCCGTCCGGCTGCGGACTGTCGACCGAGAAACCAGGGAGCGCACTGAGCGAATCGGGCGAGCCGACGAGCGGAATGATCGCCGACGACCCACCTTCGGACACGAAGAGGACCACGCCGCCGTCCGACGTGCCCATGCCGGCCAGGCCCGTCAGATCGTTCGTGCCGGTGTACACGGGCACGCTCGCGCCGCCGTCGGGTGGGAGCACGAGGAGGTTGCGGGCCACGAGCGCAAAACAGGTGCCGGTCGCGTCGTGCACGAACAGGGCCGAAGGGTTCGCCGTCGGGCGCGAAGGCTGGGCGATCGTCATCAGCCCGCCGTCTGCTCCGACGACGTCGAACAGCTGCAGCGTCGGGCCTCCGACGAAGAGCCGGGCGCCTGCCGCGGTCCGCTGAAGAGCGAGGGCGGAGGGGAACGTGGCCTGAAACCCGATGATCGGGACGACGGCGCCGGCTTCGAGGGTGAAGCTCTCGACGATGCCGGTCGACGGCACCGAGGTGAAGCCAAGGACGGAAGGGAGGCCCGAGCTGGGTTCGAACGCCCGCGCGGCGACGCCGAGCGTCGCACCGGCAAACTGGGGGCCGGCGATGCCCGCGTCGGGAGACAACACGAACAGTCCGCTGGTGCGATCGCCCGCGAGCACCACGGGGACGTCATTGGCGACCACGACCGCGCACGGCCCCGGCGTCAGCGTCGGAGGCGAGGCGGTCCGAGCCGCTGCGCGAACCTGTGCCCGCGCGTCGAGCGCTCCGCACAGGCAGGCGGCCAGCAGCAACACGCGGACGAGTTTCACGCGCGGCAGCCTTGCCTGACTGACGCCTCGGCGCAACCAAGGTTTGCGTGCCCGCCCATCGAAGGGCGCCGGTCGATCATCGACACTGGCGCCCCGTGCACACGCCCTGCGAACAGGTGCGACCGTCACAGTCGGGGTCGGCGCAGTCCGCGAGCCCGTCTCCGTCGTCGTCGAAGCCGTTGGCGCAGAGCGTCTCTGGAGGGAAGCAGCCGAGCAGCGCTCCCGCGTCGGCGGGCTGACCTGCGTCGAAGCCGGCGTCTCGACCGGCGTCAGCTCCTCCCGCGTCGAACGCCCCCGCGTCGACCGCACCGGCGTCTGCTCCGCCCGCATCGAGCGAGCCCGCATCAGGCACACCCGCGTCCGAGGAACCTGCGTCCGCTGCGCCTCCGTCGTCTCCTCCCGCATCCAGTCCACCGGCGTCCGGCGCGCCGCCGTCATCTGCTCCGGCATCGGCACCAGCGTCGGCGCCCCCTGCGTCGAGCGCGCCGCCGTCATCGAAGCCACCGTCTTGCATCCCTGCGTCGACGGACCCCGCATCGATGGGGCCGGCGTCCAGCGCCCCGGCGTCGGGTGCCCCCGCGTCGCTCACGGTGCCCGCATCGGGCCCGGCGTCCACCGGAGGGCTGCCGAGCCGCACGCCGCAGCGCCACGCCGGCTGCTGCGCGCCGTTGCACTCGAGCTGGTAGCAGGCCATGTCGGCGCAGTCGGCCGCGCCGTTCTGATCGTTGTCGAAGGTGTCGCCGCAGGCCGACTCGATGCAGCGCGACTGGCGACACACGGTGCCGCTGGGGCACGCGCGACCACAGGCGCCGCAGTGTGCCGGGTCCTGCGTCAGATCGACCGTCTCGTCGACTCGCCCGTCGCAGTTGTCGTCGAGCCCGTTGCAGATCTCGGCCTGCTCCGCCTGGCTCATCTGGCAGCGGAGCGCGCCCGAAGTGCACACCGTCGTTCCGGCGGAGCAGCGACCTGGACGCCCCGTGGTGCAGGCCGTGCCTTGCTCCGGGAAGCTCTGGTCCACGCGGCCGTCGCAGTCGTCGTCGACGCCGTTGCACGTCTCCGGCGCGGCGCACTCGTCGGGCTTGAAGCACAGGCCGCCACCCGACGCCTGCGCGCGGCAGGTGAAGCCGGCACCACAGTCCGCGTCGGCGCTGCACGAATACCGCCCCTTGTCTGGATCGCTCCGCAGGCCACAGGACGCAGCGCCGAGCAGGCTCACGGCGACCAGCGCGAGGCGGCGCCACCCCTTCGACCGCACCGGGCTCATGGCAGCTCCTTTCGGAAAGACAGGCCGACGACGCCAGCACCGACGGTGGGCGTCAGGAGCGCCGTCGTGGGCGTGCGCGTCAGATCGAGAATGAGGAAGACCACCGTCGCCAGCCCGAACCCGCCCGCGGCGGCGTAGCCCACGTTCGCGATGACGGCGCTGCGTTGAGCGGCCTGGGCGTCGAGCCGGGTGGCGCCGTAGGACATGCGGGCCTCGTCGAAGGACGCGAGGATCTTCTGGTCCTGCGCGCCGGCCGAAGCGCCGAAGCCGACGCCGAGCCCCAGCGCCACCAGCGTGAGCCCCCCGAAGATGAACGTGGGCGCGGTCAGCCCAGGCCCAGCGCGTTCAGTCTGCGCAGCCCCCTTCCCGCTCGCCAGCGCCGGCAGGGCTTCGACGTCATCGGGCACCTCACCGGGCTTGAGCAGCAGCGTGCCCACTTCCTCGGTGGTCTGGTTGGCTTCGACGCCCACCAGCCGCTGCACCGTCAGGTACTTGTTCTTCTCGAAGCGCACTTCGTACTTGCCGGGCTTCTTCTGCAACGTCACGGGCGCCGCGCCGACGAAGTCACCGTTCACGAAGACCTGCGCGCCGGCGACGCTGGCCTTGAGCACGAGGGTGCCGCGCGCCTCACGTTCCCCCCGCAGCAGCGCTGGAGCGGCCTGCTCGACGTCCCGCTGGAACCGGCGCGAAGCGATGAGGATCGCGCGGTCGACGTCGGCGGTGACCTCACCCTTGAGCAGATCGTGCAGCCACAGCTGCACCAGGTAGTTCTTCTCGTCCCGCGCCAGGCGGCCGGTGACGGCGGCGGAGATCCCCAGCGGCGAGAGCAGCGCCGACAGACACGAAGACCGCTCGCCGCACTGCTTGAGCTGCTCGTACTTCATGGGGTCCTGGAGCTTCTCGCGCAGCTGCTCCGGCGTGACGACGGCCAGGCCCAGCGTGGCGGCCGCGTCGAGCAGCGTCTTGGTCACCTGCCCCGAGAGCCCCATCATCATCGGGGGGCCGTCGACGTCGACGATCGCGACGGGTCCGGCAGGCGCGGCGGCGAGCGCCGCAGCGAGAACTGGCCAGCAAGGGAGCATGGCGGCCACAATAGCGCCCGAATGGCGTCAGTCGAGGCCGAGCCGAAGGACGACCTGCCGGACGCGGTCGACGAAGACGACGGAGCGCCGCCGGCCGACGCCGGGACGATCGTGGAGATCAGCTTCACCGTGGAGCCCAACTACGCCGGCTGGAGGCTCGACAAGTACCTCTGCGAGAAGATCCGCCGGCTGTCCCGCACGCGGGTGCAGGAGATCATCGCCACCGATCTGGTGTGCGAGCGGCGGCTCAAGCCGTCGACGCTGGTCTTCCCGGGGCTCAGCTTCCGCCTCAAGCGCCGGGTGCGTGGCGAGCCAGAAGTCCCGCCGGTCGAAGCGCTGCGGCAGGTGTACTTGGACGCCGCGCTGCTGGTGCTCGACAAGCCCGCGGGCCTGCCGATTCACCCGACCGCGCGCTACCACCACGGCACGCTCGTCGGGCAGCTCAAGACCAAGTACGGGCCGGACTTCGTCGCGCACCCCGCACACCGGCTGGACCGAGAGACGAGCGGGCTGTTGGTCTGCGGGCGCACGCTCGAGGCGAACCAAGCGCTGATGCGGGCCTTCCAAGCCGGCCGGGTGCACAAGCAGTACCTGGCCGTCGTCGAAGGCTGGCCGGAGGACTCGTTCGAGGTGGACGCGCCGATCGCCGAGGGCACGGAGCTGATTCGCATCGCCGTGCGAATCGACGAGGTGGCGGGGAAGCCGGCACAGACGCGGTTCGTCGTCGAGCGCCGCTTCGAGCGGGGGGAGCGTCGCTTCGCGCTCGTCCGCTGCTTCCCGCGGACCGGCCGGCAGCACCAGATTCGAATCCACGCCCAGCGCGCGGGCTACCCGCTCGTCGGCGACAAAATGTACGGACCCGACCCCGGCTACTTCGACCGCTTTTCGAAGAAGACGCTCGAGCCAGAAGCGTGGGAGCGCCTGCTGCTGCCTCGCCACGCCCTGCACGCCGCTGCGCTCGAGTTTCCACACCCCTCGACCGGGGCGGCGCTCGAGCTGCGCTCTCCACTGCCGGCTGATCTGAGCGCGTTCATCGACGGGGCGGCGCTGCCTGGTGCGCCGCTGACCCAGGTGGGTGACTCGGACCCCTGGTCAGTGAGTCCGGACGACGGGCCAACACCCTGAATCGCATGGTGAATGCGGCGCGATCCGACACCCGCGGGCGCTGGCACCGCCTGTGCCTTGTTTGACCCGCGTGGCGAGGGACCCAGTTGAGAACGTGGCGGGTCGGGCGGGCATTTCCGTCGCGGCGGTGCTGTGCCTTGGAGCGGCGGGGACGGGCGCTGCGGTGGGCGTCGCCTTCGTCGGGTGGGCGGCGACGGTCGCGGCGCTGGCCGTCTTGTTGGTGCGAGCGCGGCGGGACGTGGCGCGGTTGGACCGGGCGCTGAGCCAGACGCGCGCGGACCTGGCCCGGCGCTCTTCGCAGCTCTCGGAGTTGGTCAGCGAGGAGCTCGCGCAGCGGCAGCGGCTGTCTGCCAAGCAGGCCGAGCTCGAGCAGCAGAACTCGGCGCTGGGCCGGGCCAACGACGCGAAGGGCGCGTTCTTGGCGAGCATGTCTCACGAGCTGCGCACGCCGCTCAACGCCGTCATCGGCTTCTCGGAGCTGCTCCAGGAAGGCGTCGCCGGCCCGGTGACTGACGCGCAGCACGGCTACCTCGACGACATTCGCAAGAGCGGGCGCCACCTGTTGGCGATCATCGCGGACATTCTGGACTACTCGAAGATCGAAGCCGGGAAGCTGAGCCTCAAGACCGAGCGCGTCGATCTCGGCCAGGCCGTGCGGGAAGCGGTCGACATGGTCGAAGGGCTCGCGCGCAAGAAGGACGTGCGGGTGACGGGCAGCATGGCCGCCGGGACGTGGGTGCTGGGCGACCCCGTGCGGCTGAGGCAGGTGGCGCTCAACCTGTTGTCGAACGCGATCAAGTTCACGCCGTCTGGAGGCACGATCGACGTCGGCGTGTCGCGGCGCGCGGAGGTCGCGGAGCTGACCGTGAAGGACTCCGGCGTGGGCATCGCCAAGGACCACCACGAGCTGATCTTCGAAGCGTTTCGGCAGGTGGACGAAGGCTCGGCGCGCCGCCACGAGGGCACCGGCCTGGGGCTGGCGCTGGTGCGGCGGATCCTCGAGGCCATGCACGGCCACGTGACGGTCGACAGCGAGCTGGGCCACGGGTCCCGCTTCACGGTGACGCTGCCGCTGGTGGTCGGGGCGACGCTGCAGTTCGACGCCGAGCGCCAGGCAGACGCGGTCGACGTGGTGATCGCCGAAGACGACGACGCGATGCGCTTCATGCTGTCGCGGCTCTTCAAGGCCCAGGGCTTCGACGTGCGCCCCGCGGCGAACGGCCAGCGGGCCATGGAGGCGCTGGCTGAACGGCTCCCGCAGGTGCTGCTGCTCGACTTGATGATGCCGGAGCTCGACGGCTACGAGCTGCTCGAGCGGCTGCGCCGGCTGCCCGGCGGCGAAGCGGTGCGCGTCATGGTGTTCACCGCGACGGTGCCGACCCCGGAGCAGCGCGAGCACCTGGCGCGGCTGGGCGCGACGTTCACGCTCAAGGGCTCCGTCGGCACCAGCGAGCTGGCCGCCGAAGTGCAGCGCCTGGCCAAGCCGCTCGAGCCCGTTCGGAGGGCCGCATGACTCGCCTCGCCATGGCCGGGCGCTACGACACGCCGGAGCCGCAGCAGCCGCTCAGCTCGGCCAAGCCTCGCGCGAAGATCCTCGTCGTGGACGACGACGCCAACAACGTGCGGGTGCTGCAGGGCTACCTGACCCTCGACGGCTACGACGTGTGGACCGCCTTCAGCGGCGCCGAGGCGCTGGCGACGTTGGAACAGCGCCCGGTGGACCTGGTGGTGCTCGACGTGCGCATGCCCGATCTGGACGGCCTCGAGGTCTGCCGGCGCATTCGCAACGAGCCGCGCTTCGCCCGGCTGCCCGTCATCTTCCTCACCGCGGATCAAGCCGACGAGACGCGGGAGCTGGCCGGCCTGGACGTGGGCGGCGACGAGTTCCTGCACAAGCCGCTCTCGCGCAAGGTGCTGGCGGCGCGCGTGCGGAACCTGCTGCGGTTGGTCGACGCCGAGCGAGAGCGCAAGCTGGTCGAGCAGGTCTCGCAGAGCGAGAAGCTGGCGGCGATCGGCCAGGTCGCGGCCGGGGTCGCCCACGAGATCAACAACCCGCTGTCCTTCATTCTGTCCAACCTGGAGAGCCTCAAGGGCTACTTCGACGACATGCGCGCCGTGCTGGCGGCGTACCGGGCGGACCCGGCGCAGGGCCGCGCGCTGGACGAGAAGCTGGTGCTGGACAGCGTGCTGGACGACGTGCGCCCGCTCCTCGAAGAGACGGTCGCGGGTGGCAAGCGGGTCCGCTCCATCGTCCACGAGCTCAAGACCTTCGCCCGCGGCGACGAGGGCGATCTGCTCGAGGAGGTCGACCTGGCCGACGTGGCGCGGTCCACCCTGCTGCTCACCGAGCGGGAAATCTGCGGCAAGGCGCTGCTCGTGCGCGACCTGCAACCAGCGGTGGTGCGCCAGGCGCCGCGGCAGAAGCTGCACCAGGTCGTGCTGAACCTGGTGGTGAACGCGCTGCAGGCGCTCGACACGAAGAAGGTGGACAGCCCGCGCCGCCACACGATGCGGGTGACGACGCGCGTCGAAGGCGCCGAGGCCGTGCTGGAGATCTCCGACTCCGGCTGCGGCATTCCCGAGCAGCACCTGCGCCGCATCTTCGAGCCGTTCTTCACGACCAAGCCCGTCGGCGTGGGGACCGGGCTGGGGCTGTCGGTCTGCGCCATGGTGGTGCAGACGCTGGGCGGCCGCATCGAAGTGCACAGCCGCGTCGGTGAAGGGACGACCTTCTTCGTCTACGTGCCCCGCGAGGCCCCGCAGAATCCCTGAGCGCTCCTTCAAGGGAGCGCGGCAGGTCCGGCGTCGGCCGCGAGCTGCTCGTCGGCCTCGCGCATGAGCTCTTCCATGGTCTTCATGCGCTTGGGGCCGGGCGCGTCGGGCACGCCGGCATCGAGCGCCTGGTCTGCCTGCCGGAGCAGCTCTTCCATGGTCAGCGGCTTCTTCACGGCGCTGGGCACCGAGCCGCCCGGCTGCGGCGGCGGGGCGACGGCCGCGCGGACCTTGCCTTCCCACGGGAACGCTTCGACCACCGGCTGGCCGCGCTTCAAGTTGAGCAGCCCCTTGGACAGCGTGGGCACGTACATGAGGACGACGAGGGCGACGGTGACGATGGCCAACGTCGGCAGCACCGCGCGAGCGACGCGGCCGAAGGGCTCCTTGAAGATCGCCGCGCCGACGAAGAGGTTGGTGGCGACGGGCGGCGCCAGGTAGCCGATCTCCATGTTGACGACGAAGACGACGCCGAAGTGCACCGGGTCGATGCCGTAGACCTCGATGGCGATCGGCGCGAGCAGAGGCGCGAAGACGAGCGTCGCGCTGACGCTGTCCATGAGCGCGCCGATGACGATGAGCGCCACGTTGACCACCGCCAGGAAGCCGAACGGCGAGAGCCCCGCTGCGCGCAGCCACTGGCCCATGCGCTGCGCCGCTTCGACTTCGGCCAAAAAGTCGTTGAGCCCGAACGCGAGCACGACGATCAGGATCAAGCTGCCGACCAGCACCGCGCTCTCGGCCAGCGCGTCGAACAGGGACGTCACCGACATCTCCCGGTGGACCAACGTGCAGACGACGACGGCGTAGACGAACGCCACGGCGCCGGCTTCGGTCGGGGTGAACTGCCCGGTGTAGATGCCTCCGACGACGATGAAGGGCAGCGCCAGCGCGAACCCACCCAGCCGCGCGGCGTCGAAGAGCTCCTTGAGCGAGAACGGCTGCCGCGGCGTACCGGCCTTGGCGCCGGTCCACATGGCGTAGACGGCGAGCAGCCCGCTGATGCCCAGCGCCGGCACCGAGCCCGCGAGGAACAGATCCGCCGGATCCACCGCCGCGCTGCCCGACACGCTGATCGCGTAGATCAGCATGGCGATGCTCGGCGGGAGCAGGCAGCCGAGCGAGCCTGCGGTCATGAGCAGGCCCATGCCGGCGTCCCGCGGATACTTCGCGTCGACCAGCGCGGGGAACATGATGGTGCCGACGGCCACGAGCGTCACCGGCGAGCTGCCCGAGATCGCCGCGAAGATCATGCAGGCGACGATCGCCGCGACCGCGAGCCCTCCGGGCAGGAACCCCACCAGCGCCTGCGCGATACGAATGAGCCGCCGCGCCATGCCACCGCGGGTCATCACCGTGCCCGCAGCCACGAACATGGGAATGGACAGGAAGACGTTCTTGGTCGTCAGCCCTTCCATCTTGTTGACGATGCGGACCAGCTTGTCGGGGTCGAGCCCTTCACCCAAGACGAGCGCGAAGCAGGCCATGGTCGCCACGCCCACGACGACGAACAGCCGCGCGCCCAACAGCATGAGCACGGCGACGACCCCGAGGACGAGCCAGGTGGTCATGGGCCCGGGCGCTCCGAAGAGTCGGGCTCACCGTTCGGCTTCATGCCGAGCAGGTGCATGGCGTCGTCCTCTTCGACGGTGCCCTTCTTCGCCCCGTCGAGCGCCTGCAGGAAGAAGCGCACCGCCATGGCCAAGAAGCCGGTGGGGATCGCCAGGTACGCCGCCCACTTGGGGATCGGCAGCGCGGCGAACACGCCACCTGCGCCTTGGGTGTCTCGCCAGTCCTTCCAGTGGTCCTTGAGCGACCACACCGCGAGCGCCGCCAGCGCCAGGCAGAACGCCGCCGTCACCACGTTGCCCACGGCCTGCACGTACGGGAGCGCGCGCTTGGGCCACAGCTTGCTGCCCAAGTCGAGCGCGAGGTGCCGGCGCTCGGCCGTCGCCAGGCTCGCGCCCACCACGCCGACCCACAACATCAACACCAGGCCCAGCGTCTGCGACCAGACCAGCCCGTTGGGCAGCACGGTGAGGAACGCCCAGAGGAACGCGTAGAGCCCCAGCGTGAGCGCGAACGAAAAGCCCAGCGACTTGCCGACGGACTGCGGCGGCGCGAGCGAGGCCGCGGTCTTGGACACGCCCCGCAGCCGCAGCGCGCCGTACGAGAAGCCCCACAGCACGAGGAAGACGCCGGCCTTGGTCAGCGCCGACATGGGCCGCGACGCGACGCGGTGCACGACGTCGAGGAACACGACGACACCCATGACGGCCATGGCCAGCGCCACGAAGCGCTGCTCGGCGCGGTACCACGACGGGCCTGTCGACGGGCCGGGGCCGCTCACGCTTACTTGGCTTTGCCGGCGCGCAGGTCTTTGAGGCCCTTCTCGATCTTCGCGTACAGCGCCTTCTCGGACTTCGACGCGTCGGCCATGTACGTCGCGCGCGCCTGGGCGCCGATCTTCGCGAACGGCGCGAGCTGCTCGTTCGACAGCCGCGTGACGGTCAGCCCCGCCTCTTCCAGGTTCTTGACGAGAATGGGGTTGAGCGCGCGGACCTTGGCGCGCAGGTCCGCTTCGACGGCCTTCGCCGCCGCGGTCAGGGCGTCACGCACGTCCTGCGGCCAGCTGTCCCAGGCGGCCTTGTTGTAGACGATCGCCGCCGGTTGGTAGATGTGGTTGGTCAGCGAGTAGTGCGTGGACGCCGTGTGCCAGCTGGCCGCGAACAGGTAGAGCGGCGCCTGGTCGTACCCGTCGACGGCGCCGGTCTGCAGGCTCGTCAGCGCCTCCGTCGTGGGGATCGGCATGGGTGACGCGCCGAACGCCTTGTACATGCCCAGGTGGATCGCGTTCTCCTGGCTGCGCATCTTCTTGTTCTTCAGATCGTCCGGCGTCTTCACCGCGAACTTGCCGCCGAAGCTGCGGTAGCCGTTCTCGGACCAGAAGCCGAACGTGAGCCCGCGGTCGGCGCAGTGCTTCTCGATGTCCTGCTGAATCACCTTGGCCAGGACGTGGTCGACCTCCTCGTAGCTGGTGAACAGGTACGGCAGCTCGAGCACGTTGAACTCGGGCACTTGGCTGGCGAGCGCGCCGGTCGACGCGCCCACCGCCTGAATCTGCCCGCGCTTGACGGCCAGCACGGTGTCGTTTTCGTCGCCCAGGGTGCCGCCGACGAAGAGCTTCACCTTGAGCTTGCCGGGCACCGCCGCCTCGGCCTTCTCCTTGAACGCCTGCAGCGCGAGCGCCCAGGGGCTGCCTTCGGGCGCCACGGTGGCCAGCTTCACTGCGATGGGACTGGCCGCGGCCGGCTCACCAGCAGAGACGGCAGCAGCGACGAGGAAAGACGCGAGCAGAAAGAGTCGGCGCATGGTGTGGACCCCAAAGGGCAGTGGTGACCCGAATGACGAAGGACAGGCCGGCGTGTTCAGAACTTGTCGTCGATCTGCGCGAGCAGCCGCTTGGCCTTCTCCTGCTCGATGCGGTTCTCAGGCTCGATCGCCGGGTCCACCTTGGGGTCGGCGGCGAGCACCTCGTCGAGCAGCTTCTTGAAGGTCGCCTTGTCCTGCTTCTTGGTGCACAGGTACTCGGCCCAGAGCACCTTGGTGGCCAGGTAGTTGGGCGCGAGCTCCACCGACTTCTTGTAGTTGGTCTCGGACTTGTCGAGGGAGCCGCCGGCGATGCCCGCCGTCAGCGCTTCGAAGCTGCCGAAGTAGCGCCAGGGCGCGGCGTAGAAGTACAGCTCGTCGTACCCCTTGACCTTCTCCATGGTCGCCTTGATGTCGTCCTTGTACTTGAGCCGCGTGGCGAAGCCCTTCCCCGCCGCCCACTTCCCCAGGTTGGTCGCGAACCAGTACATGCCCGGGACCGCTTCCTTGGGCGCCAGCGCGATTGCCTCGGCGTGCTTCTTCCCTTCGGCCATGGCCTTGGCGAAGTCCGGCGCGGCGAGCTTGAGCGCCTTCGTCGCCCAGTCGAGGCCCTTCTGGTACTCCGCGTCCTTCGCTTCGTCGTTCTTCTCGAGCGCGTAGAAGCCGTCGCCCAGCAGGTAGTGCCCGCGGGACAGCTTGGCGAACAGCTCCGCGTCCGGCGCCTTCTCGGCGGCGCCTTCCCACTTGGCCAGCGCCGCGACCAGCTTGGCCTTGTCACCCCGCTCGGCCCACAGCGCGTCACCTTCGGCGATCATCGCCTTCGCTTCGTCCGTCGGGGCTGCTTGAGCGGCCTGCGCGGCGACCGGCTTCTCTTCCCACTTCGCGTTGTACGTGGTCGCACAACCGGCGACGGCGAGCGACGAGGACACGGCGAGGACACGCAGCTGACGCATGGGAACGGTGGCTCCGTAAAGGCGAGGGTGGGGACTCGAAGGCACGACGGACTGCCGGACCAGCGGCGGCTTCATAGTGACCCCCTTGCCAGGCGGAAAGTCCTTCTGCCGGCCGCGTTCAAACGCAGCGCGTCATTCGACGGGCTCGGCGTCGACGATCTCCGGCTCCACGTCGTCGTGCGCGGCGTCGCCCAGCTGAGCGTGGAGCTTCGCGTAGGCGGCGGCCAAGAACCGGCGGTGGCGGACGAGGTTGCCGGACAGCTGGCCAGGCATGTCTTCGGTGTACGACAGGTACCAGCGCAGCCGCGCGAGCGCTTCGTAGAACGTGAGCACGACGAGCTGGAGCTCGGGCTCGAGCGCCGCCAGCTCGGTGAACCCCAAGGTGGGCCCCAGGCTGTGAGTGAGCGCCAGGAAGGGCCCGCGATCGCGCAGCCGCGAGAAGAGCCCGACGACCTGGTCGGCGCGCTGCTCGAGGCGAGCCATGACCAGCGCCGCGTCGAGCCCGACGACGTGGCGCACGCGCCGAGCCAGCAGGTTCGGTGGCGGCTTCTTCTTCGCGCGGCGTGCGGCCATGAGCGCCGTTGCGTACCATGGCGGCGTGACGCCGTGGCTGGGACTGGTGCTGTGCCTTTCGACGACGACCGCCCCAGACGGCGGCTGCGCTCCGGGCCCCTACGGCCAAGGCCCGGTGCAGACGTCTGGCTGGGCCTGCGTCTGCGACGCCGGCTCCTGTGTGCCCTTCGAGGTGAAGCCCGTGCCCTGCCGGTCCTTCGCCGACTGCAGCTACCGCACGACGCCGGTGCTGCACCCCGTGTCGAGCACGCAAACGCCACGGCCGATCAAGCGCAGGGTGCGGCCCTGCAAAGACGCGGAGCGCGACGCCGTGTGTGACGAAGCGACGAAGACCTGCCGCCTGGTGGCGTGGAAATGCTGAGTGAGCTACCCGACGTGCGAGACGGCCTGACCCGCGCGGAGCGAGTCGTGCTGCGCTGCCTGTCCGAGCTCCAGGCCGCCCGCGGTACGCCCTGGGTGTCTTCCGCCGAGCTCTACGGACGGGTCAGCGAGCACCTTCCCCTGACGCCCGCCCAGCTGCAGCGCCTGTTGCAGAAGCTCGGCGCGGGCGCGGGGGAACCCAAGGAGCCCGCCGCGGTGTCGAAGCGCGCGACGACGTCATGAGCCAGCCGCTCCGCAGCCCGTGGGTCTGGCTGGCGCTCTGTGGCGCCGGGGCCGTCGTCGTCGCGGGCCTGGTCATCGGCGGCTGTACGCCGGAATCGGACGGCCCCCGCTCGGACACAGCGGCTGGAGCGCTCCGAAGTCCGACGGACCGGCGCGACACGAGCGCAGGCGCGCTGGACGACGCGGTGACGCCCGAAGCCCAACCCCCGTCGGACGTCTTCGGCCGCGTGGTGGACGAGAGAGGCCGCCCGGTGGCGGGAGCGCGGGTGTGGCTCGAGGACCACGCCGCGCGGCCGTCCGAGGTCTGCGAGGTGTGCGACACGTACGTCGGCGCCTGCTTCGACAAGAACACGGTGACGCGCTTCGTCTCGCAGCTCGTCGCGCACCGACACGAAGCGCTGGCCGAGCAGCTGACCGACGAAGCCGGCGCGTTCCGCTTCGAGGCCGTGCGCCAGACCGTGCACCTGGCGGCGAGCCACGGGACACGCTTCGCGGACGGCGACGAGGCCGAAGCGGAGCCGCTCGAGGACGGCGGCGCCCAGTACCTGCTGGTGCTGCGCGAGCCCGGCCGCGTCGAGCTGCTCGTCACCCGCGAAGACGAGACGCCCTTTCCAGGCGCCCAGGTCCAGCTCCACCACGTCGCGCTCGGCACGACGAGCACCGGGAAGACGGACGGCGCCGGCAAGTTCGCCGCCACGCTGCCTCCCGGCGCGCTGTACGCCTGGGTGGAAGCGCCGGGCTACCGCAGCGCGTTGGTGTCCGGGCGCGCCGATGAACCGCCCACCACGACCGACTCTCCGGCCATGGTCGCCGTGCTGAGCCGCGAGCGGCAGCTCGTCGTCACCACGCGCTCCGCCGGGCGCCCGATCGACGCGGTGGTGCACGTTGGCCCAGCGGCCAGCGACGACCACGATCGCGGCCGCAGCCACCGGCTCACCACGCGCACGAGCGCGGGCCAGGCGACGTTCGATCACCTCTGGACCGACTCGGTGCTCGTCGAAGCACGCGCAGGAGAGCTGGTCGCCGAGCCGACCACGCTCTACCTCGACGAAGAGCAAGAGACGTTGACGCTCGAGCTGCGCGCGTCGGCGAGCTTGAGTGTGACGGTCGTCGACGCCCAAGGCGACGCGAGCGACACCCACGTGCAGCTGACGCTGAGCAGCGGCAGCTCCACGTTCGACCGCATGGGCCCCATGCACCAGCGCTTCGAATTCGGGCCGCTGCCCGAAGGTGAGTACGAGCTGTTCGCCCACGCGCAGAGCATGCGGCCCTTGAATCGACGGGTGGACCTGAAGCCCGGCCCCAACCAGCTGGAGGTGACGCTCCTGCGCCAGCTGGAGCTGGCCGGCGTCGTGGTGTCCGGCGCCGGGACTCGGCTCCAAGACGTGCGCGTGCAGCTGTCGGAGCAGACGCTGACGCAGGGCGGCTGGAACAGCACCGCGACCGACGAGCAGGGCGCCTTCACGCTGGAGGTCCCCGAGGCGGGCCGCTTCACGGTGAGCCTGTGGCACCCCGAGCACGGCAAAGCCCAGGCGCAGCTCGTCGCGAGCGCGCCGCCGACCACCATCACCCTGACGCCGGGGGCCGCGCTCGAGGTGACGGTGCGCGACGACGACGGGCGGCCCGTCACCGAAGCCCAGGTGCGCTGCGAGGCGGCGGAGCTGGGGTTCAGCGCGCGGACGACGGACGCCGAAGGCCGCGCGCGCTTCTTGGGCGTCGGTGGCCAAGACGTCGAGCTGTGGGTGTCCGCCGAGGACATGACCGAGGCGAACGTCAGAGTCGTGGTCGGGCCGAGCGGCACGACGACGCAGGCGGTGGTGCTCCAGCGTGAGGCCTTGCTCAAAGGGACCTTCGTGGACTCGGCCGGGCGCCCCGCCGAGGGCTACACGGTGTGCGACGGCGTGCCCTGCGTCGAGACGACGCCCGCCGACGGCAAGCCGGGCTCCTTCGCGGTGCGCCTGCCCCGCGGCAAGACCGTGAAGCTGGCGGCTTCACACCTCGAAGGCGGCGCCCCGGGTCCGGAGGTGTCCGCCCGAGCGCCCGCCGAGGGCCTGCGCCTGCTCGTTCCGACGCCTCGGCAGATGCGGGGGCGCGTGCTGGCCCAAGACGGCGCGACGCTCAAGCGCTTCGAGGTGTCGGGGCACACGTTCACCGCGGCCGACGGGCGCTTCACCGTGCCTGCCGTCTTGCCGGAGCTCGAGATCAGCGCCGAAGGGTACGAGCTGAAGACCGTCAAGGTGCCAGACAAGGGGGACAACCTGGGCACCATTTCCCTCGCGCCGCTGGCGGTGCTGCGCGGAGTGGTGCTGGGTGAGCGTGGACCGGTCGCGGGGGCGACGGTGACGAGCGTGAGCATGGAAGGGCCGGCGGTCCAGAGCCGCGCCGACGGCTCGTTCGAGCTTCGCCTGCTGGACTCCGAGCCGGCGGTCATCACGGCCACCCGCGGCGCGCAGAGCGCCCAGGTGACGGCAGCGGCGGGCAAGGACGTCGTGCTGCGGCTGGCGCCAGGCACGCTGGTGCACGGCCTGGTGCTGGGGCCCGACGGCAGGCCCCAAGCAGCGGACGTCACCGTGCTCCCCCAAGGCGACATCGGGCTGACGCAGACCGCCTCGGCAGGGCCGGATGGGCGCTTCCAGGTGGAGCTGCCCGCGGGGCGCTTCGGTTTCGCCACCCGCTCGACGGGCGCGGCGCTGGTGCGGGACATCAGCGGCCCGCGGGTCGACCTCGTCTTGAGCGTCGGGCCGGACCGCTGCACGTTCGTGCTGAGCGCGCCGGTCAGCTTGGACGCCGCGGTGGTCGTGCCGGGGGCGGTGACGGAGCCGGCGGAGGCGCTGCTGCAGCGCCCTCCGGCCGACGCGGCGCTCCTGGCACGGTCCTTCGACGGTCGGAGCTTCCGGGGCGCGGGCCTGCCGTGTGGCCCGCAGACGCTGGTCTGGTGTGCGTTTGGCCAGTGCCAGCTGCTGCCGGTGAACCCGGGCCGTCAGCCCGAAGTCCGCGTCACCCCGACACCGCCAGCGCCCGAGTCAGGCAGCCCTGCGGACCGATGAGAGAAAAACGAGCGCTCAGGGCGCCTTCGGCTTGGGCGCTTCCTTGACGGCCTGCGTGAAGGCGTTGTGGCAGCCCATGCAGGTCTTGATGACGAGGTCGAACGCCTTCTCCATGGCTTCGGCGTCCTGGGCTTCGGCGGCGGTGACGACCTCACCTGCGGCGCGCTTGAGCTGGTCCTGCATGGCGAAGAAGCCGGGCGACAGGTTGA
>JALHOS010000106.1 GCA_022842905.1 Myxococcaceae bacterium | reverse complement strand
GGGGCGTCCGCCGAGTGCGCGGCCCGGCGCGCGACGAGCCTCACTCCCGCGCCGGACCCCGCCCGTACCCTGGCGCGCGCGCTCCAGCTCCAGGGGCGCACCGGCGCGGCGCTGTCGCGGCTGAGCTCCGTCGAGCGACGCCACCCGTCCGACTGGCTGGCGTGGCAGGCCCACGGAGAGCTGATCCTCTCGGCGCGTCCACAGATGCCCCGCGCCGCCCGCCATGCCTTCGACCAAGCGCGTTGCCTCGCGCCGCAGCCGAGTCGCTGGCGTCCCCTCGCTTGGTTCGCGCTCGCCCTGTTCCGCGAGGGCGACTTCGCCGCGGCCCGTCGCGCCGAAGCGCAGGCCCGCCACGAAGCGCCGCGACACGACGTCGTTTTCGACTGGCTCGCGGCGCACGCCGGGGCGCGGTAGGCCCGGATAACAGCGCCACGAAGCGCAGCGGCACGACGCCGTCTTCGACTGGCTCGCGGCGCACGCCCAGGCGCGGTAGGACCCCCGGACGCATGACGCGGGCGCTCGGGCTGGACCTTGGAACCAAGACCATTGGGCTCGCGCTGTCGGACGAGCTGCACCTGACGGCGCAGGGCCACTCGACGCTCCAGCGCACCAGCATGAAGAAGGACCTCGACGCACTCGGCGCGGTCTGCCGCGAACACGACGTGACGCAGCTCGTGTTGGGCTTGCCTTTGAACATGGACGGCAGTGAAGGGCCGCGGGCGGTGGCGACACGCAAGTTCGGCGAGGCCGCCGCGACGACGCTCGCGCTCCCGGTGGACTACTGCGACGAGCGCCTGACGACCGTCTCCGCCGAGCGCGTCCTGCTCGAAGCGGACTTGAGCCGTGAGAAGCGCCGACGTGTGGTGGACCAGGTGGCGGCGACCATCATCCTTCAGGCGTGGCTCGACGCGCGCCGCCCCGCGCCTCAGGGCTGAGCGCGCAGGTAGACCCGCGGGCTGTTCGGCGTCGCGGGGCTGGGCACGAAGCGCACGCCTCGAAAGACGAGGTCGCCCTCAGGCGTGGGCTCCACCGGCAGGCTGCCGCCGTCGAACTTCACGAGCCACCGCCACTCACCCGCCGCCAACACCAAGTCGAAGTTCTTGGCGCGCAGGTTGGCCACGCGCTCCCGAGGGAGCCCGCCGTACGCTTTGAGCTGGAGTTCGTCGTAGCCGCGCGGATCGGCGTCCAAGACGAGCACGCCCTGCGCAGCACTCGCGGTGCGCGTGCGAAGGTCCGCCAGCGTCGCGTGCAGTCGGGCCGGGTTCCGCGACACGGCGCTCAGCGGCGCGAGCTGCTCCCCTGCCCCACCCAGCGTCACGGACGCCGTCGCCCAGCCGACGGTCCACAGCGCGGCCACCCAGAGTCCCCACCGCGAGCGCTCGACCCCCGGGCCCACGAGCACGACGAGCAACGCCAGCTCCTTCACCGTGAAGCGCGCGAGCGGGACGAAGGACGTGAGCACCGCGCCTCGAAGCGACGAGAGCGCCGCCGGGACGACGACCAGCGCGACGAGCCACGCCCACTCACGCCGCGTCCGCAGCGCGCGCCACAGCCCGCGGCCGCCCCACCACGCCGCCACTGGGGAAAGGGACAGCAGCGCGCAGGCCGGCCAGAAGGCCGCGGTGCCCAACCGAAACCAAACGGGGCCCCACGCGGCGAGCTCCGCCTGCGCCCACTGCCGGTGGAAGTCGTCGATGTAGCGGAGCGGCGCCAGCGGATCGCCCACGGCGAGCCAGTTGCCCAACATCCACAACGTCGGGAACGACGCGGCGCCGGCCCCGAACACGACCGCCCAGCGGACGCCTCGGCGCAGGGCGACGCTCACCGTCAGCAGGGGAATCCAGAGCCACAGATCGTAGCGAACGGCGCAGCCCAAGCTCAGCGACAGCGCCGCCCACCCCAGCCAGCGACGAGCGCCGCCGTCGAACCAGCGCGCCAGACCGTCACAGGCATGGAGGGCGCACCACAGACAGAGGGCTTCGCTGGCCGCGGTCGTCGACACCTGCACGTGCAGGCCCCAGACCGCGAAGGCCGTCGCGGCCGCCGCGGCGCCCTTCTCACCCGACAGACGCGCCGCGAGGGCGTACAGCGGCAGCACCGTCGCCACGCCAAACCCCAGGCTCACGAGCCGGCCGACGAGCATGGGCTCCGGAATGAGCCAGCTCGCTGCGCCGACGAGCATGAGGTGCAGCGGTCCAAACTGCGCGGTGAGATCCTGGAACGACGTCATCCAGTGCGGCGCGGCGGCCCAGTCGAGCGCGAGCCAGGTCCGCGCGACGGCGTCGCCCGCGACGTTCTGGTTCCAGGGGAAGACGGCCAGGCGCACCGCCGCGGTGAGCACGACGAAAGGCCAGACGCCCTTCACGCCGTCGTCTCGTCGAGCTTGGCGACGAGCTTCTTGAAGGCACGCAGGGCGGAGCGCACGTGCTCACTGCCCGCCGCGGCGGCTGGTGTGCCCGACGGGTGCTCAGCGTTGGGAGGCCCCGAGGCCTCGGCTCGAGCGATCCGCCTCGTGGCGCGCTGCTGCAGCGCCCTGGCGTCCTCACCGGCCGCGCCGAAGACGGAACGCGCCCATTCGAGGTGCGCGCGGTAGGCGTCGATGATGTCGGGCGCTGCGGGCTCACCGGCGGCGCGGAGCAGCTCTTCGGCCTCGGCCAGGTACTTCTCGGCGCGCTCGGGGCGATCTCGCGCGGCGCTGACGGCGGCGAGCGTGGCCAGCGCAGTGCCGCGGTTGCGCTTGTCACCGACTTCGGCGAGCACGGCGACGGCGTCGACGAGGGCGTTCTTCGCTTCGTCGAGGTTCCACAGTTCGTGATGGAGCGCGCCGAGGGAGCCGAGGCACCCTCCGACGAAGCGCTGGGCGCCGACGTCGGCGAGGATCGCGAGCGCCTGCTCGTAGTGCATGAGCGCAATGGCGGGCTCACCCATTTCGCGGTGGAGATCGCCCAAGTTGATGTGCGAGATGCCTTCACTTCGGCGATTGCCGTATTCGCGGTGAATCGACAGCGCGAGCTCGTAGTTCACGCGCGCCTGGGGGAGCAGTCCGATGGCCTGCTGACTGACGCCGAGGTTCGCAAGGCTGATGCCCTCATGCCGTCGATCGCCTGCGGAGCGATGCAGCTCAATCGCTTCGTTGTAGGTTGCAAGCCCCTCGCGGACTCGGCCGTCCTCGAACTGGACGACCGCAAGCGTGCTCAGCGCTCGGCCGCGGGAGCGGTCATCGTGGGTCGCGGCGAGGAGTTCGACGGCGCGCAAGAGCCGCTGCTCTGCACCACGCTTGTTCCCGCGCAGGTGATCGATCGTGCCAAGCTGGACCTCGATTCGACCCTCAAGGTCCACCAAGCCATGCTGTGTGGCGAGTTCCCGCGCGACGCGAAAATCTCGTTCCGCATCGTCGACGCGGCCTCGGAAGCGGAGGGCGCGCGCACGCAATTCCAGTCCTCGCGCCTGAGCCCGGCTGCGCTCTGCCAGAAGCGGCATGAGGCGCTCAATTTGCTCCAGATACACATTGAAGGGCCCCCGCGCCGTGAGCAGCCCCTCGAGGGCAGTGAGCATCTCAAGCGCGAGTATCGGGCGCCGCTGGTCCACCGCGCGCTCGAAGACGGCCTCGAGGTTTGGCCGCTCGATGGCGAGCCTGTTGATCGCATCGACGCTGTGATCCGATTCTGGACCGACCACTGCGGCCCACCGGGCGAAGTACTCAGAGTGTCTCTGCTCGACATCGCTCCGGGCCTCACCGGAACCGAGCTTCTCCGCTGCGTACTCACGCACCGTCTCGAGGAGGCTGAAGCGCACCTCACGCTCGTCTGCGCCCACGAAGTAGCTGCGCACGAGCGACTTCCCGCGGAGCTGCGCGATCGCATCGACCGACTGACCGTCCTGGTTACCGACGACGGCGTCGGCGGCTTCGGCGGTGAACCCGCCTCGAAAGACCGACAGTCGCGCCAGCGCGCGCGCTTCGCTCGGGTGCAAGAGCTCCCATGACCAGTCGAGCGTGCCGCGCAGCGTCGCTTGGTGGGACGAGGACGCCTTTCCGGCGCCCAGCACGTCGAGGCGTCGGGCGAGCCGCGCTCCGAGCTGGGCCGGGCTGAGCAACGCCATACGAGCCGCCGCGAGCTCGAGCGCAAGAGGAAGGCCTTCGAGGCGGCTGACCAGCTCGGTGATTGAGAGCAGGTCAGCTTCGCTCGGAGACCAACCCTGGCGCACCGTGCGCGCTCGCTCGACGAAGAGCTGAACGGCTTCCGAACGGGCACCGCTCGATCGACCGTCGCCAACCCGCAGCGGGGGCACCTCGTAGACGACTTCGTGGGGAACGCGCAGCAGCTCGCGCGACGTGACCACGAACCTCACTTCTGGCGCGTGAGTCATCCAAGACTGTACGACGCTCGTCGCCGTTCCGACGATCTGCTCGAAGTTGTCGAGCACGACCAGGACCTCTCCGCGGGCCGCCAACGCGTGGCCGAGTTGGCGAGCGGCGTCGCCCGGAACCAGCGGAACTCCGATCGCCGCAGAGACGGCCGCGCAGAGACCTTCGACATCACGAGCACTGGTGAGATCGGCAAACCACACGCCGCCTCGTGGCTCCCCGTCGGGCTTGGGCGTCTGGAAGTGCGAGACGAGCTGGGCCGCGAACTGAATCGCAAGGCGCGTCTTGCCGCTTCCGCCCGCGCCGAGCAGCGTGAGCAGCCGGACGCCCTGCCGAAACGTCTGCTGGAGGTCCGCGAGCTCCGCGACCCGGCCGACGAAACTCGTCGCCTGGGTAGGGAGGTTGGTGGGCGCGCTCGCAACGCGCGCGGCGAGGAGTCGAGCCCCCTCCCGCGTGGTCGTCCTCCGTGCCGCAGGTCTTTCGGCCTGGGTGCGAAGCAGCGGGCTCTCTCCAACGTTGACCACGGACGGGCCGGACGCTGCGGACTGCGGGGCCGAATCCAAGTCGCGAGTTCGACCGCCGCGCCCGGTCGAGACGTCGCTCCCGTCAGCCGAGTCGACCTCGTCGTCGAGCAGCCACGCGAGCCCGGGAATGTCCGCGTCCTCGTAGCGGGCGAACCACGCAGGAAGGTCCGGCTTGGGGAGCGTCTGCGCGACAGCGGCCAGCGCTTCACGCAACGCCTCTGCGGACTGGAATCGGCCTCGCGGCTCGGGACGAAGGGCCTTGAGGACAACCGCATCCAACGCCGCCGGAACGTCGCTGCGAATCGTCGACGGAGCCGGCGCCTGCGCGGCGCGGACCAGCTTGACGGTCTGGGCGTCGCTCTTTCCACGGAAAAGGTACGCGTTCGTGAGCGTCTCCCACAGCACGATGCCCAGCGCGAACACGTCGGTCCGAGCGTCGACCGGCTTCCCATGCGACTGCTCGGGCGACATGTACGGGAACTTGCCCTTGAGCATTCCCGCCTGGGTATGAATGAGCTTGTTGGTCGCCTTCGCCACGCCAAAGTCGATCAGCTTCACGTCGCCGTCGCGTCCGACCAGCACGTTGTGCGGCGACACGTCGCGATGGACGATCTTCAGCAGCCGACCTTGGGCATCGCGCGTCTGGTGGGCGTAGTCGAGCGCGGCGGCAACGCCGGCAGCGATGTGCACGGCCACCTCCACGGGCACTCGGTCGCCCTGCTCCTTGTGGCGCTTGAGCAGCTCGCGGAGGTCCAACCCGTCAACGTACTCCATCGCGACGAACCAGCTTCCGCGGTCCTCCGCCAACTCGATGATCTTCGCGATGTTCGGGTGATCGAGGCGCGCCGCTATGCGCATCTCGTCCAAGAAGAGCCGCAGGAACCTCGGATTGCCTAGGAGGTTCGGAAGGACCCGCTTGACGACGAAGGTCCGCTTCTCGCCTTCTCGCGTTGCGAGAAAGACCTCTCCCATTCCGCCAGCGCCGAGGCGCCGCGTCAGACGGTATGAGCCCAGCCGTTCATCCACGCGACGAAGCTAGCGCAAGGGTGCAAAGGCACACCGCAATTTCGGGGGCAACGGCCTTCGACGCCGTGCGACAATGAAGTGCCATGACCTTCATTCCCGGCGATCGCTTCAATCGGCCACTGAACGTTGACGTGAAGCCGTTCGAGCCCAAGCTCGACGACGTCAAGCGGCTACCGCCGGACCTCCAGCGCGACCTGAAACGCCCCCCGCTGTTCGATGACAGCGCCCAGGCTCCGGACGGCAAGCAGGTCGTCAACACGCGCGGCGGGATCTATGACGACGGGGTCGGAGACACGCGGCAGATGGCACCCGGTGAGTCCGGCGACGCCGCGACGCGAGACGCACTCCGGGCGGCAATCGCGCAGAAGCTCGAACGCCCGTCTTATCTGCGTGAGCCCGTCGCCGTTCGTCCACAGCGGCTCGATGCGGCGATCGCCGACCTCAACAAGCTGCTGAGCCCGCGCGCTGCCTCGAGCCTGGTCGCCGAAGCGAAGGCCAACGGCCGCTCCGGCGCACACCTGGAGAAGCTCCTGCTGGGCACGCAGAGCCTCCCGCCCGCGCTGCGGCAGTCGCTGGTGCGGTCCGCGGGCCAAGGCCTGGGCGGCACCGAGGGCGCCGTCATCTCAAACGTCGTCGCGTCCGACGCGTTCCGCGCGCTCTCGCTCGACCAGAAGCAGAAGCTCGCGTCCGTCATCGAGCGGCTGACCGACAAGGACAAGATCGGCCTCGAGCGGTTGGGGGCGATCGTCGAACAGTCGCCGCAGGCGCTGCTCTCGAAGGACAGCAAGGGCGGGACGCTGATCGACAACCTGGCCGTGCTCGCCAAGGAGCCGCTGAGCGCGGTGATGGTGGCCGACCAAGCCGCCGAGAAGCTGCTCGCGGGCATGCTGCACGACCTGGCGAACCCCAACTCCATCGACCAAGGCAGCGCGGGCACGTGCACCACCGCCTCCCTGCAATACGAGCTCGTCTCGGAGGCGCCCGCCGAGTACGCGCGGCTGCTCGCTGGGCTGGCGACGAAGGGCAGCGTGACGATGAAGGGCGGAGACAAGCTGTCGCTCCCCACGCACCTCGAGCGGTTCTTCTACAACAGCGCCCGCGCCGATCGCGTCGGGCGGACCCACTCCGAATCGCTCTTCCAGGCGACGGCCATGGAGTACGCCAACGGCGCCGAGACCTACCGACCGATCGCCAATGACTCGGTGAACGCCAAGGGAGTCACGCGGCCGGGGCTCCGGGCGCACGAGCAGCAGAAGCTGGCCAGCCAGCTGTTCGGCGTGACCTACGAGTCCAAGCAGTTCCCGACGGAAGCCGACGCCCAGGCGGCGCTCACGAAGCTCCGCGGCTTCGACAGCAAGCGGCACGTCAACCGCGCGGTGATCCTGAGCCTCGACGCCGGCCCCGCCAAGCCTGGGCCGAACGGTGAAGCTCGCCGAGTTCGCCACGCGGTCTCGCTCGAGAAGATCGAAGGGGGACGGGTGTTCTTCCGCGACCCACACGGCTCGCTGCGTTCGTTCCCCGAAGAGAACTTCGCGAGGAGCGTGCTGGGCATGATCGTCCCTCCCGGCGTGATGTGAGGCTTTTCCACGTCGCGGCGCTCGCGCTGACGACGGCGCTCGCCACAAGTTGCACCAAGCGCAGCAGCGTCACGGACGCGGGGGTGTCAGCCCCGTCTGAAGCATGGCTGAGCGGGCAGCCGCTGCCAGAGCGCAGCGCGCCTCGCGACGGCGGTAGCCTGGTCGTCCGCGTGCCGAACGAGCCACCCGGGCTCAACACGCTCGCCGACCCGTTCCGCGCCGTGTGGGCGCTCCGTACGACCCACCGACTGGTGCACGAGACGCTGGTCGAGCTGAACGGTGAGCCGCTGGCCGTCACGCCGGGCCTCGCCCGAAGTTGGACCGCCTCGGCCGACTCGCGCACCGTTCGCTTCGAGCTGCGCGAGGACGCACGCTTCCACGACGGCACGCCGCTGAGCGCCGACGACGTCGTGGCCACCTTCGACGAGGTGCTGAGCCCCAAGCGGCCGACGAGCTCACTCAAGGCCGAGCTCAAGGGCCTCTTGCGCTGGCAGGCGCTCGACGCCGGCGTCGTCGAGCTGAGCTGGGCGGCGGCGAGCCCCCACTCGCTGCGCAAGCTCGCGCAGGTGCCGATCTTCGCCGCGCGCGACGTCCGCGGAGACTGGGCCGCGCTGGCGGACAAGCCGAACGGCACCGGGCCCTTCAAGCTCGTCGAGTGGAAGCGCGGTGAGCGGCTGACGCTGGAGCGTTCAGGCACGTGGTGGGGCGGGACGCCGCCGCTCGACCGAATCGTCTTTCGCTTCGTGAAGGACCACGCCGTCGCCGCGACCGCCTTCGAAAAAGGCGAGTTCGATCTCATGACGTCCGTCCTCCCCTCACACTGGCGCGCGCTCGAAGGCTCACAGCACGCCTGGGCGCAGCGGGGCTACCAGCGACTGCGCGGGCAGGACAACGCGTACTCCTTCATCGCGTGGAACGGGCAGTCGGGGGCGACAGCCGACGTGCGGGTGCGGCAGGCGCTGGCGAAGCTCTTCCCGTCAGTGAGCGTCACGCGCTTGGTGGACCTGGGCCTCGCCACGCCGACCACCTGTCCGTTCTACGTGCGCGGCCCGAGCTGCGAGCCGACGCTCCAGCACGGCGCGGTGGACCTCGACGGGGCGAAGGGGCTGCTGGCCGACGCTGGCTTCACCGACTCCGACGGCGACGGGGTGGTCGACCGCGACGGGAAGGCGCTCGACGTGCCAGTGCTCGTCCCCGCCCAGGCGACCCAACTGGTCAAGCTCCTCGCGCTCTACCAAGAGCAGGCCCTGCAGGCGGGCGTTCGGCTGAGGGCCGAGCCGGTGGAAGCGGCCACGCTGACGCCGCGCATCGACGCGAGGGACTTCGTCGCGGTGTCGAGGCTCTGGGCGACGACGGACACCCAGACGGATCTGCGCTTCGCGTTCCATTCGACGGAGCGCGACGGCGGCATGAACTTCGTGGGCCTGGCCGACGGCGAGGTCGATCGGCTGATCGACGCCGTCGACGGGGAGCTCGATGAGGACCGCCGTCACGCGCTCGAGCGGCAGCTCCACCGCCGCCTCTTCGAGCTGCAGCCGGTCCTCATCCTCAGCGCGCGCCAGCCGCTGGACCTGGCGAAGACCCGCGTCCACGGGCTCGTGCCCAGCGTGGCCTGGTTCGATCTGCGCCGCGTGTGGGTGTCCGACTGACGTTCGGGCCTGTTCAGGCAGCTAGACGCGACGGGCCGCGCACCTAGAATGGTCGTCGCTTGGCCTCGGCAGTAAGCGGTCCCACCCCGCGACGAGGCGTCCCTCCAAAAGACGACGTCTCCACGAGCGCCACGCGCGAGGAACACCGATATGACGACGACGACGAGCTGGTCGCAGAAGATCGCGGCGCTCCAGGATCACAAGGAATACGCGTCCCTCCACTGGGAAGGGTCCTTCGACGAGTACCTGGAGCTGGTGAAGAAGAACCCCCGCGTCACGCGCACCGCGTACCAGCGCGTGTACGACATGATCTTGTCGCACGGGAAGACCGAGTACATCGACAACAAGAAGAAGCTGGTCCGCTACCACTTCTTCAGCGACGAAAAGAATCAAGGCCGCGACGCCGTGTTCGGCCTCGACGTGCCGCTGATGAAGCTGGTGAACGTCTTCAAGGCCGCGGCCGCGGGCTACGGCGCGGAGAAGCGCGTCATTCTGCTCCACGGGCCGGTCGGCAGCTCGAAGTCGACGATCGCCCGGCTCATCAAGCGAGGGCTCGAGGAGTACACCCGCACCCCCGACGGCGCGCTGTACACGTTCTCGTGGGTCTTCGAAGAGAAGACGTCGCTGCCGGACGGCTCGACGCTGCACGGCCGCATCAAGTCGCCGCTGAACGAAGAGCCGCTCAAGCTCATTCCGCGGGACATGCGCAACCGGGTGCTGGCCGAGCTGTGCCCGCCGGAGGCCGGCTACGCGCCGAACGATCTGGGTGAGCTCAACCCGAGCTGCCGGTTCATCTTCCAGCAGCTCATGATCAAGTACGGCGGCGACCTCACCAAGGTGTACGCCCACGTCCGGGTGCAGCGCCTGGTGTTCAGCGAGAAGGACCGCATCGGCATCGGCACGTTCCAGCCGAAGGACGAGAAGAACCAGGACAGCACGGAGCTGACCGGCGACATCAACTACCGGAAGATCGCCGAGTTCGGCTCGGACTCCGACCCGCGGGCCTTCAACTTCGACGGCGAGTTCTGCGTCGCCAACCGCGGGGTGATCGAGTTCGTCGAGATGCTGAAGCTCGACGTGGCGTTCCTCTACGACCTGCTCGGCGCGACGCAGGAGCACAAGATCAAGCCCAAGAAGTTCCCGCAGACCGACATCGACGAGGTGATCATCGGTCACACGAACGAGCCCGAGTTCAAGAAGCTCGAGAGCAACGAGTTCATGGAAGCGCTGCGCGACCGCACGATCAAGATCGACATTCCGTACATCACGAAGCTGTCGGAGGAGATCAAGATCTACGAAAAGGAATACAACTCCAAGCGGATCCGCGGGAAGCACATTGCCCCGCACACGCTGGAGATGGCGGCGATGTGGGCGGTGATGACGCGGCTCGAAGAGCCGAAGAAGCACAACCTCACCGTGCTGCAGAAGCTCAAGCTGTACAACGGCAAGACGCTGCCCAACTTCACCGAAGACAACATCAAGGAGCTGCGCAAGGAGGCCGCGCGTGAGGGGTTGGAAGGCATCAGCCCACGCTTCGTGCAGGACAAGATCAGCAACGCGCTGGTGACGGACAAGTCAGAGAACAGCATCAACCCGTTCATGGTGATGAACGAGCTGGAAGCGGGGCTCAAGACGCACTCATTGATCGCCAGCGAGGACGTGCGCAAGCGGTACCGCGAGCTGCTCAACTCGGTGAAGCAGGAATACGAAGACATCGTGAAGAACGAGGTGCAGCGGGCGATCAGCGCCGACGAAGAGGCGATCGCCAAGCTGTGCGGCAACTACATCGACAACGTCAAGGCGTACACGCAGAAGGAGAAGATCAAGAACAAGTACACCGGGCAGTACGAGGAGCCGGACGAGCGGCTGATGCGGGCGATCGAAGAGAAGATCGACATTCCCGAGAGCCGCAAGGACGACTTCCGCCGGGAGATCATGAACTACATCGGCGCGCTGGCGATCGAAGGCAAGTCCTTCAACTGGCGCACGAACGAGCGGCTGCAGAAGGCGCTCGAGCTCAAACTGTTCGAAGACCAGAAGGACAGCATCAAGCTCAAGACGCTGGTGAGCAGCGTGGTCGACAAGGAGACGCAGGAGAAGATCGACGTCGTCAAGACGCGGCTCATCAAGACGTTCGGCTACGACGACGAGTCGGCGACGGACGTGCTCAACTTCGTGGCCAGCATCTTCGCGCGCGGCGACGCCAAGGAGTGAAGCGTGTCCCTCCGCATCGACCAGGACCACAGCCGCTTCAAGCAGATCGTCCGCGGGAAGATTAAGCAGAACCTGAAGCAGTACGTGCAGCAGGGCGAGATGATCGGCAAGAAAGGGAAGGAGTTCATCTCCATTCCCGTGCCGTTCATCGACGTGCCGCGCTTCAAGTTCGGCTCCCGCGAGCAAGGTGGCGTCGGTCAAGGCGACGGAGAAGAAGGCCAGTCGCTGGGCCAAGGGCAAGAGCAGCCCGGCGACGGCCAGGGAAAGGCCGGCGAGAACGAAGGTCAGCACGTGCTCGAAGTGGACGTGGCGATCGACGAGCTCGCGCAGATCTTGGGTGAAGAGCTGCAGCTGCCCAACATCGAACACCGGGGCAGCGAGAAGATCGTCACCACGAAGATCAAGTACACCGGCGTGCACTCGATCGGCCCGGAGTCGCTCAAGCACTTCAAGCGGACGTACCGTGAAGCGCTCAAGCGGCAGATCTCCATGGGCACGTACAACCCGGACAACCCGGTCATCATCCCCATTCGGGAAGACCGGCGGTACCGCACGTACAAGCTCCAGAACCTGCCTCAGACGAACGCCGTCATCCTCTACATGATGGACGTGTCCGGCTCGATGGGTGACGAGCAGAAGGAGATCGTGCGCATCGAGAGCTTCTGGCTCGATACGTGGCTGCGGCACCAATACAAGGGGCTCGAGTCCCGCTACATCATCCACGACGCGGTGGCGCGAGAGGTCGACCGCGACACGTTCTTCCACACGCGGGAGTCCGGCGGCACGATGATCTCCAGCGCGTACAAGCTGTGCCGCGACATCATCAAGGCCGACTACCCGATCAGCAGCTGGAACGTGTACCCGTTTCACTTCTCGGACGGCGACAACTGGAGCGCCGACGACACGCGCGGCTGTATCGATCTGCTCAAGGGCGACATCTTGGCCAACGTGAACCAGTTCGCCTACGGGCAGGTGGAGTCGCCGTACGGCTCGGGCCAGTTCATCAAGGACCTGCGCGAACACCTGGGCGGCGACGAGCGCGTGGCGCTCAGTGAGATCGCCGACAAGGACGGCATCTACGGCAGCATCAAGGACTTCCTCGGGAAGGGCCGCTGAAGGCGACCGACCACATGCCCAAATCACTCACCCCGCGGCTGATGGACCTGAAGATCGAGATCGAAGGGTACGCCCGCGCGTTTGGGCTCGACTTCTTCGAAACGGTCTTCGAAGTCCTGTCCACCGACGAGCTCAACATGGTCGCCGCGTACGGCGGCTTCCCGACGCGCTACCCCCACTGGCGCTGGGGCATGGAGTACGAGCAGCTCGCGAAGTCGTCCGAGTACGGGCTGTCGAAGATCTACGAGCTCGTCATCAACAACGACCCGTGCTTCGCGTACCTGCTCGAGGCGAACGCCGAGGTCGACCAAAAGCTGGTCATGGCGCACGTCTACGGCCACAACGACTTCTTCAAGAACAACTTCAGCTTCAAGTACACCAACCGGAAAATGGTCGACGAGATGGCGAACCACGCCACTCGGCTGCGCCGGTGGATCGACAAGAAGGGCGTGGAGAAGGTCGAAGACTTCATCGACGTGTGCCTGTCGCTCGAGAACCTGATCGACCAGCACGCCCCGCACATCAAGCGCAACCCGGACCCGGCGCGCGCCAAGGAACAGGAGAACGTCCGCGCCGAAGGCTTCAAGGTCGACAAGGACTACATGCGGCCGTACGTGAACCCGGCCGACTTCCTGGCGGAGCAGCGCAAGAAGCTCGAGACCGAGAAGCACGCGCAGAAGAAGTTCCCCGAGCGACCGCAGCGCGACGTGCTGGCGTTCCTGCTCGAGCACGCGCCGCTCGAGGACTGGGAGCACGACATTCTCAACGTGGTGCGCGAAGAGGCGTACTACTTCGCGCCGCAAGGCCAGACGAAGATCATGAACGAAGGCTGGGCCAGCTACTGGCACAGCACGATCATGACGACGCGCGCGTTGCGCGATCACGAGATCGTCGACTACGCGGACCACCACAGCGGCACCATGGCCATGCAACAAGGCAAGCTCAACCCGTACAAGGTTGGCATCGAGCTGTTCCGCGACATCGAGGACCGGTGGAACAAGGGCCGCTACGGCAAAGACTGGGACGAGTGTGACGATCTGCGCGCGCGGCGGAACTGGGACAAGCAGCTCGGCCACGGCCGGCAGAAGATCTTCGAAGTGCGCAAGCACTACAACGACATCACCTTCATCGACGAATTCCTGACGCAGGAGTTCGCGGTCGAGCAGAAGCTCTTCACGTACAACTTCAACGACAAGAAGAACCAGTGGGAGATCGCCAGCCGCGAGTTCAAGAAGGTGAAGAACAAGCTGCTGCAGCAGCTGACGAACTTCGGCCAGCCGGTCATCGACATCATCGACGCGAACTACGAGAACCGCGGCGAGCTGCTGCTCGCCCACAAGCACGAGGGCGTGGACCTGGACCCCAACTACGCCCGGCACACGCTGAAGAACCTGGCGTCGCTGTGGCGGCGGCCGGTGGGCATCGTCACCAAGGTGGACGGCAAGGGGCTGCTCATGCGGCACGACGGGCAGACCATGGTGGAGAAGAAGGTCGACCTGTAGCCAGCGCTGGTACACTCACGGCCGCTCATGTCCGCCGTCTTCGCCGCCGTCCTCGCCGTGGCGCTGTCCAGCTCGTCGGTGACGGTGAAGAACCGCCGCCTCGAGCGAGACGAGACCGTGGGCAAGGCGCTGACCCGCACCGGCTTGGACGATGCAGCCAACACGCAGGTGCAGGCGGCGCTGAAGGCGGCTGGCTTCGACTTCAAGAAGGCGCGCACCGGTGACCAGCTCCGCGCGGTGTTCGAAGGCGAAGGGCTCGTGAGCCTCGACTACCGCCGCAGCCTGCTGACGGAGTGGGCGGTGAGCCGAGACGGCGCCGGCCTGCGCGCGGTCAAACGCGACGTCGCGCGGACCGAGCGCACCGACCTGGTCGAGCTGACGGTCGAGTCGTCGGTCTGGGACGCGGCGCTGAAGGCCGGCGAGAAGCCCGACGTGGCGATCACCCTGGCCGACGTGTTCGCCTGGGACGTGGACTTCTACCGTGACGTGCAGAAGGGCGATCGCATGCGCGCGGTGGTGGAGAAGGTGCTGCACAAGGGCCGCGTCATCGAATACGGGCGGGTGCTCGGGGCGGAGTACGTGGGCTCGTCGGTCGGCACCAAGCGCAGCTTCCACTTCGTCCTGCCCGACTCGAGCTCGAGCTACTTCCTGGAAGACGGCAGCTCCGCGCGGAAGACGTTCCTCAAGAGCCCGCTCAAGTTCGCGCAGGTGACGAGCGGCTTCGGCCCGCGCTTCCACCCCATCATCAACCAGTTCGGCGCGCACAACGGCATCGACTACGGGACGCCGGTAGGCACGCCGGTGTGGGCGGTGGCGGACGGCGCGGTGACGCGCGCGGGCTGGGATGCGGGCGGCGGTAACATGGTGTGCGTCAAGCACGTGCTGTCGCTCGAGACCTGTTACCTCCACCTCTCGAAGATCCACGTGAAGGCGGGCCAGAAGGTGGCGCAGAAAACGATCCTCGGTGACTCGGGCAACACCGGCCTGTCGACGGGGCCGCACCTGCACTTCGGCATGAAGCGCGGAGGCCACTGGGTCAACCCGCTGAGCCAGAACATGCCGCGCGCCGACCCGCTGCCGGCCGCGCTGCTGCCTTCCTTCCGCGAGGCGATCGCCCCCGTCCTCGCGCAGCTCGACGGCGCCGCGTCGAACGCCGCCGCGTCGCCTTGACCGACCAGCCGACTCCCCTTCCCCCACCCGAGGTCTCATGCCACCGCCGCCCGACACCAGCGCTTCACCCAACCACGCGCTCCCGCCGCTCGACCGCGCGTTCGTCGATCACGTCGAGTACACGCGGGGGAAGAACTTCGATTCGGCCAGCGCGTGGGATCGCTACACCGCGCTCGCGCTGAGCGTGCGCGATCGGCTGGCCAAGTCGTGGGTGCGCACGGCGCGGCGCTACTACCAACAGGACGCCAAGCGCGCGTACTACCTGAGCGCCGAGTACCTGCTCGGGCGAGCGCTGGGGAACAACCTCATCAACATGGGGCTGTGGGAGCAGTGCCGCGACGCGCTGCGCACGCTCGGCATCGACCTGACCACGCTGCTCGAGATGGAGCCGGACGCGGGCCTGGGCAACGGCGGCCTGGGGCGACTGGCCGCGTGTTTCCTCGACAGTCTGGCGGCGCTGCACATGCCCGGCATTGGCTACGGCATTCGCTACGAGTTCGGGATCTTCACGCAGGAGATCATCAACGGCTACCAGGTCGAGCGCGCCGACGAGTGGATGAAGTTCGGCAACCCGTGGGAGATCGTCCGGCCGGACCGCATCGTCCCGGTGCGCTTCTACGGCCACGTCGAGACGCTGCCCGGCGCCGACGGTCGCCCGCAGTCCAAGTGGGTGGGCGGCAAGACGGTGCTGGGGGTGCCGTGGGACACGCCGATCGCCGGCTTTGGCGGGCAGACGGTGAACACGCTGCGGCTGTGGCAGGCGCGCGCGTCGGCGGAGTTCGACTTCGCGCTGTTCAACGACGGCGACTACGAGCGCAGCGTCGTCGAGAAGAACGACAGCGAAGTCATCTCCAAGGTGCTGTACCCGAACGATCAGAACCAGGCGGGCAAGGAGCTGCGGCTCAAGCAGGAGTACTTCTTCGTGGCCTGCAGCATCGCCGACATCATTCGGCGGTACCTCAAGACGCACTCGGGCTTCTACGCGTTCCCCAAGAAGGTCGCGATCCAGCTCAACGACACGCACCCGGCGATCGCGGTGGC
The DNA here is from genome assembly GCA_022842905.1 of Myxococcaceae bacterium. Taxonomy (GTDB): domain Bacteria; phylum Myxococcota; class Myxococcia; order Myxococcales; family Myxococcaceae; genus JALHOS01. Next base: position 3,541 of record JALHOS010000106.1, on the reverse strand, counting down.
GGAGCTGATGCGCGTGCTGATCGACGAGAAGGGCCTGCACTGGGACGAAGCGTGGACGATCACCCAGCAGACGTTCGGGTACACGAACCACACGCTCTTGCCGGAGGCGCTCGAAAAGTGGCCCGTGCCGCTGTTCGAACGGCTGCTGCCGCGGCACCTGCAGCTCATCTACGACATCAACCTGCGGCACCTGCGCCAGGTGCAGATCCGCTGGCCGCGAGACGAGGCCCGCCAGGGCGCCATGTCGTTGATCGAAGAGGGGCGCGAGAAGCAGGTGCGCATGGCCTACCTGGCGGTGGTGGGCAGCCACAGCGTCAACGGCGTGGCCGAGCTGCACAGCAAGCTGCTTCGCGAAGACGTGCTGTCCGACTTCGCGCAGATGTACCCCGAGCGCTTCAACAACAAGACGAACGGCGTCACGCCGCGGCGCTGGTTGTTGTCCTGCAACCCCAAGCTCGCCCGGCTGATCACCGACAGCATCGGTCCGAAGTGGATCACCGAGCTGGACCGGCTGCGAGAGCTCGAGCGCTTCGTGGACGACCCGGCGTTCGTCGAGGCGTTTCGCCACGCCAAGCAGGCCAACAAGGTGGCGCTCAGCCAGTTCCTGCGCGACCTGATGTGGCTAGACCTGGATCCGAGCGCGATCTTCGACGTGCAGATCAAGCGGCTCCACGAATACAAGCGGCAGCTGCTCAACGCCCTGCACATCGTCTCGCTCTGGGTGCGGGCCCGAGAGAACCCGGCGCTGCTCAAGCACCCGCGGGCCTTCCTCTTCGGCGCCAAGGCGGCCCCCGGCTACAAGACGGCGAAGCTCATCATTCGGCTCATCACCGGCATCAGCGAGGTAGTGAACTCCGAAGCGTCGAAGCTGGGCCTGCGCGTCGCCTTCATTCCGAACTACCGCGTGTCGTTGGCGGAGCGGATCATCCCCGCCACCGACGTGAGCGAGCAGATCAGCACCGCCGGCATGGAGGCGTCAGGCACCGGCAACATGAAGTTCGCGATGAACGGCGCGCTCACCGTCGGCACGCTCGACGGCGCCAACATCGAGATCCGCGACGCGGTGGGCGCCGAGAACTTCTTCCTGTTCGGGCTGACCGCCGAAGAGGTCGCCCAGCAGAAGAAGGCCGGGTACCGCGGGCAGGACGTCGCTGACAAAGACGAGCACCTGGCCGAGGTGCTCGAGCTCGTCGCGTCGGGCTTCTTCTCGCCGGAAGACCGCGATCTCTTCAAGCCGCTGGTGAAGTCGCTGCTCGACGACGATCGCTACCTGGTCCTCGCCGACTTCGCCGACTACTGCCGCGCCCACGACGAGGTCGCCGCCAAGTACGCCGACCCCGCGGCGTGGACACGCTCGGCGATCCTCAACGTGGCGCGCACCGGCTTCTTCTCGAGCGACCGGACCATCTCCGAGTACGCCAAGAACATCTGGGGCATCCGCTCGCACCCGCCGGGCCCGGACGAGACGGCGTAAGCGATCGTCGCCCCACAATTCTCGAGGCTTGAGAGCGTGCCGGGGCCTGTAACGCACCCTGGCAAAGGTGGGCTGAACCGTCAGAAACAATGTGGGGAGAATGGTGCTGTCAGCCCTCACTGGAGCCCACATGACCACCCTCACTACCCTCCGCGATCGTCTCCTCTCCTGGTGGCCCACCAGCTCCCGAACCACGACGACGCCCGCCGCGAGCGCCCCGGCCACGGCCCCGGCGACCAACCCTGGCGTGGGGGGGGCGCCGAGCAGCTTCGAAGCGGCCAAGAAGCCGTCGGGGCCGGTGTTGTCGCCGCGCGAGCTGTCGGAAGCAGACGTGAAGAAGATCGCCGAGCGCGTTGGCAACATGGTCCTGACCGCGGAGCAGGCCAAGGGCGCCGCCGCGTGGCCTGCCGGCGCGCCGCCCGAGGTCACCAAGCTGACGCGCAGCGAGCAGCAGCAGGTCCTCGACTTCGCCAACCGGCGGAGCGCGATGCTGGCCGACTGGGCCAAGACGAGTCCGCTGAGCCGCGGGACCGGCGTGAAGTCGCGCGACGAGATCGAGCAGCACTTCGACGAGCAGGTCTTCAAGCCAGCCTTCGCGGAGTTCACCCAGTCGCTCGTCAGCGACGCGGTCCGGCGCTTCGACGCGGTCGCGGAGCTCGCCACGGAGATGAAGGCAGGGGCGAACTGGGCACCCGGCACGCCGGCGTCGGTCAAGGCGCTCGACACCGAGGAGCTGAAGCTGGTGGGCATGCTGGCCAACGGCCTCTACGAGCGGCTGCTGAAGAGCGAGCAGGGTCGCAACCACGGCCCCCGCCCGATGACGCGCGAAGAGGGCGAGCGCCGCTTCATGGACAACGTGTTCCTGCCGGAGTGCCGCACGCGCCTGTCCGAGTACTTCATGGAGCGGCTGGGCTGACGATCAGCGCGGCGCCCCCGCGAAGTCCGGTCGGGCGAGGTGCAGGCGCTGGCCAGCCGTTCGAGGTCCCCCCGTCGACGGTCCGTCGCCGTCTTGGCGGCTCGAGGTCACACGCTCCGGCGCCTGCCCGCCCGACGAGCGGCTACGAGCGCCTCGGCTCAGCGGGAAGGGCCGCCCGACGGCGACGTCGGCTGTGGACCAGCAGCGCGAGGAGCGCGGCGATTGCGCCGGGAGCGCTGCCACACCCGCACCCGTTCATGTTCGGGCTGCCGCCAGCTCCGGCCATGCCGCCACCTGAACCGGCCGTGTCTCCGCCCGAGCCGGCGACGCCACCACCAGCGCCACCCGCGCCACCCATTCCGCCGGCTCCCGCGCTCCCGCCGGCGCCGCCACCTCCCCCCGTCCCGGAGCAACCGGCGATCGGCGTGTTGCTGCAGCCGCGCGTCGCCTCACAGCTGTCCGTCGTGCACACGTTCCCGTCGTCACAGCTTGGGCAGGCGGTGCAGCCGCTCGCGCCGCCGTCACGCGCGAACGTCCCGAAGGGGCACGGCGCGCACACGTTCCCTTGGGCGAAGGTCCCCGCGGCGCAGCGCTGACACTCGGCGGAGCCCGCGTCGGCGGCGACGAAGCCAGGGGCGCAGGCCGCGCAGCTGGCCGTGCCGCCGTCACTGGACGTTCCGCTCGGGCACTCCGAGCAGCTGACCGAGCCAGGCAACGAGAACGTTCCCGGGGCACAGCGCAGGCACGCCGTCGCGCCGTTGGCAGAGAACGTCCCGCCCGGGCACACCGCGCAGGCCATGGCGCCGGCGGATGCCGCGAACGTCCCGGCAGAGCACGCGACACAGGCGTTGCTCCCAGCGAGCGACGTCGTCCCCGGCGGACAGGCGGTGCAGGCGCCGCCCGCATCCATCGCGAAGGTGCCTGGGCTGCACGCGACACACACGGCGGCGCCCGCGTCGGACGACGTGCCGGCCATGCAGCTCGTACACACGTTCATGCCGGGCAGCGCCGCCGTGCCCGCAGCGCAGCTCAGACAAGCCAGCGCGCCCGCGTCGGCCGCGAACGAGCCTCCGGCGCAGGCTTGGCAGGAGGCGCTCCCCGCATCGGCCGCGAAGGTGCCCGGCGTGCACGGACCGCAGCTCGTCGCGCCC
>JALHOS010000105.1 GCA_022842905.1 Myxococcaceae bacterium | reverse complement strand
GGGCGTGGGCGGTTCGGCCGGCGTGGGCGGCTCGGCAGGCGCGGGCGGTGGGACGGAGGACGCAGGCTCGCCGGCGCCGACCATCACCAGCTTCACGGCGTCGCGCAGCACGGTGACGCGCGGCCAGTCGGTCGACCTCACACCCGTCTTCGCCAACGGCACCGCGACCATCACCGGCCTCACCGGGCCCATCGTCAGCGGCAGCGCCGTGGAGACGGCCGCCCTCACGGCGGACACGACGTTCACGCTCACCGTCACCAGCCCGAGCGGCGCCCTGGTGACTTCGAGCCTCACCGTCCGCGCCGTCGAGCCGGCCTTCATCGGCAGCTTCGAAGCCGACGCGGGCGTGATTCAGGCTGGCCAGACCAGCACCCTGCTCGCGCACTTCGACGGCGGCACGGGCCAGGTGACGCCGAACGTCGGCGCGGTGACGTCCGGCGTTCCCGTGAGCACCGGCGCGCTGTCCGCGACGACGACGTACACCCTGACGGTGACGAACCCCGCCGGCGACACGGCGACCGCGACGGCACGTGTGCAAGTCCAAGCACCCGCGAGCATCACCGCCTTCACCGCTCAAAAGACGACCGTTACCCGCGGCACCGCGACGACGCTGTCGATGACGTACGCCGACGGCACGGCCACGCTCAGCGGAGGCCTGACTGCTCCCATGAGCGGTGGCAGCGTCTCCACCGGCCCGCTGAGCCAGGACACGACCTTCACGCTGACCGTGACGGGGTCAGTCGGCCTTCCTGCGACGGCCACGGTGACCATCACCGTCGTCGACGCGCCGGTCGTCACCAGCTTCTCGGTAACGCCGACGTCGCTGTCGGCGGGCCAGCAGGCGACGGTGTCGGGTGTCTTCAGCGGCGGCACGGGGTTCGTCAACGGCATCGGGCAGCTCATGTCGGGCACGTCGACGCCGACGGTGCCGCTGATGACGTCGCAGACCTTCACGCTGACGGTGACGAACGCGGCCATGGACTCGGTGAGCCGCAGCGTCAACGTGACCGTGGTGCCGCTGCCGACCATCACGTCCTTCGCGGCCATGCCGGCGAACATCACCGTGGGGACGCAGCCCACGCTCACCGCGGCCTTCTCGGGAGGAATGGCGACCATCTCCGGCTTCACCGGCGCGGTGACGAGCGGTACCGCGGTTCGGCCGCCCGCGCTGACGAGCCCCGGCCCCGTCACGTACACGCTCACCGTGACCAACTCACTCGGCACGCCCGTCACCCGCGACGTGACGGTCACCGCGCACGCCGCGCCCACCATCACCAGCTTCACCGCGGCGCCTTCGTTGGTGACGGCCGGGACGAGCACCATTCTCTCGGGCACGTTCAGCGGGACGGGCACCATCGACAACGGCGTCGGCGCGGTCACCAGCCCCTTCATGCGCTCCGCCGTGGTGCCCGCGACGCGTACGTACACGCTCACCGTCACCAACCCTGCAGGCGCGAGCGTCACGCAGACTGCGACCGTCACCGCCGCTCCGGCGCCGGTGGTGTCGTCGTTCACCGGCCGTCCCCTCCCGAGCGGCGACGGCGGTGTCAGCTTCCGCGTCTCGCACGGCGCGAGCGCGGAGTTCCTGCCGGTCTTCTCGAATGGCGCGGGCCGAGTGGACGGCGTGCTGGTCGACGCCGGCGCCCCCTTCGTCCGCGGTCCCTTCACCCAGGACAGCGTGCTGACGCTGCGGGTGACGAATGACGCCGGCACCACGCTCGACGCTTCGGTCGCGGTGAACGTGGACCACGACATCTACATCAGCGGGAACGGCGGCGTGGTGCAGGTGTTCCGCACGCACATGACGACGCCCACCGCGCGGGAGCGCCAGTTCACCGTGCCGAGCTGTGCGTGGCCGTCGGGGCTCGCGCTGCTGCCTGAGACCGCGGGGACGCCGGCGCGGCTGTACGTGGCCTGCCGCACGCTGATTGGCCAGCCGATTCAAATCGTCCGCTACGACAACCCGCACCTGCTCAGCGGCACGAACGTCGCGCCGACGGTGCCGCCCGTCAGCGGGTCGAACACCGGCCTCATCGCCCCCAACGGCCTCGTCATCGCCAACAACGAGCTGTTCGTGCTCAACGCCGCCACGGCCACCACTCGCGCGAAGATTCAGGTCTTCAGCCTCGGAGCGACTGGCAACGTGGCGCCGCTGCGCGAGCTGGCTCCACCGATGACCGGCGACCTGACGCAGCTCGGCCAGACTTCGCAAATGGCCGTCTACGGAGGGGAGCTGTACGTCACCTCGAACAACGCGCTCGGGGCGGGAACGACGGGCGTGCTGGTGTACCCGGCCGTGTGGTCGAACCCGAACGTGGCGCCCACGCGGGTGCTCAACCCGTCGATGCTCGCGACGGACAACCGCGGCATTCAGGTCGACGCCGACGGCATCTTCGTCAGCACGGCCACGGGGGAGCTCTTCAGCTTCGCGCACAACGCTCAGGGAACCACGGCGACCCCGCGGGCGCAGGGCTACGTCTTCGGCAATCGCCCCATCGTGCGCTTCGACAGCTTGGTGATTGGCTTGTTGGACACGGGCTACTCGGCGACGCGCGCGAGCACGCTGGTGAACCTCCGCTACTTCTTCAACTCGGCCATCTTTGGGTACAACACGCCGGCCGCGGGAGTGGTGGACCCGATTCGGTAGCCTGCGTCCCGCGGTACGGGACACCGCCGCCGGCCGTCACCACGACGACTGCTTGTAGTCCTTCAAGAACTTGCCGAACGGCAGCTCTCCGGTGGCCACGGCGTTGAACACCGGGTCCACCACCCGCGCCGCGCCGTCGACGATGTCGAGCGGCGGCTGAAAGTCGAGCTCGCTGACCTTGCGCTCGGCGTGGTGCGCTGGGTCTTCGTCCGTCACCCAGCCGGTGTCCACCGCGTTCATGTACAGGCCGCTCTTCGCGTAGTCCGGCGCGCTCGTGAGCGTCAGCATGTTGAGCGCCGCCTTCGCCATGTTGGTGTGCGGGTGTTTGTCCGTCTTCGTCCCGCGGCTGAAGACCCCTTCCATGGCCGACACGTTGACGATGTGCCCGGGCTTGCTGCGGTCCTTGAGCAACAGCGGCTTGAGCTTCCCGCACAGAATGAAGGGCGCGACCGCGTTGACCAGGTACACCTCGAGCAGCTCGGCGGTGGCGACTTCACCGAGCGTCAGCCGCCACGAGTTCACCGTGCGCAGGTCCACCTGCTGCAAGTCCGCGTCGAGCTTGCCTTGGGGGAAGAGCGCCTCGAGCTGGCCTTCGTTTTCGAAGGCGTACGGCAGCAGCGACAGCGCCGCCGACGAGTGAATGCCGAGCGCGGGGTCGGCGCTGCGCCAACTCGGCGACGCGAGGGCGTCGACGGTCGAAGGGCCGGCGTGCAGTTCTTTCGGAGACACCTGCGCCACACACGCGCGGTGCGCCTCGAGGAGCGGCCGCAGCGCCGGTGACAGCTCGTGCCAGCGCCGCGTCTCCGACGGCAGCAGGTGCCCGTAAAAGCCCGGCGGCCGCCGCACCGTCTGCGCCGCGTTGTTGATGAGAATGTCGAGAGACGGGTGCGTCTCGCACAGGTGCCGCGCGAGCACCTCGACGCTCGGCGCGTGGCGCAGGTCCAGCCCGTGCAACTCGAGCCTGCCCTTGAAGGCGTCGAAGTCGGGCTCCCGCGCGTAGCGCTCCGCCGCGTCGTACGGAAAGCGCGTGGTGACGATGACGTGCGCGCCGGCGCGCAGCAGCAATAGCGACGCCTGGAAGCCGATCTTCACGCGGCCGCCGGTGAGGAGCGCGCGGTAGCCAGACAGGTCCGCCTTGGGGAAGCGCTTGCGGTAGTTGAAGTCGCCGCAGCTGACGCACAGCGCGTCGTAGAAGAAGTGGACGCGGGTGTACTCGGCCTTGCAGACGTAGCAGTTGCGCGGCCGCTTGAGCGTGGGCCCTTCCTTCGCGTCACCCGCGGGGAGGGCCGGCTGCTGGCTGGGCGGCACGAAGACGGGCGCCTGCCTCGCCACGCGAATGACCGTGCTCGCCCGCGCCTCGCGGTCGCTCTGGAGCTGCTCCTTCTTGCGGCGCTTGCGCAGCGCCCGCGTCATCACGCGGACCTGGTCCGTCTCCGGGTGGGCAACGCGCCCGGCCGCCTCGAGCAGCCGCTTGCGCTCGGCTTCGCCCAGGCTGTCGAGCAGCAGACGCTCCTCGGCGAGCGCCTCGAGCACCTGGGTGACGTCTCGCAGCGTCTGCGCGTCGACGGGCGGCTTGGGCTTCATGGGCGCGCGCGCCTTAGCAGCTCGAAGACCGCGAGCGTGAGGCCCGCTGCGCCCTCAATCCTGGGGGTTGGACTTCGCCGAGTGCGCCGCACCTGCCTGTTCGGACGCGCGCCAGGCGCCTTCTTTGAGCGTCGGCCGGTGCGGCCCACGCTCGCGTGGTACGGCCGGGCGGTGCGCTTGCCTCGGCTTCAGCTCTTCGAGTTCAACGACGCGCCCTGGGCGCCTCCGCTGCTGCGCGAGACGCTCATCTGGTCGCTGGGCCGCGCCATGTCGTGGGCCGGGGTATTGGACGGGCTGACGAAGCCGTTCTCCGACTGGTTGGCGCGCACCGGGAGCGCCGAAGTCGTCGAACTGGGCGCCGGCACCGGCGAGTCCGCCGCGGCGTTCTTGGCGGCCTTCGAGCGGCGAGGCGTCGCGCTGCCGCGCTTCGTCCTCACGGACCTCGAGCCGCGCGTCACCGCCTGGCAGGCCCAGCAACGCGCCCGCCCCACCATCGACTTCGTCGCCCAGCCGGTGGACGCCCTCGCGCCTCCCGACGGGCTGCTCCGCGGTCGGGCCTGCGCCCTCATCAACACGCTGCACCACTTTCCACCCGCGCAGGCGCGGCGCGCGCTGCTCAGCGTCTGCGCGCAGGCGAGCGGCGTCTTCGTGGCCGAAGGCATGGTGCGCAACCCGCTGCGCTTCCTGTCCATGGCGCCGGCGGGCTTCGCGGCGAGCGTCCTGGCGCCGCTGCTGCTCCCTGGGCACCGCGCGCGGCGGGCCGGGTTGACGTGGTTCACGCCTGCGCTCGCAGCGGCCGGGGCGTGGGACGGCTGCGTGTCTGCGCTGCGCATGCACGCAGAGAGCGACTTGCGCGAGTTCGTCGCACAGCTCGGCGACAGCTGGACGTGGCAGAGCGGCGCCTTCACCTTCGGCCGCTTCGGGTTGGGCTCCTACTTCGCGGGAGCGCCGCGGCCTGCGCGCTCGAGCGCCTGACGGCGCGGCGGGCAGCACGTCCACGGGCCGACCGCTCTCCGCGGTGTCGACGTGCTTGAACGCGTCGGCCCGCGCCTTGGCCCGGCACTCACGCCGGCGCGCCCGGCTGCGGCTCGGCAACGAAGTCGACGACCCGCCGCAGCACCGCCGCGTCCTTGAGCAGCCGCCGGTGTCCCAGGCCTGTCACCGCCTCGAGCTGCGCGCCGGGCCATCGCTCCACCAGCGCCCGGGTGTCCTCGAGCGGCGCCTCTTCGTCCTCGGTGCTGTGCACCGCGAGCAGCGGCGTCGTGAACTTCGGCGCGAGCGCAAGCGGCTCGAAGGACGCCACCGGCTCGCCGAGCCACTGCTCCGACGCCGCGACGAAGCGCGCCTTGGCCTCCGGCGACAGTCCGAACGCTTCGCTGAAGCGGTCGAAGTAGCGGGACAACAGGGAGACCGGCGCGAGCAGGGCCAGCCGCCGCCAGGAAGCGCCTCGCGCCATGGCGGCGAGGACGGCCGGCGCCCCGAAGCTGTGCGCCACCACCGCGTCGAAGCCCCCGACGACGGCCTGGAGCTCGAGCAGCGCGCGCGCGACCCGAGGCAGCGACGTCGCGTTCCCCGCGGACTGCCCATGCGCCGGCCAGTCCACCAACACCGCCCGCCGCCCGCGCCGCGTGAGCGGCTCGACGAACGCCGTCAGCTGCCCCATCTGCCCACCCCAGCCGTGCAGCAGCAGCACCGCCGGGCCCTGTCCGAAGGTGCGCCCCACCACCTGCGTCTCACCCTGGCCAGACACGAAGGGGGTCCCCTGCGCGAGGACTTCTCGCTCGGCCTTCGACGGCTGGAAGCGCGGCGGGCGGAAGTAGAGCCGCCGCACTGCCTGCGCGGTCCAGGCAGGCGCCACCACGTCGGCCAGGCGCACGCTCGAGCGCAGCCACCGAGGAACGACGAGCGACCGACCGGTCGTTCTTTTTGTTGGACGAAGTGAGGTCGCGGTCATGGGTGTGGCCTCCAGGGTGAGTGCGTCAGGGCCGGGCGTGGGCCAGCAGCCGCTCGAAGCCGCTCTTGACGAGCTTGCCGGCCTTCTGGTCGCCCAACAGGTTGGTGTGGTGGCGAAAGGCCATGCCCAGGCCTTCGAGTTCGAAGGCGAGCTGCCGAGGGTCGAGCGTGGACGACAGGTGACCTTCGTCGATGGCGCCTTGCACGACGCGGGCGATGGTGGAAATCCAATCGCGCTGGCTCTGCGCCAGCAGGTCTCGCACCGGACCGGGCCGGTCGTCGAACTCGTGCGAGAGCGACATGAAGATGCAGCCGCCCGTCTCACTCGAGGTCTCGAGCCAGCCCAGGTAGTTGGCCAACAGCGCCTCGAGTCGAGCCCGCCCGCGCGGCGCTGCCAGCGCCGGGACGACCACCTTGCGCGCGAACCGGTCGATGGCCTCTTTGAGCACGTCGAGCTGCAGCGCTTCCTTCGACTCGAAGTGCGCGAACAGGCCGCTCTTGGACAGGCCCAGCGCCTGGGCCAGCGAGCCCAAAGACAGCGCTTCGAGCCCGACGGCCCCAGCCAACGCGAGCGCCTTGTCGACGATGTGCTGCTTCGTCTGAGCGCCCTTCGTCAGGCTGGCTGCGTCTTTGCTCACCATGGCGCGCATGAAATAGCACGGTCGTTCTATTTCTTGCAACTCGCGCAGACCCGGCAGCGGGTGGACGCAGGCGCGGCCGCTGCTAACAAGGCGCCGTGCACGTGGTCTTGGTCATGTCGGCGCTGGTCCTGGGGCAGGCGAGCGAACGACCTTGGTGGGCGCGCTCGCTGGCCGCTGGGGTCGACGCTGGTGGAGTCGAAGGCGGCGCTCGGGTCGATGCCGGCGCTGCGGCTGATGCGGGTGGCCTTCGCGACGCGGGCTTCACGCGCGACGCTGGGCCTGACGCGGGGACGGCCGGAGACGCGGGCGGGCCCTTTGACGCCGGCCGGGCCTTGGGGGACCGCTGGGAGAGCGCCGACGGAGGCTTCTTTGACGACGCCGGCGTGACGGACCGCCTGTACCTGCGCGTCGGCAACACGCTGCGCCTCCACTTCCCGCGCGTGCTGCTCATGAGCCACTGCGACGCGCCGCTGCTCCGCTTCGAGCCGAACGCCGACACCATCGACGCGGTGGCCGTGGACGCCGGCACCACCCAGTGCGGCTTCTGGTACCTCAAGGAGTGGACCATGTCCGGCGCTCAGCCGTTTCCGGACCGCCTCTTCGAGGTGCACGTCACGCCGGCCGCGCAGCGCTGACAGGCGCTGAGCGCACCAGGCGCCGAGTCCTACGGGAGCCGGTACTCCACCTCGAGCTCGGCCAAGTCGACCTCGAGCCACGCCGCGCCTTCCAGGGTGTCGGCCCCGCGGGGGCTCACCGAGACGAGCACCTCCGACGTCGCCGGCAAGACGGCGCGGTTGACCTCGGCAGGCCCCTCCGCCGCCCAGGTCAGCGTACCGGCCGGGACTCGAGCGACGGTCACGAAGGCCTGCGTCTCGTCTCGAACGCCCAGCTCCACTCCGGTCACGGCGCCGCCGTCCAAGTGGAAGCCACCGCCGCGCGCCGTCGTCCGTACGAGCAGCCGCTGCCACTGCGCGAGCGGCGCGCCCACCGCGCTGAGCCTGAACCGAGCGACGAGCTGCGGTCGCTCTCCGAACGTGCGACCCCACTGCCACAGCTCGTTGTTCGGGCCCGAGCCCGCGCTGAATCCGCCGTAGACCAAGGTCGCGCCACGCCGCCTGTCGAAGGTCGCTGACGCTGACTCCCGCGGCGAGGGCCCAGCGGCCCCGGGAGGGTTCACCCACCGCGCGCCGTCCCATTCCCACACGTCGGACACCAAGCCCAGCGTCGTCGAGCCGCCGAACACCACGCTGACTCCACGCACGCTGTCGAAGGCCATGACGTGGCCCGAGCGCGCCGACGGGCCCTGGGCGCCGGCGTCGAGTTCGAACCAGCCCGTGCCGTCCCATGCGGACAGGGAGCCCGGGACGCTCGCGCCGCCGAACTGGAGCGTCTGGCGTTGAATGGGGTCGAAGGCCATGGCGCTGTTGATGGTGCTGCCTGCGTCGAGCACCACCGCCGTAGACCAGCCCGCGTCGGACCACTCGTAGGTATTCCTTCCCGCGCGCAGCACGGTGACGTTCCGCGCCGAGTCGTAGGCAACGGTGTGCCACCGCGTCGCTTCGGGGAGCGGCGCGTACGTGGTCCAGGTGCTGCCGTTCCAGCCCAGGTGCTCGTCGAGCGACATGGAGGCGCCCGCGTCCGACCAGAACCCGCCGGTCACCATGACCGACGAGAGCGCCGGGTTGTAGTGCACGCCGTGGCCCCCGCGCCGTGGCGGCGTGAGCGCGGTGGTGCGGTTCGTCCACGCCACCCCATCGAGTTCCCAGTGCGCCGACGTCGTTCCGTTCCAGCCGTACATCACCGTAACGCCGCGCGCTTCGTCGTGAGCGAGCTTCAGCTCGAAGCTGGCGGCCGGGCGCGCCGTGGAGCCGGAGCGGTTGCGCCACGTCGTGCCGTCCCATTCCCAGAGGTCCGCGAGGGGGACCGGGCTGCCCGTGGCGCCTCCCAACATCACCACCACCCCTCGGGTCGGATCGAAGGCCATGGCCGCACCCGCGCGCGCGCTCGGGGAGCCCGTAGACGGCGTGAAGTTGCCCCAGGCGCCGCCGTCCCAGGCCCAGAGGTCGTTGCGCGGGCCGCCGCCGCCGAACACCCACGTGAGCCGACGCGCGGAGTCGTGGGCGATGCCGAAGTTGCGCCGAAGTGGCGGGGCCGCGGTCGTCGACGGGTGCAGCTGCCAGGCCTGGCCGTCGTACGACCACACGTCCAACGCGCCGCTCTGCGCGCCGCCGAACAGCAGCACGCGCCCAAGCCCTTCGTCGTAGACCAGGCGGTGGCCGTACCGTGGGCCGGGTCCCGCGTCGGGGACGGGCACCGAAGTCCAGTCGCGGCCGTCCCACTCGAAGTGTGCAGGTGCGCCCGACGGCGTGCCGTCCGGCGGCCCGTACAGCACCAGCCGGCGCCGGGCGACGTCGTACGCCATGCTCAAAGCACCGTGCGGACCGCCACCGTCCGTCGGGGTGAGGTTGGCCCAGGCGTGGCCGTCGTATTCCCAGGTCTGCTCGGCTCCGAGCTGGCCGCCGTAGCTGATCATCGTCCCCCGCTCAGCCACGAAGGCGGCTTCGTGGCCAGAGGTGGACGACGGCCACGGCTCGACGCTCGGCACCGCGCGCCAACGCAGCCCGTCGTACTCCCACACCTCGTTCACCGTTGCCGGCGTCGAACCTCCGAAGAGGACCAGCTGCCCGCGGCGTGCGTCGTACACCAGGGTCGACGACACCCTGCCGCCCGGCGTCAGCAAGCGGGTCCACGCCGGGCCCGTGGCGTGGCGAGTGGGCAGCAGCGTGGGGGTCCTGCGCGCGACGGTGGCCGCGTGGGTGAAGTACGGGCGCGTCTCCGCCGCGTTGGGGTTGGCCGACGGGTCCTGCAGGCTGGCGCCGCGCAGCGAGGCGATCCACCGCACGTGCTTCACGCCGACACGCGGGCTCACGTTGCCCGCGGCGTCGACGAGCTGCAGGGACAGCGCCGCGCGGTCCGCCTGACTCAAGCCCAGGAAGAAGCCGCCGTCTGCCGAAGCCCGGCCACGGCCCGCCTCAGAGCCCCGCAGGTCACTCGCTACCACGGTCGCGTTCGGCTCCACCGTGCCCGGCGCGCCGCGCACCTCGAAGCGCACCCCACTGTCGGCGGTGCCCCAGGGCACGCGCAGGTACTCGACGCCTGCGTCCCGCTCGACGTCCGGCGCGGCGGGCGGCGTGGTGTCGACCTCGAAGTCCACGGGCAGCGGCAGCGCCGCGGTGTTGCCGACGACGTCGGTGGCACGCACGGTGACGGTGTGAAGGACCTCTGCCGTTCCTGCGCCGACGGTGGCTTCGAAGTGGTGGGTCGTCGCGGTGGTGTCGGTGAACGTGAAGGCCACGTCGCTGGGCGAAGCGTCGAGCGCCGTCGTCGCGGCTTCGTCGAGCGCGAAGCGCACCGACACGCCGGTGCCGACCGTGGCCTTCGACACCGTGGGCACGAGGCTCCCCGCCGGCGGCGTCAGCGCCACCGACGCGGTGTTCGGCAGCAGGCGCGGCGGGCTGAAGTCGAAGCGAACGGACAGCGTCGCTGAGGACGTGTTGCCGGCGCCGTCGGTCGCCACGAGCGACAGCAGGCCGCCGGGCTCGGTGTCCTGGGGGACGACGCGGCGCTCACACCAGCACGTCCGCCAGCCCTGGGCTGCCGGCGCGCAGGCCTCGAGCGTGCAGCTCGTCAGCGGGGCGCTGGCGAAGCGCGCGGCCAAGGACACGACGTCGGCTTCGACCTGAAAGCCCACGGCGAATACGTCGAACCCGGGGGCTCGACTGAACAGCGTGGCGGGCGTCCACCCAGCGTCCGTCGCGCGGAAGAGGTCCGGCTGCGGCCCGCCGTCGAAGCCGCGAATCGCGGGCCCCGTCCCGTCGACGCGCACGCGCAGCCCCAGGGCGACGTCGGAAGAAGCGTTGCCGGCCAGGTCGCTGACGCTCGGCGCCACGAGCTCGTACAGACAGCCGGCCTGAGGCGCCGCGGTGTCGGCGAAGGAATCGCTGACGGCGCTGCGCTGCGGCGTGCCGAGCCGGAACTCCAGCGGAGCGCAGCCCGGCGTTCCGGAGCGGCCAGCGACGGCGACGGGCAGGCAGACCTCCGACAGGCTCAGCCTCAGCCCCACCCGCTCGCCAGCGCGGACCTCCAGCAGCCCGGCGTCGGCGCCACGCGGCGCGGTCAGCGTGGCGTCCACGACGACGGGCGCGGTGAAGTCCAACGTCACCGTGCCGACCGACGCGGCCAGGTTGGCGTTCCCGGCCTCGTCGACCAGGTCCACGGAGACGAGCGCGAGGCCTTCGGGGCTCGTGTCGTCCAGCGTCGTCTCGAAGTGGTGGCGGGCGCCGTCGGTCCGAGTCCACGGCAGCGCCAGCGCGCCGGAACTCCCCGTCACTCGCGCGAGCGGCGTTGCTCCAAGCGGCTCGCTGACCTCCAGGTCCAGCGTCAGCTTCGCGCCGCGGCGCAGCGGCTGCTCCGGCAAGAGCGCAGCGACGACCGAAGGAGGCGTGCGGTCTGGCGCGGTGGTGGCAACGCAGCGGCCCAGCGCCGCGCTGCAGGCGTAGCCCGTCGGGCAGTCGGGGTGCTCGGCGGTGCAGGACACGGCCCCTGCGACGACGGCGTCGAACGTGCACCCCACGCCCAGAGAGAGGAGGAGCGCCGACACGATGGCCGCTGTTCCTCGCGCTGCGCCTGCTCGACGTTGGCTGTGCATGTCCGTCCTCCCAGCCGCCGTCGGCGGTGGCACTGCCTCGAGTATTGCGGCGGCGGGTTTCGGGTTGAGCACGCTAGCGCGCGGCGGGGTCGGACTGGCGCGTCAGGTGTGCGCCCGGGGCTGCGCGCCTCGCTCGCCACCGACGCGACGCGGGGGCCGGCACGCGAGCACCGGAGAGCTACACCAACCCCAACAGCAGGTCGGCGGGCACATCGGGCGACTCGAGCCGAAGAGCGCGTGGCGAGGGGACGACGGGCTCCCCGTCTGCGGCGCGCCGGCTTCGGACAGCGAGCGTCTCCGCGTTTCGGTTCGCCGTGCCGCCAGGTGAGCTCCACGCGAAGCACGCCCACGCCGGTCCAGGCCGCGCATCACCGGCGCAGGTAGCACCACGCCAGCCTGAACAGCTCGTCGGCGAAGCTGGGGTGAGCGAGCACGTCGGGTGCCTCGAGGAGCGCCGCGTGGACGACTTCTTCGAGCGCGCGGCCGACGACGAAGCGCTGCACGTCGACGGGGCCAGGACGCAGCTCGTCGGCATACGCGCTCAACAGCAGGCTGACACGCTCACGCCCCTGCGCGGCCAGCCCGCGGACGACTTCGAAGCGGCCGGTCGGCTTCACGAGCCCCAGCAGCGCGCGCATGAGGGCCGCGTCGCGCTGGTGCTGCAAGACCACGGTGTTCGTCACCACGCGCAGGGCCTCCTCGAGCCCGCGCGGAGCGGCGGCCAGCACGGCCTGCCCCAGCGCGTCGAGGTCGCGCGCGGCCTTCCGCTCGATGAGCGCGCCAGCCAGGGCCCGCTTGTCGGGGAAGTACTGGTAGAGCGAGCCGACGCTGACGCCAGCGACCTGCGCGATGCGGTTGGTGGTCAGCGCGTCGAGCGGGGCGCGCGCGAGCAGCTTCGCGGTCGCGTCGAGCAGGGTGTCCACCAGGGCCTGCGAGCGCTCTTGGCGAGGACGGCGGCGCATGTGTCAGCGGGCCTCCGCCTTCTTCGTTCGCTCGTGAAACACTTCCCCCCGCGCGAGCCGGGCGACGATGGCGGTGATGCGGCCGGCTCGCGTCTGGGCGCGCGAGGCCGTCACGAGCCGGTGGTAAATGGCGTACAGGTTGGCGCGATCGAGCGTTTGGTAGAACTTCAGCGCCGCGCGGTCCTTCTTCAGCGCCGCGAGGAAGTCGTCGGGCATGACCATGGTGGCGGACCCCGCGTACGCCCGTTCCCAGCGGCCGTCCGCCTTGGCTGCCTTCACCTGCGCGAGCCCGCCCGGCTGCATGCGGCCTTCGGCGATGAGGCGCTCCGCGTGCGCTTGGTTGCGCTTGGACCAGGACGACTTCGGTCGCCGGGGCGTCAGGCGCTGGAGAAAGGACGCCGCGTCGAGTGAGCGCTTGTGCCCGTCGATCCACCCCCAGGTCAGCGCCGCGAGCACGCAGTCGTTCCAGTCGACGCTCGGCGTCCCCGAGCTCTTCTTGTAGATGCGCACCCACAGCTCGCTGGCGCGGTCGTGGTTGGCCCGAAGCCACGCGTCGAGGTCGTCGAAGGCAGGGAAGGCGCGGTGGTCGGTGAGCGACATGGGTGGGGCCACAGATACCACCGCCCATGCGCTCGAAGCGGCGCTCTCAAACGCGAGTCGACGGAGCGCTGGCGGCGCGGCTCCCGAGGGGCCCGGAACGCGAGTTGTCCGCACGCCGGGCCAGGCGCATCTTCTACGGCACCATGAACGTACTCATCGCAGGGGCGGGGATCGGCGGGCTGACCTTGGCGGCAGGGCTGCAACAGCTGGGCGTCCGCGTGCAGGTGCTGGAGCGCGCCCCGGTGCTCAAGCCGGTCGGCGCGGGCCTGGTGGTGCAGATCAACGCCATGCGCGCGCTGGCGGAGTTCGGCTTGGACGCCGCGGTGAAGCAAGCCGGCGCGGTGGCGGCCCAGACTGCGCTGCTGGACTGGCGAGGCCGGGTGCTGACGGCGAGCTCGCTGACGCCCTGGGTGGAGAAGTTCGGCCAGCCGGTGGTGTGCGCGCTGCGCTCGCGGCTGCACGATGCGCTCGGAAGCCACGTGGCCCCCGGCACCGTGGAGCTGGGCCAAGCCGTTAAGGCCTACGCCGAAGACGACGACGGCGTGACGGTGACACTCGAGAGCGGGCGCACCCTGCGCGCGGACCTGCTCGTGGGCGCGGACGGCCTGCATTCCCGCGTTCGCGCCCAGCTGCTGGGCGAACAGCCGACGCGTTACTCCGGGTACACGAGCTGGCGAGGCGTGTGCTCGGCCGCCGGCCTCGCGCTGGCCGACACCGTGAGCGAGTCCTGGGGTGAAGGGCGCCGCTTCGGGCTCGTGCCCGTCGGCTTCGACGAAGTGTATTGGTTTGCCACGGCCAACGCGCCGCCGGGAGGCAAGGACTCCGCCCAGCCGGACGAGCTGCTCGCGCGCTACGGTGACTGGCACGCGCCGATTCCGCAGGTGCTGCGCGGTACGCCGGCGGAGCGGCTGATTCGCACCGACATCTCCGACCGGCCGCCGGTGACGCGGTGGACGTCGAAGCGCGTGGCGCTGCTCGGTGACGCGGCGCACCCCATGACCCCGAACTTGGGCCAAGGCGCCTGCCAGGCGATTGAAGACGCCGTGGTGCTGGCGAAGCTGCTCGGCGCGGGCGCAGACGTCGCCGCTTCCCTCGAGCGGTACGAGCAACGCCGCGTCCCTCGCGCCAACGCCGTCGTCGAGCAGGCGCACCGGCTCGGCGCGGTGGGGCAGTGGGAGAACGGCCTGGCGCGCACGGTGCGCGACGGGGCGATGCGGGTGTTCGGTGAGCGGCTCGGTCGTTCGGGGTTGGACGCCCTGTATGGTTTTGAGCCCAGCGGGGCCTGACGTTCGTCTCGTTGTCGTGCGAAGTCCGGTCACTCAGCGAGCGCGACCACACCACGCGTCGTCGTCATTGACGACTGACTGCCCTGGACCGACTTCAGTCAAACCGGCTCGTCACGGCAGCCGGTAGCGCACGAGCAAGTCCACCCACTCGAGGCGCACACGCGCCAGGCGTGCGGGCCGGTTGGAGCCCGTCGGCGTCACGGCGATGCGCACCAGCTGTTGGGGTCCTTCGAACAGCGTCGTCAGCCGGGTTGGCGCAGTCGTCTCCCACGTGAGGGCTGAAGGCGAGACGAAGGAGCCGGTGCCTGCGTGCTCCGGGACGACCGCGGAGCCGTGGCTGACCAGCAACTCGACCCCATCCGCGCCTGCGCCGTCCGTGCCCCCCGCGCTCACGTTGGTCGTGACCGACTCGATGATGGCCACGGGCTCCGCGCCGGCTTCGGCGAAGGAGAATTGGGCCGACAGGCCCGGCCTCGACGTCGTGTCCCCCAGGAAGTCCCACACCTCGTTCACCGGGCCGCTGGAGACGTAGCCGCCGTAGAGCACGTTCGCGCCTCTGGCCGAGTCGAAGACCATCGCGTGGCCGTCTCGCGCCGGGGGCCACAAGCCGACCGGCCGAGGGCTCATCGAGTGCTCCGTCCACACGCCCAGCGCGCCGTCCCACGACCACACGTCGTCCGTGCGCTGAATGCCGCCCAGGTTTCCTCCGAAGAGGACGGTGTTGGCGTTGGCGCCGTCGAAGACGAGGGCGTGCGCGGCGCGCGGCAACGGCTTGGGGGGCGCGGTGCTGCGCGCGCTCCAGCCGCTCGACCCACACCAGTCCCAGGTCTCGTCGACTTGGGGCCCGAACTGGATTCGCCCACCGAAGGCCACGATGCAGCCGCGCACCGCATCGAACACCACGTTGACCGCGCCGCGCTCTGCCGGGCCGGACACCGCTTGCCGACTCCACGTGCCAGCAGCCCCGTCCCATTCCCAGACATCACCCAGCCCGTCCCGGGTCATCCTCACGCGCTGCCGCACCTCGTCGTAGACGAGGTTCGGGTACCCCTGCGCCGGCGGCCAGGCTGACGGCAGCGTCGTCGGCGTTCGATTGGTCCAAGAGTTGGTGCTCGCGTCCCATTCCCACACATCAGACAGCACAGTCGACCCAGCGAGGCCTCCGAAGACCACGGTCCGGCGGCGAGCTCGGTCGTACACCATGCCGGAGCGCAGCCTGCCGGTCGGCTGCGGTGACGGTGGCGTCGGCGTCAGGCGAGCCCACGAGCCGCGCTGCCCGTCCCACTCCCAGAAGTCGTTGCTCGGAACGTACGCAGCGTCGTTTCCGCCGAACAGGAGCACGCGCTGCCGGTCGCTGTCGTAGGCGAGCGAGTGGCCCATTCGACCGGGCGGCACGACGGAAGGGGTTGGCGTGACTCGGTTGGCCCACGTCATCGTCGCCAGGTCGAGCTCCCACAGCTCGTTCGACGTCCCGCCCCCGTTGAACACAGTGTTGCCACCCAACACGAGCAGCCGGCGCCGCGCGACGTCGACGGTGAGCCCCACCGTCTGCCGCGGGCTGGGCCACGCGGGCGGACGTGGCGTCACCGTTCGATTCGTCCACGCACCGCTGACCGGCTCCCATTCCCACAGCTCGTCACTGAGCGCTGTCGGGCCGCGTCCACCGAACACGAAGACGACACCCGTTGCAGCGTCGTACGCCAGCGACGCCCCCTGCGTGACCGTCGGCACGGGCCCGCGGAATGCCCACGTGCCGCTGCTGCCGTTCCACTCCCACAGGCCGTCATTCGTCCCGGTCGGCGTGCCCCCGCCAATGAAGAGCAACACTCCGCGCCGCGCGTCCTCGACGACGTTGGTGTTCACCGCGGCCGAAGGCCACGGCGTCGGTCGCGGCGCAGCGGACCGCAACGTCCACTCACCCGTTGCCCCGTTCCAATCCCAGACCTCGAGTGGGTTGTTCAAGGAATAGGAGCCGGTGAACAACGTGCACCTTCGTCGTCGAGCGTCACACGTGAAGCCCATGACGGTCCGGAGCGGAGGCCACGCCGCTGGGCGCTGGGCGGGGGTTCGGTCGACCCACGTGCCGGCATGCCCGTCCCATTCCCACAGCGCGCTCTGATTCGTGCCCTGCGGTTCGCCGTACAGCAACACGGTGCCGCGAACGGCGTCATAGGCCGTCGTGTGAGAAGACATGAAGGGCCACCCCGCGGGGCGCGGCGACGGCATGCGGCCGTCCCAGCTCCGCCCGTTCCATTCCCACAGGGGGCTGTTGGGCTCCACGAAGACCGCCCGCTGACGAAGGGCGTCGTACACGAGGGCCAACCTTCCAAGGATGATGCTGGGCAGCGGCCACGCGCTGAGCCGGCGCGGCTCCCAGGCTCGGCGCCCCACCTGCTCCATGCCGCCGGAAGGTGACACTTCCCGAGCCCACAACGCGTGCTCCGTCGACCGCGTGAACGCCGGCTGCGCGAACGACGCGTGAGGGTTCTCGAAGTCGCGGCCCATGACCTTGCCCTCGAGCGACGCGAGCCATTCGACCTGGCGCACCCGGACGGCCGCGCTGCCGTTGCACGCCGCGTCCAGCGCGCGCACCGCGACGGCGACGCGATCGACCGGAGGCAGCGTGGCGCTGAACGCGCCGCCGTCCGTCGTCACCAGCGCCAGCGGAGCCACGCCGTCGAGCACCTGGACGAAGGCGCCTGGGGACACCGAGCCCGGGGCGCCCGTCACGCGGAACAGCACGCCCGCGTCACGACTGCCCCACGGCGCTCGGCGGTACACCACGGCGCCTGGCACCCCGACGCTCGGCTCGGTCGGTGGCGACGTGTCGACGACGACGTCGAGCCCCAACGGCGCCACGCGTGTGTTGCCGACCAGGTCGGTCGCGGTGACGAAGAGCGGCCAGGTGCCGTCAGTCGGTGCCGCACCCGTCACCACCGCGGAGAAGGACGCGAAGGTCGGCGTGAGGGTCCCCGCCGTGAAGACCAGGCCCGCGTCACCGGCGCTCACGCTCAGCCGTTCGACGGGCTCGTCCACGGTGAAGCTCACCTGAGCGCGGCCACCCACCCCCAGCGCCGAGACGGCGCCCAGCGGGCACCCGGGCGGCGGCGTCAACGTCAGCACGCTCGCCTCGGGAACGAGCCGCGGACCCGTCAGGTCGACCTGCGCCACCACCGAAGCGCTGGCGAGGTTGCCGACGGCGTCGCTGGCCGTGACGACGAACGTGGGGGCGCCCTCGACGAGGCCCGCGGGCAGGACCCCTTCACATCGGCACGCGCCGGCGGCACACGAACACGACGGCAAGCTCACGCCGTCGAGCCGCGCGGCGAAGCTGACGGCGGACGAGTCGAGTTCGAACGTCAGCCGGTACCGATCGAAGCCCGGGTGGTGGCTGAACGTCCGCGACGCGACGGCGCCGCCGTCCACCAGCCGCGACAACGTCAGGTTCGAGATGACCGGAGGGACCGCGTCGACGCTGAGCCCGTGGCCCAACGGCACCGGCTCGGCCACGTTTCCAACCACGTCACTGAGCTGCTGGAGCGACAGCTGGCTGACCTCACACGGAGCGCTGAGCGGCGAGCTGGCGAACTCGAGGACGACCCCTTCCCGGTACCGCAAGCGAAGGGGCATGCCTCCGTCACAGGTCGAGCTGCCGACCAGCTGCACCGTCGAG
The DNA here is from genome assembly GCA_022842905.1 of Myxococcaceae bacterium. GTDB lineage: Bacteria > Myxococcota > Myxococcia > Myxococcales > Myxococcaceae > JALHOS01. The sequence goes on along the minus strand of JALHOS010000105.1, from coordinate 1,763 downwards.
AGTGAGGGCTCCGACGTCGTCACCCGCAACGTCGCGCTCTCTCCTTCACGGACGACGAGCACCCCCGCGTCGTTGGCGGCTCGCGGCGCCGTGAAGACCGCTTCGAGGACGGTGGGCGGCGTGAAGTCGAACTCGACGAGCCCGACGGTCTGCGCAAACGCTTCGAGCCCGTTGACGTCGACCAGGTCGGCCTCGACGCGAGTGACGCCCTCGGAGTCGACGTCTCGGTCCGCGCGGTAGGTGTACGAGAAAGCGGTCGACGCTTGCTCGAGCAGCGTGGCCGTGCGCACGCCGACTCGCTCGATGAGGTTCACCCTGGGTGGCGCGGCGAGCGGGCCACTCGCGCGGAGCTCCACTCGCACCAGCTCGCCGTGGCGGACAGCGCGCGGGCTCACGGTGGCGCTGACCAGCTGCGGCAGGTCTCCGCTGCTTTGGCCGACTGGAAAGCAGCGGCCGACGCTGCGACGGCAGGCATACCCTGCTGGGCACGACGCGCCGTCGGCGCAGCGAATGTCCCGGTCGACCGGCAGGGCAGTCGAGAACTCACATGCGCCCAAGAGACCGACGACGGAGAGGACCCAGGCTCGAGACGCGGTCGGCATGCGCGCGCGATGGTACTCGCGAGCCTCCACCGGCGCACCGCACCGGATCGACGCTTCCTCGCGGCGCGTCGCCAAAGGCGCTCGCGTGCGCGCGGCAGGTGGTATCCGCGGCGCCTTGACCACGACCCAGCACCTCAGGCACGGTGCCTTCTGCCCGCGCTCCCGCCCGGGTCTCATGGACCTCCGCTGAAGAGTCGATCTCGCGCCGCACGCTTCGAGTCCTCCTCACCAGGAATCCACCTCCATGCCAGCTCCCACCCTGCGCCTCGTCGGCGCGACGTTGTCCTTTGACGGCACCCCTCTTTTTGAAGAGCTCACCCACGCGTTCCCGCCGGGCTGGACGGGCCTCATCGGCCCCAACGGCCACGGGAAGACGTCCCTCCTGCGCACGCTGAGCGGCGCGCAGCGTCTGTCCGACGGCTGCGTGGAAGGGGCGAGCGCGGCCTGCCTGTTGCTCGAGCAACGGCTCGAAGCGCCGCCCGAAGGCCTGGACGACTTCGCGAGCGCGTTCCACGACGGCGCGCCGAAGCTGCGCGCGCGGCTGAAGCTCGAGCCCGACGACGCGTGGCGCTGGGAGACGCTGTCCTGGGGTGAGCGCCAGCGCTGGCGGCTGGGGACAGTGCTGTGGCAGCGCCCACAGGTCCTGCTGCTCGACGAGCCCACCAACCACCTCGACGGCGCCGGCCGCGCGCTGCTCGCCCGCACCCTTCGCGCCGCGAGGCTCACCGGCGTCGTCGTCTCGCACGACCGCGCGTTCCTTGACGCCGTGTGCGACGCCACGGCTCGGCTCGCGTTCGGCGCCTTCGACTCGCTGCCGCTGCCCTGCAGCGCGGCGCTCGAAGAGTGGGACCGGCAAGACGCCGCGGCCCAGGCCCGCCGCAGCGACGCCCAGGCGCGCCTGGCCCGCGCCGCCACGGCACTGAAGGACGCCAACCGACGCGCCACCGAGAGCAGCGCCCAACGCAGCGCCGGCGCGCGCATGAAGTCCGCCCACGACCACGACGCGAGAAGCATGGGCGCCAACCTCGCGGCCGCGAACGCCGAGCAGGCGCACCGCCAGTCGCAGCGCCGTGCCATTCAGCAGCACGCGCGCGCCGAGCAAGCGCTGGCCACGCTCGCCCCTCCTCCGCGCGCCGTGGGCTCGCTGACCCTGCGCGCCGA
>JALHOS010000104.1 GCA_022842905.1 Myxococcaceae bacterium | reverse complement strand
GCTCGACGCTGCGGTGCCGCTGGGCGCGAGGCTCGTCGAAGCAGGGGACTTGCTCGTCACGCCGGGCATCGTCGACTCGCACGTGCACATCAACGAGCCGGGCCGCACCGAGTGGGAAGGCTTCGCCACGGCGACGCAGGCGGCGGCGGCGGGCGGCATCACCACTGTCGTGGACATGCCGCTCAACTGCATTCCAGCGACGACCTCGCGGCAGGCTGCGGAGACCAAGCGCGCGCAGCTCGCCGGGCAGACCCACGTCGACGTGGCGTTCTGGGGTGGGGTGGTGCCGGGGAATGCGACGGAGTTGGCCGGGCTGGCCGCGTTTGGCGTCCCAGGCTGCAAGTGCTTCCTGTGCCCGTCCGGCGTCGACGAGTTTCCACACGTCGACCGCGCGGTGCTCGATCGCGCGCTGCCGGTCATGCGGGACCTGGGGCTGACGCTGCTGGTGCACGCCGAAGCGCCCGCCCCGCTCGAGGCGGCGGAGAAGACGCTCGGACCGGACGCCGACGTCAGCGACTACACGACCTACCTGCGCTCCCGACCCGCGGCCGCGGAGGACGAGGCGATCGCGCTGGTGATCGAGCTGTGCCGCAAACACCACGCGCGCGCGCACATCGTCCACTTGGCCTCGGCCAGCGCCGTGCCGCTGCTCCGCGCCGCGCAGATTGACGGCGTGCCGATCACCGCGGAGACCTGCCTGCACTACCTGACGTTCTGCGCCGAGGACGTCCCGAAGGGCTCCACCGAGTACAAGTGCGCGCCGCCGATCCGCGACCGCCACAACCGTGAAGGCCTGTGGGCGGGGCTGATGGACGGCACGCTCACCATGGTGGTGTCGGATCACTCGCCGTGCACGCCACAGCTCAAGAAGCTCGATCAGGGGGACTTCCTGGGCGCCTGGGGAGGGATCAGCTCGCTCCAGCTCGGGCTGTCGGTCCTCTACACGCACGTGCGCGACCGCCAGCTGCCGCTCGGACGCATGTTCCAGTGGAACGCGCGCGCCCCCGCGGCGCTCGCCGGGCTCACCGGCATCAAGGGCCAGCTCGACGTCGGCTTCGACGCAGACGTGGTCCTCTGGGACGACAAGGCCAGCTTCGTCGTCCAGGGCGACGCGCTCCGGCACCGGCACAAGGTCACGCCGTACGCGGGGCGCACCCTCCAGGGCGTCGTGCACGCCACCTTCGTCGGCGGACGTGAGGCGTACGATCGCGCGCTCGGGCTGGCGGCGCGGCCGCACGGGCGCTTCCTCGAAGTCCGCCGCAGCTAGGAACCCTCCACGCCATGGCCACCACGCCGCAGATCCCCGAAGCCTTCGCTCACCTCGTCAACCTCGCCGCCGACGTCACCGGCGCCTTCGTCGTGTACGCGACCGACGACTTCTTCGCCGAGAAGGAGAACCTGCTGAAGCCGGGGCCGCCGGAGTGGCGCTCCGACGCGTACACCGACAAGGGCAAGTGGATGGACGGCTGGGAGTCCCAACGCCGCAAGGATCCGTACGCCCCTGACGCCCACGACTGGTGTGTCGTCCGCTTGGGCGTGCCCGGCCGGGTCCAGGGCTTCCTCGTCGACACCACGCACTTCAAGGGCAACGCGCCGCAGGCGGTGGCGCTCGAAGGCCTCGACGCGCCCGCACACGTCCTGCGTGACGACGTGCTGGCGGAGCAGGGGTGGTTTTCCTTGGTGCCCAAGACCGACGTGAAGCCCGACTTCCCAAACGTGCTCCACGTGTCCGCCGACGCGCAGGCCCGTCGCGTCACCCACGTGCGGCTGCGCCAGTACCCCGACGGCGGGGTCGCCCGGCTGCGGGTGTACGGGACGGCTTTGCCGGACCCGCGCGTCTTCTGGGCCGCCGGGAGCTTGGACTTGGCCGCGATCGACGTCGGCGGCACCGTGGTGCAGGTCAGCGATCAGTTCTTCGGGCCGCCCAGCAACCTGCTCCTGCCCGGCCGCGGCGTGAACATGGGCGACGGGTGGGAGACGAAGCGTCGGCGCACCGAAGGCACGGACTGGGGCGTCATTCGCCTCGCGCGGCGCGGGGTGCTCGAGCGGATCGAGCTCGACACCCACTTCTTCAAGGGCAACGCCCCGCGCCGGTGCCTGGTCGAGGTGCTCGACGAAGAGCTCGTCGGTGCGGCCACGGTGCAGCGGCTGCTGCGGGAGCCGAAGGGCTGGACGACGCTCGTGTCTTGGACCGCGCTCGACCCGCACCGCCGCCACCTCTTGCTGCCCGCCCGTCCGCTCCCCGTCACACACGTGCGCGTCCACATTTGGCCGCATGGCGGGGTCAACCGGATGCGCTTCCACGGAACGCCGGTCGACACCGCAGAGGAAGCGAAGGTGTTGGCGGGCCTCAAGGCGTCCAGCGCCGAGGCCCAGCGCACGCTCTTCCTGTCGTTCAACGGGAGCACCGCGCTGTCGAGCCAGGTGCAGGCGCAGCTGCCCGCGCTGTCGAGCGTCCGCGCGCTCTTCGAAGTCTTCGAACGTGGCTTCTGGCGCTTGTCCGAGGCCGACTGGCTCGAGGCCTTCGCCGCCCACCCGAAGATCGGCGAGCCGAAGAAGGCCGAGTCCGCCACCGCGCAGTCCGCGAGCTGGTCGTCGGGCGAACAGGCAGGTGTTCACGACGCCGAGGCGCGCGTGCGGCAGCGGCTGGCCGAGCTCAACGCGGCGTACGCGCAGCAGTTCGGGTTCATCTACATCGTCTGCGCGACGGGGCGGTCGGCCCCGGAGATGTTGGCGATCCTCGAAGAGCGGCTCGGCAATGACCGGAGCACCGAGCTGCAGAACGCCGCGCGCGAGCAGGCCTTGATCACGCGGCTTCGGATCGAGAAGTGGCTGTTGGCCGAGCTGGCCAAGGGAGGGTGACGCACCGTGGGTATCAGCACGCACATTCTGGACACCTCACGCGGCAGACCGGCCGCGAACGTGGCGGTGACGTTGTCGGCGATCGGCAGCGGCGGCGCAGAAGTGTGGATCCGCACCGAGACCGACGCGGACGGTCGGGTGAAGGTGCTCGTGCCCGCGGATCGAACGCTCGTCGCCGGCACGTACCGGCTCGAGTTCGACGTGGCCGCCTACTTCGCTCGGCTGGGCACCGACACGTTCTACCCACGGGCGACGATCGACTTCGTGGTGAAGGACCCCAGCCAGCACTTCCACGTGCCCTTGCTGCTCCAGCCCTTCGGCTTCTCGACGTACCGAGGCTCGTGAGGTGCCCATGAGCGCGCTTTCGTGGGAGCCGCTGACGCGGGAGGCCTTCGCGCCGTTTGGAGACGTGATCGCGGTCGACGTGGAGTCAGGCCGCGACGCCAACCAGGGGTCCGCTCGGCGCGTCGACTTCCTCGCGGCGCTCGAGAGCTCGAGGCCGGGGGCACGCGCGAACGTCGTCGCGATCCATTCCCTGCCCAGGCCGCTGCCGTTCGACGTGGTCTTGCTCGAGCGGCACGCGCACAGCTCGCAGCTGTTCTCGCCGATGCGGGTGAAGCGGTACGTGGTGATCGTCGCGCCCACGCTGCCTTCTGGAGGGCCGGACGAGGCGGGCCTGCGCGCGTTCCTGGCGGCGCCGACCCAGGCGATCAAATACCGCAAGGGCACCTGGCACCACCCGCTGCTCGTGCTGGACGAAGCCGCCGACTTCACCATGCTCGTCTGGGAAGACGGGACGGCTGGAGACTGTGAAGAGCGTCGGTTGAGCCAGCGCCGTCGGCTCGCTTGAGCGCTGAGCTTCAGCGCTTGTACGTCCAGTGCCAGTGCTCACCCTTGACGTCGTTGACGAAGCCGTAGCGGCCGGCGTTCGCCGCGAGCCACTTGTACGCCCGGGTTCCGTAGCCACCGACGCCGCCAATATCCATGGAGATGCCGCCCTGGTGGTTCGAGTGCCCCGGGCGCGCCGCGAGGTTCCCCTTGCCCTGCTTGTAGCGGTTGTAGAGCTGCTGCTGTTTCTCGTTGTCTCGGAATCCGGAGGTGTTGCTCAGGTTGATGCCTGCTGAACGAGCGGCGGCGATCATCTGCTTGTAGGCCGCGGCCGCGTCGGCCCGCAGGTACTGCCCGCCACCCACTGGCACGACCGTGATCTGCGACGCCCGTCCGCCGATGTACGCCGTCACCCGCTTGCCGCCCGCGGTGCTCTGTCCGTGGTCGTGGTTGTCCGTCGCTTGAGTCCCAGAACCTTGGAACTCGTCACGCCAGAAGCTGCCCAGCGCCGAACGCGTCTGCGCGCCAGCCTTGCCGTCAGCCTTCAGGCCTTTGCTCTGCTGAAACGCACGGACCGCGGCTTCGGTGCCCGGCCCGAACTTGCCGTCGACGTTGCCCTGGTAGAAGCCCGCGCGGTTGAGCGCCGCCTGCAGGTTCTTCACGTCACCGCCATTGCTACCGATGGAAAGGGAGGCCATGTGTTCGCTCCAGGGGGCTGACAGAGGACAACCGGGGTTCCACCGTTTGTCGCTCGCCCGTCAGGGGCGATGTTGCATGGCCGAGTTACAGCGACTGTCCGAACAACGCGCACATCGCCGCCCTGAAGCTGAGCCGCCCCAGCCCTACGCGCACGTGCTCGTCCCCGGCGTCGAAGAGTGGGCTCGGCGCGAACAGCACGCCATGGCGCGCCAGGACGTCCGCGGCGAACGCTGTGGCCGAGCCGTCGACCCGCGCGAAGCCCATGGTGCCGGCCACGGGACGAAACCACCGCAGCCTTCCCCGGCTCGTGGCGATCACCTCGTCGAACAGGGCGACGTTGTCGGCCACGATTTTCCGCGTGCGCTCGCGCAGCTCGGTGCCGTGCGCGAGTGCGATCGTCGCGAGCAGCTCACTGGGCGCGGGGTTGCAGATCGACAGGTAGTCCTTGAAGCGGAGCAGCCGCTCCCGCATCTCCGCGTCTTGGCAGGACAGCCAGCCCAGCCGCAGCCCCGCAAGCCCGTACGTCTTGGCCATGACGCCCAGCGACAGCGCGCGCTCGTAGACGCCCGCGACCAGCGGGAGCCGCGCGGCAGGATCCTGCTCCACCCCTCGGTACACCTCGTCGGCGAAGAGCCACAGGCCGTGCTGGCGCGCCACAGCGACGACTCGCTCGAAGACTTCGTGGCTCAGCAGGGCGCCCGTGGGGTTGTTCGGCGTGTTGACGATCAGCGCGCGGGTGTTCGGACGGATCAGCCGGGTGAGCTCGTCCGGGTCCGGCTGCCAGCCGGCTTCCTCTCGCAGCGACCAGGGGGACACGTGCGCGCCCACGCTGCGGGCGATCTCATGGAGCGACTGGTAGGTCGGCTTGAGCACGATCACGTGATCGCCCGGGTTCAGCGCCACCTGCATGAAGACGAAGATCGGCTCGCCTCCGCCGCAGAAGACCACGATCTGTTCCGCGCGCATGACGCCGTCCTGCGCGGCGATCGCCTGGCGCAGGGCAGGGTGGCCTTGGGTTTCGGTGTACCCCAGCCGCAGCGAGAGCAGCCGCTCCTGCGCCCCGGGCTCGAGCGCGAGGACTTCGGCCACGCTCAGCGTCTCGGGATCCGACGCGCAGGCGACGTGTTTGGCCGAGAACTCGTGCTGCGCGAGGTAGCGCTCGAGCGCGAAGTCGGCTGGGCGCATTTACCTTCGACCGTGGGACAGCTCGGCGTGCGGCCGCTGAATGATCTCGGTCGCGACGAGCAGGCCCGGGTCGATCGCCGCGGCGCCGCCTTCGAGCGCGGCCTCGACGTCCGCCTGATCGCCGGCGAGCGTGAACCAGCCCTTGCCGCCAATGCTGCGCGCCAGCTGCATGTGTGTCAGCCGCACCTCGGCGCGCTTCACCGCGGTGTCCGCGGCCAGGATCGCCGACGCCACCGTCTGCGTTTCGAGCAGCCCCAGCGCGTCCGTCGGGCGAGCCTGCGCCACGCGCCCGAGCAGGCCGTCGAGGACCTGTGGGGAGAGCGCGGGGATCATCAGCCGGTCGATGATCTTCGGGCCGGCGACGGCGACCCCTTCGACGAACGCTTCGTCGACCTCGGCCACGTCGCCCAAGAACACCAGCAGGTACTTGCCCGGGGTGATCGCCTCGCCGATCACCACGCGCACGCGGGCCTTCTTCACCAGCGCGTCAGCCACCACGACCCCTCGGGCCAGCGACTCCAACTCCAAGAGGCCTAAGGCGGGGCTGATCATTCAGACGATGCGGAAGCTGTCCTTGAGCGTGCAGCGCCGCTCGCGGGTGAAGCTGACGGCGGTGGTCAGCCCTTCCCCGGTGGGCGAGGCGATCGTGAACGACGTGTACCCTTCGCCGGTCATCGCCAGGCCCGCGTACGACGGCCCGTTCTTCACGAAGATCGACGTGTTGATCACCTTGGCCATGGTCGACAGGTGGTCGATGTTGGTCGAGTGCATGGTCGCGGTGTGGCCGAACCCGTGCTCGGCCTGAACCGCCGCGACGATGCAGTCTTCGACCGTCTTCTGGCGCACGAAGCCGATGACCGGCATCAGCAACTCCAGCTGCACGAAGGGGTGCGTGGCGTCGACCTCGGCGAACAGCAGCTTGGTGCCGGCCGGCGCGCGCAGCCCGGCGGCCTCGGCGATCTTCGTCGCGTCCTTGCCGACCCAGTCGCGCGACGGGTGATCTTGATCGACGACGAGCTTCTCGAGGCGGCTGATCGCCGAGCTGGGCACTTCGTACCCGCCGGCCCGCTGCATCTCGGCCTTGAGCTGGTCGGCGATGCTGGCGACCGCGAACACTTCCTTCTCGACGATGCAGACGATGTTGTTGTCCAGCGAAGCGCCGTTGACGATGTCCTTGGCCGCCTGCGCGACGTGCGCCGTCTCGTCGACCACCGCCGGAGGGTTCCCCGGGCCCGCGGCGATCGCCCGCTTGCCGCTCGTCATGGCCGCCTTGACGACCGCCGGCCCCCCGGTCACGACGATCAGCCGCGCGCCCTTGTGCTTCATGAGCGCCTGCGCCGACTCGATCGTCGGGCTGCCGATGGTGGTGATCAGGTTCGGCACGCCGCCCGCCGCGACGATCGCCTCGTTCAGCTTGCCGATGAAGAACGTGCAGACGTTCTTCGCGCTCGGGTGGCAGTTGAAGACGACGCCGTTGCCGCCGGCGACCATGCCGATCCCGTTGTTGATGATCGTCTCCGTCGGGTTGGTCGACGGGGTGATCGCGCCGATGACGCCGAAGGGCGCCCGCTCGGTCAGCATGAGCCCGTGATCACCCGAGAAGGACAGCGGCCGGAGGATCTCCATGCCCGGCGTCTTGTTCGCGCAGAGCAGGTTCTTAGCGATCTTGTCCTTCACGTTGCCCAGGCCGGTCTCCGCCACCGCCATGGTCGCCAGCTCTTCGGCGTGGCGACGCGTCGTCTCGCGCATGGCCTCGATGCAGCGCTCACGCGTCTCCACCGGCAGCCGCACCCAGCCTTCCTGGGCCTTGGCCGCAGCGGCCGTCGCCGCGTCGAGATCGTCGAACACGCCGGGGCGCTTGTGCAGCACGGCCGGCGCCTTGCCCGGCGCGGGCACCGACGGCGGCAGCGCGCCCAACTCCTTCGACAGCTTGCGCACCACCTGCTCGACGATGGCGTTGATCTGCGTTTCGTTCATGGCGCCTCACAAGTCACCCGCGGCCCCCACCCGCCAGCGCCCTCGAGGAGTGGTCCTCGACGAAGGGCACCAGAGCGCGCGAGACAGCCGCGTGGCTCACTTCACGTACGTGTGCTGCCCCTGGACTTCGATCTGATCGACGATCGCCATGATCACCGCGTCGACGGGGCGATCTTTGGTCATCTCGGTCTGCCGGGCCGAGGAGCCCGACGCGTAGAGCACCACCTCGCCGGGCCCGGCGCCCACGGCGTCGACCGCCACGACGAGCCCGCCCGTCGGCTTGCCGTCGAGATCGAGCCCTCGCACGAGCAGGAACTTCGAGCCGTCCAGCGTCGGCTCCTTCTTGGTGGAGACCACCGTCCCCACCACTTTCCCGAGCAGCATGGCGGTGCCCGTCCGTTACTTCTGGCCGAGCTCGGCCTTGGCCTGCTCCGAGCGGCCCAAGGGCAGGACCAGGTCGATGTTCGCGTGCGGCCGGGGGATCACGTGCGTGCTCACCAGCTCACCCACGCGCTCGGCGCCACGCGCGCCCGCTTCGATCGCTGCCTTGACCGCCGCGACGTCGCCGCGCACGACCATGGTGACGTACCCGCCGCCGATCTTCTCGTAGCCGACCAGCTCCACCTTCGCGGCCTTCACCGCGGCGTCCGCCGCCTCCACCATGCCCACGAAGCCCTTCGTCTCGATCATTCCCAGCGCGTCAGCCATCGTCGTTCGTCCTCGATTGTGCAGCGGTTGTCCAACGGTGAAACGGTGTCAGGTGCAGCTCACTTTTCCTTGAAGGCCGCCGGCTCCTTGCCGGTGATCGCCTGCAGCGCGGACACGGCCGCCTGCGCCGCGGAGTCGATCTCCGACTCGGACCCCGCCAGGTACAGTCGACCGAAGGCGCCGAACGGCATCACGTCGACCAGCTTCACGTTCGCGGCCTTCTCGGCCTCGTTCGCCGCTAGCGCCGCGTAGGCCGCGGGCTCGGTCTCGAGAATGAAGAGCGACTGGCCCGGCTCGATCATCGACCCGAAGCGGATCTTGTCGAGGATCATCGCGTGCATGGGCTCGATCGCGCGGATGATCGTGTTCGAGACCAGGCGCGGCTTGAGCCGGTCCTGCTCGGTCACGCCCATCTGCTTCAAGATCGCCTCGCCGGCGCTGCGGACCTCACCCTTGTCGTCGGAGTGCAGCTCGAGCATGCCGTACGCGCGCTCGACGACCAGCGTGGCCGGCTGCACCTTGGTGCCCTTGAGCGCCACGTCCATGAGCCGGTGGATCGCCATGCCCGGCGCGATCTCGACGAAGAGCGAGGCGACGTACGGCACCGGGAAGTACCCGCGGCACGTCGTGCAGATGTGGGCCGCGAGCTGGGGCTGCAGCGAGTCGAGGAAGACGTACGTTCGCAGCGACGTGGACACGGAAGAGCTCCCCTTCGTGGGTGAATGAGGTCGCGGACTTCTAGGCGTCAACGCCCACGTTGACAACCACGCACTTCGGCTGCATTGGCGGTGAACCCACGCGCGCCATGTACGTCGATCTCCACCTGCACCTGCTGCCTCAAGTCGACGACGGCGCGCAGTCCGTGGACGACGCGCTGGCCATGGCGAAGGTGCTGGTGAACGTCGGGGTTGGCGTCGCCGCGCCCAGCCCCCACAACCGCGAAGAGTACGCGTCGCTCGATCGCGCGCTGTGCGAGGAGCGGCTCGCGCTGATGAAGGCGAAGCTGGCCGAGCAGGGCCTGTCGCTCGCGCTGCACCCCAACGCCGAGAACTACTTCCTCAACCCCGAGTTCGTCGGCGAAGCGACCGGGCCGCTCGGGCGGAAGATCGGCGGCGCCCAGGGCAAGTACGTGCTCGTCGAAGCGCCATACGCCGCGCCGGTGCCGTCGCTCCTGGACACCGTCTTTCGGCTCAAGCTCAAGGGCGTCACGCCGCTGATCGCCCACCCCGAGCGCTGCTTCGAGTTCGAGCGCCGCGGCCGCGCTGCCGAGGTGGTGCGCGCCGGCGCGCTGCTGCAAATGGACATCGGCGCCTTGATCGGGCGCTATGGAAAGCCGGCGCAGAAGCTGGCCCGCCAGTTCCTGGACGAAGGCCTGTACGCGGTCGTCGCCAGCGACGCCCATTCGCCGGTGGGGCTCGACAAGTGGCTGCCCGAGAGCCTCAAGGCACTCGAGAAGGTGGCGGGGAAGGGCGGGGTGGCCCTCTTGTACGAAGAGAATCCGGCCGACATCCTGGCCGGGAAGCCCGTCTACGTCTGAAGCGCTGTTGTGCTTTGGGACGCGCCTGCTAAACGCGGCGCCCTCGTGAAACGGTGGGTTCAACTCGTCGTCAGCCTCGTCATCACGCTGGCTTCGTTCTGGTGGACGTTCAAGGACGCCAACGTCGCTGAGCTCCTGGGGAGTCTGCGGAGCGCCAACTGGCTGTGGCTGCTGCCGTACCTGGCGATCTTGGGCGTGATCCACGTCTGCCGCACACTGCGCTGGGGCAACCTGCTCTCGGGGATCGAGAAGGTTCCGTTCAAGCCGCTGAATGAAGCCGCGGCCATCGGCTTCATGATGCTGCTGGTGCTCCCGTTTCGACTCGGGGAGTTCGCCAGACCGTTCCTGATCGCCCAGCGGGCGCAGAAGATCCGAAGGAGCGCGGCCATGACCACGGTCGTCCTCGAGCGGATCGTCGACGGCATCGTGATCGCAGTGCTGCTGCGCGCGCTGCTCTTCTTCGTCCCGGGTGGTGAGACCGACGAGCTGGCCCGCATTCGCTTGGGCGGGAACCTCATGTTCCTGGTCTTCTTCTCGGGCTTCGTGTTCCTGCTGGTGGCGCGCTGGCAGCACGATCTGGTGATCGGCCTCATCCGCAAGACGGCGGGGAAGGTCGCCCCGGCGATCACCGAGAAGATCGTCAACATCGTCGACGGCTTCGTCAGCGCGCTCAAGCAGCTGCCCGACCGGTTCAACCTGGTGCTCTTCTTCGTCTGGACCGTCGTCTATTGGGCGCTCAACGGCTTTGGCATGTGGGTGCTCGCCAAGGCCTTCGACTGCAGTCAGGCGAGCGAGGGCGTCGCCTGTCAGCCGTTGGTGCTCAACGTCTTCGCCAGCTTCGTCGTGCTCTCGGTGTTGATCATCGGCCTGATGATTCCCGCGGCGCCGGGCGCGGCAGGGACCTTCCAGGCGTTCGTGAAGCTCGGCCTGGCCGTCTTCGTGCCCGCCGCGGTCGTCAACGGCAGCGGCGTCGCGTTCGCCAACGTGCTGTGGGTGGTGCAGATCCTCCAGCAGGTCCTGACCGGGCTGTTCTTCTTGGTGATCTCCCACGGCTCGTTCAGCGATCTGGCCGGCAAGCTGAGCGCCCAGGGCAGCACCGGCGAGCAGCCGTCGCACCGGGCGCCCGAGAGCTGAACCCAGGCCCGAGGACGGGCACGGGTGCTTTAGCCGAGGTTCACGCCCAGCCGCGCTCGCAGCCGGAAGAAGTCGTCCGACGCGACGAAGTTGAGCGCTTCCTTCAGATCCTTGCGGCTGATGACGGCGGCGAGGAGCGCGTCCGTCGACTCGAGGCGCGGGCTGCCGCTGGGCGCCTCTTCTCGCGCCAGCGCCGTCAGCGCGGCCCCCACGTCCGCCGCGACGAGCAGGCCGAAGCGGTCGGCGGTCAGCGTCATCCCTTCGGCGAACGCGTCGGAGTCCACGGGCAGGCCGGCCGCGACGGCGATCGCCGGCTGCTCGAGATCCTTGATCGCCCGACGGGAGTACGCGCGCCGCAGCTGCTTGCTGTGCTCGTCGCTTCGCCGGCCCAGTCCCGAGTAGCCGGGCTGGTGAATGCGCACCGTGTTGCCCAGCGTGTCCGCCAGCTCGCCCGACGAGAGCTTGCGCAGGATCGCAGCCCGATCCTTCACCAGCAGGGCGGCGCGCCCAAAGAAGAAGCGCTGCTCGCGCAGGCTCAGGCGCGGCACCGTCTGGCCGATGCACACCGCCAGCGGCTCCGACGTCTCGAGGAAGGCCAGACCCCGCTTGGACTGGTAGACGTCGTACTCGTCGACGCCCAGCACCTGCGCGACGACGGCCAGCGCCTTGGCCACCGCGTGGTCCTTCTTGAGCTTGTCCGCCTTCCGGTCGATGCCCAGCTGCTCGAACTGCGGCGGTGACAGCCGTTCGAACTGATCGCCTACCGCGCGCAGCACGTCGAGCAGCGGCGAGCGGGCCTTGGGGTGGTGCAGCAGCTGGAGATCCTGTGCCGTGAGCTGCGCCTTGAGCTCGTTGGTGAGCCGCGTCTTTCCTTCGGCGTAGGTGACCTGCTCGACCTCCGTCGCTGCCTTGAAGAAGGACAGCACCGCGGCGATGCAGAACACCTTGTCGGCCTGGCGCTGCGCGTCGAACAGCCTGAAGAGCGTGTGCCAGCTGTCCAGCTTCGTCGGGTCCAGCCGCAAGAGCGCGCGGTGTGCTTCGATCGCGAACGCGGACGCGCTGGGATCCCGCGTGTACAGCTCGGCGAGCGCGGCCTGCGCGGCGACGTTCGACGGGTCGATGTCGAGGACCTGCTTGTAGGTCGCGATCGCCTGCGCGCTCGTCTCGGGCAGCTGTTGCTGGATCGCGCCGATCCGCAACTTGAGTGACAGCGCGCGGCCTACGTCCGTGGCCAGCTGCGACTGCTGCTCGAGCACGCTCACCATGTCGCGCTGCGCGCCGGTGCGCTCGTACAGCGCCAGGAGCTTGTCCAAGGTGCCCTGGTCCAGCGGAACGAGCTCGAGCGCCTTCTGGTACAGGCCGATCGCCTGGGCGGTGTCTCCCAGGCCCTCGTCGACGAGCTTGGCCAGCGCCAGCGTGTGCTTGGCGCGCCCCTTCGCGTCCCCCTCGAGCTCGATCAGTCGCTTGAAGCAGTACGTCGCGCCGGTCCAGTTCCGCGCGTTCGAATGCAGCGACGCCAGCCGGGAGAGCGCTTCAAGGCTCGCCGGCTCGACCAGCAGCACTGTCTGGAGGTGCTGCACGGCGCGCGCCGGATCGCTGAGGTGGTCGTGATACAGCCCGCCCAACCGCAGGTGCTGCACGCTCAGGGCCTTCGGGTCGCCGCCCTGCTGAATGCGCACCGCCAGCGCCGCGGCTGCGTCAGCGTAGCTCTGGGAGTCGATCGCCAGCGTCGCCTTGAGCTCGAGCGCGTCAGGCATGGTCGGCATGGCCATGAGCGCCTGATCGACCGCGCTGGTGGCCTTGTCCGGGTCTTTGAGGCGATCGGCGTAGAGCTTGGCGGCGGTGAAGAACTCGCGCGCGGCGTTGAGCGGATCGCCCTGCTGTTGTTTGGCCGCGCCCCGGGTCTGGTGCATGGCCGCCAGCTCGGCGTCGCCGCCCTTCTTCGCGAGGAGTTCCTCGAGCGCCAGGCTGACCTCGGGGTGCAGCGGATCCACCTCGAGCGCCTTGCGCAGCAAGTTCGCGGCGGTGTCCAGATCGCCCTCGCGATCGCGCGCGATCGTGGCCGCGTCGAAGAGGGCCTCGAGCCTGGTCCCCGGATCCTTGGCGCTGGCCGCCAGCGACACCAACGTGCTGCGCGCCAGTGCGAAGTCGCCCAGCCGCTCGCAGCAGCGCACGACGCCGAGCAGCGCGGGGGCCAGCTCCGGCGCCGAGTTCAACGCCGCGCGGTATGCGGTGAGCGCCTTGACCGGGTTGTCGAGCTCACGCTCGTACAGGTCGCCCAGCCGCAGCGCCAACTGCAACAGCTCGCTGGCGTCCGTCGCAGATCCCCGGCGCTTCTCGTACACGTGCGCGAGCGCCGCGGCGTCGCCGGCCCGTCGGAGCACCCGCTCCAGCGCCAGGCCCAGCGCCTCGTCCGTCGGGTCGGCGGTGTACGCCTGGGTGAGCTCTTCGAAGACGGCAGTGGCGCCCGCGCCGGCGGGCAGCTCGTCGACCGCCGCCAGGCGGATCGCCGCCGCCAGCTTCCCGTCGCCCATGGCCTGGGCGATGCGGTTGCGCAGCTCCACGCGCGCGATCGGATCCTGCGCGCGGATCCGCTCCAACAGCCGCAGCGCGGCGAGGTTCTTCGGGTCCAGCGCGAGCGCGGCTTCACAGCACTCCGCGGCCTTGGCGGGCTCGTTGATCCGATCCACGTACAGCCGCGCCAGCTTGATGAACGCGTCCTGCCGGGTGGCGGCCGGGCCGCTCTGCGTCAGCTGGGTCAGCGCTTCGGCCAGGGCCTGCGGCTCGTCCCGTGCGGTCAGCTGCCGCTCGAGGCGCTGCAGCGCGGTCAGGTGCGTGGGCGCCAGCCGCAGCACTTCGCGGTATGCGTCGATCGCCGCTTGCGGGTTCTTCAGCTCGTCTTCCCACAGGCTGGCCACCTGAAAGAGCGTGTTGGCCCGCTCCGTCGGGTCACTCAAG
Organism: Myxococcaceae bacterium; assembly: GCA_022842905.1. Classification (GTDB taxonomy): domain Bacteria; phylum Myxococcota; class Myxococcia; order Myxococcales; family Myxococcaceae; genus JALHOS01. The sequence goes on along the minus strand of JALHOS010000104.1, from coordinate 6,140 downwards.
AGCGACGCTTCGCCGCGGAGCACTTCGACCAGGGCTTCCCAGTCGCCGTGCGCACGGTGAATGCGCGCGAGCGCTCGGAGCGCGGGGAAGTGGTTGGGGGCCAGCGTGAGCACTTCGCGGTACGCGGCGATCGCGGCGTCGCGGTCCCCGCGCTTCTGCTCGTGCAGCTCGCCGATCTTCTGGATCAGCAAGGCGGCGTGCTCCGGGCTAGCCGCAAGGTCCGCCTCGGTGCGGTACATCTGCACCAGCGACTCCCACTTGCCTTCCTGACCGTAGAGCCGGCCGAGCGCCCTGAGCGCGGGCAAGTAGGCGGGGGTCAGCGACAGCACCTGCTCCCAGGCGGAGATCGCGCGGCGCCGGTCCTTGAGCTGGTCGTCGAAGATCTCCGCGTTGCGCTGCGCCAGCGACGCGCGGTGCCGGCGATCGTTCGTGGTGGTCGCTTCTCGCTCGTTGAGCTCGACCAGCTCCGCCCACATGCCGGCGCGTTCGTACAAGCGCGCCAGGTTGCGCAGCGTGCCGGCGTGGTTCGGATCGAGGTCCAAGATCCGCCGGAGCGTCGTCACCGCGTTCTCCGGCGCGTGCAGCTTGTCTTCGTGGATCGCCGCGATCACGTTGAGCTGGGCGATTCGCTGGGCGACGTCCTGCTGCTCGGTCAGCTCGCTCTCGAGCAGGGCGAGCACGTCGCTCCAGCGGCCCAGCTTCTCGTAGAGCCGGCGCAGCGCCTTGGCCGCCGGGAGGTAGCCGGGGCTCGACACGAGCGACGCGCGGTAGCGGGCGATCGCCTCGTCCACCTGGCCCAGCTTCTCCTCGAGCGTCTCGCCGGCGCGGAACTGCTTGGCAGCCTTGATCGCGGGGTCGTCCGCCGCCGCGGCCTCCGCGTCGTACGTGGCCAGCAGCCCGGTCCAGTCCTGGGCGCGGTGGTACAGCCGCCCCAGCCCAGCCAGCGCCCCGGAGTGCCCAGGCACCAGCGCCAGCACACGCTGGTAGCAGCCGATCGCGTCCGCCGAACGCCCCAGCCGCTCGTCGTAGAGCGCCGCGAGCTGCAGCGTGAGTCCGACCCGCTCGGTCGAGTCGGTGTTCGCGTCTGCCCAGTCCTTGAGGACCTCGGCCAACGGCTCCCACTGGCTCTGCGCTTCGTGCAGCCGGCTCAGCTCGGCCAAGACGAGCAGATCCTTCGGGGCGCGAGCGCGGGCCTGCACCAGCGCGGCGAGCGCGTCCTCGAGCCGGCCCTGTCGTTCGTGAGCGCGGGCGATCTGCAACAACGTCGGCGCGGCGGACTCCCCCTGGCGCTCCGCTTCGGCCGCGAGCGCCGCGAGTTCTTCGGTCAGCGAGCCGTCGCGCTGCGCGGCGCGCTTGATCGCCGCGAGCAGCTGCGGGTCGGTGCGGTCCAGGGCCATGGCTTCGCGGAACAGCGCCGCGCCGCGAGGCACGTCGCCCAGCCGGTCTTCATGGAGCAGCCCCGCCGCGGTCAGGTAGTGCGCCCGCGCGCGATCCTCCGTCGCCGTGCGCGCCAGCCGTTCGTTGGTGGCGGCGAGGGCGGCGTAGTCCTTCTTCTCGTTGAAGAACTGCTCGAGCTGCACGAGCAGGGTGAGATCTTCAGGCGCGGACTCGAGGCACAGCTTGGCCGTGGCCAGCGCTTCTTCGCTGCGCCCCAGCCGCTGATCGAGCAGCTGCGCCTTCTCGAACAGCAGCGCCGCCTTGGTCCGCCGCACCTCGGTCGAGTTGCTCTCTGCGTCGATCAGCTGCGCGACCATGCCCCAGTTGTTGACCTGGGCGAACAGCCGACGGGCGGCGCGAATGTTGGCCAGGAACTTGGGGGCCAGCTTGAACGCCTGCTGGTACGCCGACGCCGCGTGCCGCGGGTGCTTGACGACCTGCTCCCACAACAGGCCGATCTCGTGGAACAGCAACGCTGCCGTCGCGGGGTGGCTCTCCGCCCGCGCTTCGCGCTCGAGGGTGGCGATGCGGCGGCGCGCCGCGGCTGATTCGGGCGTGGCCTGCGGGGCTGGACTGACGCTGGTGATGCCCGACGGACTACTCGCGCGCTCGGCCGACGCGGTGTTCCCCTCACTCATGGAGCCGAGTCGTAGCACGGCTCCCCGAGCGCCGAGCCCGGGTTTTCGGCCTCGGCGCCGACGGTCACCGCGGCGTGTTCAGCTCCTTGCGAACACGCGTCAGCAGCGTGCCGTCCTGGACCAGCTGCGCGACCTTCTTCATGTCCAGGTGCAGCTCGCGGTCCTGCTCCATGGACGAGACGTGCTCGCGGATCGTCTCCCACGCCGCCCGCGCGCCGACCCCCGGCCGGTGTGGACGGCGGAACTCGAGGGCCTGTGCCGCGACGAGCAGCTCGACCGCGACGACCTGCGTCGCCAGCTCGGTGATCTGCCGGGCCTTGAGCGCCGCGGTCATGCCCATGGACACGTGATCTTCGCGGTTGGCCGACGTGGGGATCGAGTCCACCGACGCCGGGTGGCAGAGCACGCGCGCCTCGGCCACGAGCGCGGCGGCGGTCACCTGGGCGATCATGAAGCCGGAGTTGAGCCCGGAGTTCTTCGCGAGGAACGCGGGGAGGCCCGAGAGGGCGGGGTTCACCAGCTGCTCGACGCGGCGCTCGCTGATCGCCATGAGCTGCGTGAGCCCCATGGCCAGCACGTCGAGCGCGAGGGACACGGGCTGGCCGTGAAAGTTCCCCGCCGAGACGATCTCCTCGGTGTCCACGAACACCAGCGGGTTGTCGGTGCCGGCGTTGAGCTCCACGTCCAACAGCGAGCGGGTGAAGCTGAGCGCGTCGCGCGCGGCGCCGTGCACCTGGGGCATGCAGCGCAGCGAGTAGGGGTCCTGCACCTTGCCGCAGTTGGCGTGGGTGTCGACCAGCTCACTGTGCGCCAAGAGGCTGCGCAGGTGCGTGGCGACCTTGCCGTGCCCCGGGTGCGGACGGACGGCATGGACCTGCTCGACAAACGGCTTGTGCGACCCGAGCATGGCCTCGACGGTCATCGCGCCGGCCACGTCGAACAGCTCCGCGAGGCCTTCGGCGACATGGAGCGCGGTGCCTCCGACCGCGCACATGGCCTGGGTGCCGTTGACCAGCGTGAGGCCTTCCTTCGCCTCGAGGACGATGGGGGACAGGCCCGCAGCGCTGAGCGCGTCTTTGCCAGGCAGGCGCTTGCCCCCGTGGAACGCTTCCCCTTCGCCGATGAACACGAGCGCCAGGTGCGCCAGCGGCGCGAGGTCGCCCGACGCGCCTACGCTGCCGCGCTCGGGCACCACCGGCGTGACGCCGCGGTTGAGCATTGCCAGCCCCAGCTCCAGCGTCTCGAGGCGCACACCCGAGAAGCCCTTCGCCAGCACGTTGCAGCGCAACAGCAGCAGCGCGCGGGCCTCGGCGATCGACAGCGGCTGTCCCACCCCAGCCGCGTGGCTCACGATCAGGTTTCGCTGGAGCGTGCGCAGGTCCTTCTTGTCGATGCGCACCTCGGCCAGCGTGCCGAACCCGGTGTTGATGCCGTACGCGGCCTGATCTCCCTGGGCGATTCGATCGACGAGGGCGCGGGATCGCAGGACCTTGTCCTTGGCGTCGGCCGCCAGCGCGACCGGCCGGCCGTGGGCTGCGATCTGGATCAGCGCTTCGAGCGACAAAGAGCTTCCGTTGAGTTCGACGGGCGTCATGGCGGCGGGCCAATAGCACCAAAAGTTGGCGTTTGTTTGGGCTGGCGTGCGTTGTATGAGCCGCGCCCCATGGCGCTCGTGGTCCAGAAATACGGCGGGACGTCGGTGGGCGACCTCGAGCGGATCAAGAACGTGGCGCGGCGGGCGCTGGCGGCGCGCGCGCGCGGTGATCAGGTCGTGCTCGTGGTGTCCGCCATGTCGGGTGAGACGAACCGGCTGCTCAAGCTCGTGTCCGGCCTGACCGAACGCCCCAACGAGCGCGAACAAGACGTGGTCGTGGCGACCGGCGAGCAGGTCAGCATCGGGCTGGTGGCGATCGCGATCGAGGCGCTCGGAGGGAAGGCCCAGAGCTTCATGGGCCACCAGGTCCGGATTCAGACCGACAGCACGTACTCCAAGGCGCGCATTCTCTCGGTCGACGCACGCCCGATCTTCGACGTGCTGAAGAAGGGCGCGATCGCCGTCGTCGCCGGCTTCCAGGGGGTCGATCAGCACGGCAACACGACCACGCTGGGGCGCGGCGGCTCGGACACGACCGGGGTGGCGATCGCCGCGGCGCTCGGCGCGACCTGCGAGATCTACACGGACGTCGACGGCGTCTACACGACGGACCCCAACGTCTGCCCCCAAGCCCGCAAGCTCGATCGCATCAGCTACGAGGAAATGCTGGAGCTCGCCAGCCTCGGCGCGAAGGTGCTCCAGCTCCGGTCCGTCGAGATCGCCATGAAGTACAAGGTGCCGCTGTGGGTGAAGTCGTCCTTCACCGATGATCCCGGCACGCTCGTCACCCAAGAGGACACGTCCATGGAAGACATCGTCGTCAGCGGCATCGCGCTGGACCGGAACGACGCCCGCGTTTCGATCCGCAACGTGCCGGACCGGCCAGGGGTCGCCGCCACGCTGTTCGGCGCGCTCGACGAGAAGGCGATCAGCGTCGACCTCATCGTGCAGAACACGCCCACGAACGGCGCGACGGATCTCACTTTCACCGTCGGCAAGGCGGATCTGGTGAAGGCCGGCGACGTGATCGCCAAGGTTGGCAAGCAGCTGGGCGCCGGCGCCGTCGAGACGGACAGCGACGTGGCCAAGGTGTCCATCGTCGGCGTCGGCATGCGCAACCACTCCGGCGTCGCCGCGCGCATGTTCCGCACGCTCAGCGCCCAGGGCGTCAACATTTTGGCGATCTCCACATCGGAGATCCGCGTGTCCTGCCTCATCGCCGCGAAGCACAGTGAGGCGGCGGTGCGCGCGCTGCACAGCGAGTTCGGCCTCGACGCCAAGCCGAGCAATGCGAGCAAAGCCAAGGCGCCTCGGGGCACGGTGGGGTCAGCTCACCAGGCAGGCAAGTCAGGCAGGGCGCGGAAGTAAGCGTGAACCGTCAGCGCGCGCTGCTCGTGGTGGGGGTGGCGCTGGGGCTGGCCGGTGGCGCACGGGTGTGGTGGCGCACCCGCGCTTCGGCGCCCGTCGAACGTGCGTGCCCGGTGGCCGAGCTGGGGCTCGATGCGTCGGGGCTGGTGGTCTGTGGCGGCGCTCGTCCGCTGCCCGTCGGGCAGGCGCTGACGGTAGGGCAGCGCTTCGATCTGAACCGCGCGAGCGCCGACGAGCTGTCGCTGGTCCCCGGGCTCGGTCAAGACGTAGCCGAACGCCTGGTGGCCGAGCGCCCAGACGGCGGGTTCACCGACTGGACCCAGGTCGACGCTGTCGAGGGGGTTGGCCCTGCACGGCTGGAGGTGTTGCAGCGCGTCGCAGAGGTACGTGGCGCAAAGGCCTTGTGATACAAGGCGACCGTGCTCATCGCCTGTGAGAAGTGCTCGACCACGTACGTGCTCGACGACGGCCTGATCCCGCCGCAAGGCGCGCCGGTGCAGTGCACGCGTTGTAGTCACGTCTTCATCGCCAAGCCGCTGGACGCGGCGCCCCAGCAGGCGACGAGCGCGCGTGCGGGCCCGGGCGATCAGACCATGCTCGACGTCCCTCCGACCCGTGGCAGCGTCGGCGGCCAGACGATGATGTTCGGCGGGGTCGGTGGCGCCGAAGAGCCGCCGGTCTCGAAGGCAGCAGCGAGCAGCACGATGATGTTCGGCGCCGTCGGAGCTGGCGCGGCGCCAGCCCCAGCGGCACCGTCGAAGCCTGCGAGCGGCACCATGGTTTTCGGCGCGGTGAATGCGCCGGCCGCCAGCGCTGCCCCGGCGAAGCCCGCGAGCGGGACGATGGTCTTCGGCGCCGTCAGCGCGCCCCAGGCCCCGGCGGCCAAGCCTGTTGCGCAGACCGCCATGTTCGGTGTCGCCCCGCAGATCGAACCGGCGAAGGCTCCGGCGAGCGGGACGATGGTGTTCGGCGCCGTCAGCGCGCCGGCCGCAGAGCCGGCCGCGAAGCCCGCGACGGGAACAATGGTGTTCGGCGCCGTCAGCGCCGCGCCCGCGCAGCCCGCCGCGTCCGCGAAGCCGCCTACGGCGACCGCCATGTTCGGC
>JALHOS010000103.1 GCA_022842905.1 Myxococcaceae bacterium | reverse complement strand
CCGTCGTCGCCGCGACCTTCGGCGGCGGCGGCGGCTCAGGCGCGAGGGCCGCGCGCGGGGCAACGGTGGCGCTGACGAGCGGAGGTGGCGCGGGTTCGAGCCACAGCCGCAGCGCGCTGCCGTACTTGGCGGTGAAGGGCTCCTTGAACGCCGCCAGCCCGTCGAGGAGCACCACCTCGTGCGGGCCGGGCGCGAGGAAGGTGGCGGCAGGGGGGGCGGGAAAGAAGCGCGTGTCGACCTGGAGCTGCGCGTGGGCCGGCGCGTCGATCTCCACGTACGTCAGGCCGCGGAGGTGCGCGAAGCCCAGCGCGCGGGCCAGCTCCACGCGCACGGCGTCGGCGTCTTCGGCGTTGGGCGCGCGCTCGAGGTAGCGGCGGTAGTAGTAGGCGGCCATGGGCAGGTCGCCCAGCTTCTCGAAGCACTTGGCCAAGTCGTAGGCCACCTCCGGCGTCGAGCGCTGCAGCTCCGCCTTGCGGAAGTGGTGAACGGCGGCGCCGTATTCCCCTTGGTTGAACAGCCGCTCGGCCGCGGTGAAGTGCGCTTCGAAGCGCCGCTGCGCGACCGGCCCCGGCATGGGCACCGTCGGCGTCTGCGCGAGGGCGAAGGTGAGGGCGAGCGCGAGCATCGGTTGGAGAGCAGCGGGCGTTCGGGGCGGACGGTCGGCGCGCGCTTACACCAGCCGACGCGAGCGGAACAGCCGGCGACGCGGTATGCGGCGGCGCGTGGGCTTCGCGTGGTCGCGCTCGTCATTGGCGGTGCTGCTCCTGGGGGCCTGCGCCGCCGTGCGGCCGGTGGAGCCTGGGCGGCGGCTGGTGGACGGGTTCGACGCGCACCTGCACGTGACGATGGCGCTGGCGGGAAAGCCGCTGTTCCAGGGGCTCCCGGGCGGGGGTGTGCTCACCTGGAATCCGCGCGCCAGGCTCGTCAACCACGTCGAAGCGCCGCATCTGGCGGCGGCGGGCATCACGGCGGCCTTCGCCGCGCTCTGGCCTCCGCTCGCCGCGCGCCCGGGCCGGCGGGAGACGGACGAGGCGCTGTGGCAGCTCTCACTGCTCGACGACTTCGCGCTGGCGAACCCGGCCTGGGCCGTCGCCCGCAGCCCGCTGGAACTCGAGCGGGCCGTCGCGCTGGGGCGGCTGGCGTTGGTGCCGCAGGTGGAAGGCGGAGAAGGGCTGTTCAGCGAGGCGGACGTGGACCGGCTCTTCGCTGCGGGGGCGCGCTGCATCACGCTGGTGCACTTCGTGTCCACGCAGCTCGGTGGCGCGGCGCGGGGGCAGCTCGAGCGCAACTTCTTGGGGCTCTCGCTGCCGGGCGACGAAGCGCAAGGGCTCAGCGAGCTGGGCGCGCGCGTGGTGCGGCGGATGATCGCCCTCGGCGTCATCATCGACCTGGCGCACGCTTCGGCCCGGCTGGTCAACGACGTGCTCGCCATCACCGAGCCTTTGGGCGTGCCGGTCTTGGTGTCGCACACCGCGGCGCGGGCGCTCAACGACACCGAGCGCAACGTCGGCGACTGGCAGCTCCGGCGCATCGCCGGCGGTGGCGGGTTGATTGGCGTGACGGCCTACGCCGCGCAGCTCGAGGTCGCGCCGGCCGCGCGCGCCGAGGGCCAGGTGCCGGGGACGTGTGACGACTTGGTCGCGCACTGGAGGCACCTCGCGCAGGTGGTGCCGCCGGAGCAGCTCGTCTTCGGCAGCGACCTCAACAGCTTCATCACCCGCGCTGCCCCAGGAGGAGCGTGTCCGGCGGGGCTGCGGAACACGGCGGACCTGCCGGCCGTCTTCGCGGCGGTGGAGCGCGCGGGCGTGACTGGGCTGGACGGCATGACGGGTCGCTTCCTGCGCTTCTGGCAGCGCGTCGAAGCGAAGGCAGACGGCACGGCGCGCGCGGAGGCTCTCGCAGCGGCGCGGGAGCAGCCGGGCCCGCCGTCACTTTTTCCGTGAGCGGCTGCGCGGCAACTCCGCCGAAGCAACGGGCGCGTCGAGGGCGCTGGGCACGGCGCCGAGCCCGAGGCGACGCTCGAGGGCAGGGGTCGACGGCACCTCCACTCGCCGGGCGCCGCAGACGCTCGCTTCGAGCCTCCAGGCCGAGCCCCGAGGAGCGCCCTTCCGTCGCCGCGCCCCCGGACCCGAGCCAATGGCCCGCGCCGAAGGCGTGCACGACGACCAGCTCGACGTCGCCGGGGCGCTCCGCTTCGTGAAGGGGCGTGAAGGTCGCGACACGTCGTCTGGGGGCCTCGCCATGGGCGGGTGGCCTGACTGGCATGTGCGCGGTACTCGAGACCCACGACGACTTCAGCCTGAGTCCCGTGCGCTCCGCGCGGCGTCAGCGCGTTCGTTCCGGCAGCGCCGCGCGCGCCGCGGCCATGAAGCGGTCGTGCACGCGGCTGAGGAACAACAGGCCGACCGCGGCGCCGATGCCGGCGTACAGCATGTCGGACTGCGCGTCCCACACGTAGCCCTGCGTGCCCAGGAAGCGGTCGCCACCCTCGGGGTCGAGCAGCAGCGCGCCGGCCCACTCGACGAACTCGTAGATCGCGGCGAAGCCCAGAACCACGTTGAGCAGAATGAAGGTGAACCACCCGCCGCGCTCGAGCTTCGTCACCCGCAGGAGCACCTCGCGCAGCGTGAAGACCGGGAAGAAGCCGAACGAGAAGTGGCCGATCTTGTCGTAGTTGTTGCGCGTGAAGCCCAGCGCTTCCTTGGCCCATTCGCCCAGCGGCGCCTTCGCGTACGTGTAGTAGGCGCCGTAGACGAGCACGAGCACGTGCAGGAACGTGAAGACGTAGACGAGCTTCGACATGGGGAAGCGCCGGTAGGTCAGCGCGAGGGCCACCAGGCCGATGACGCCGGGCCCGACCTCGAGCCACCAGTTGAGCGGCCCTTCCGGTGACGTGGCGAGCGTCGCCAGGAAGATGACGAGCAGCACCGCCGCCAAGGCCAGCGGCAGGCGAGCCCAGCTGAAGGTCCCGAGGAGCGGCGTTCGGTCGTCCATGTGGAGCGCTACTGTGCTCGGGAAGCCGCCCTTTGCCGATCGAGAATCAGCGGGGCTCAACGGTTGACACACCTCAAGTGATTGGGCGGCCGCACAAGGCGTGGCGAAGGAGCGTCGTGGCCAGCAATTCGCTTGGCATGGCGAAAACCCTGTGCGAAATCAGCGCGCCCCGAAAGGCGCCCGTCGAGGGCCAAAGTCGCGGTGGAGCCCGGCGAATGCACGAAACTTCAAGACGTCTGCGGTTCTTCTCATTCTGCGCGCTCGCGGTCGCTGCGCTGGGCTGCACGCGGCCCGACGGCGCGAACAAGGCGCTGCCCGGCGACAAGCTGTTCGCCGCGTGCACGAGCTGCCACGGGAACAAAGGTGACGGGAACGCCACGCTCGGCGCGCCGGCGATCGCTGGGCTGCCGGCCTGGTACGTCGAAGCGCAGTTGGTGAAGTTCCGCACCGGCGCCCGCGGCGCGCACCCGGACGACCTGGAAGGCCTGCGCATGCGGCCCATGTCCCGCCAGATGATGGACGAGGGCGAAGTGAAGTCGGTGGCGACGTACGTGGCAAGCCTGCCGTCGGCGAAGTCGGCGGCGACGCTGCAGGGTGGTGACGCCGCGGCTGGACAGGTGGCCTACGGCACCTGCACCGCGTGCCACGGCCCGCAGGGGCAGGGGAACGAAGCGCTCAAGGCGCCGCCGCTCGCCGGCCAGTCGGACTGGTACCTGGTCGCCCAGCTCAAGAAGTTCAAGGCCGGCGTGCGTGGGACGAACCCGCTCGACACCACCGGTGGGACGATGCGCCCCATGGCCATGCTGCTCGCCGACGAACAGGCCATGAAGAACGTGGCGGCCCACATCTCGACGCTGGCTCGGTAGCAAGAGGACTCCCATGGCCCACTCTGGTTCCCCCGACGCAGCTGATCAGCTCGCCAAGACGTTGTTCACGCTCGCCATGGTCGGCGCGGCGGCGTTCGTCGCGGCCGTCTTCGTCTTCGTGCTGCTGTAAACAAAGGAGCGCCCGTGCTCGAGCACTATCTAGAGTCGGCTTCGACGTTCTCCGGTGACATCGACAACCTGATCATCATGGTTGCGGTGATCGTCGGCTTCTGGTTCCTCCTGGCCGAGTTCGTCTTCATCGGCCTCATCCTCAAGTTCAAGGCGCAGCCGGGCGTGAAGGCCAAGTACGTCGCCGGGGAGGACCCGAAGGAAAAGCGCTGGGTCGCCTGGCCGCACTACGCGACGTTGATCTTCGACGTGATGATCATCGTCGCGGCGATCCGCGTCTGGCACCACGTCAAGCAGGAGATGCCGCCGGCCGACGAGACGGTGCGCGTCATTGCCCAGCAGTGGGCGTGGACCTTCGTGCACCCGGGCGCCGACGGGAAGCTGGACACCGCAGACGACATCAGCGTCGTCGACGAACTCCACGTGCAGAAGGACAAGACGTACCACTTCGAGCTGCTCAGCCGTGACGTGCTGCACAGCTTCTCGGTGCCGGTCTTCCGCCTGAAGCAGGACGCGATTCCGGGCCGCGTCATCAAGGGGTGGTTCAAGCCGACCATGACCGGCCAGTTCGACGTGCAGTGCACGGAGATCTGCGGCATCGGCCACGGGATCATGCCGGCGCGCATCATCATCGACACGCCGGAGCGGCACGCGCAGTGGGTGGCCGCGAACACGACGGGCGGCGCCGCACCGCAGAACGCTGGAGGGACGAAATGAGCGCCGAAGCACACGCGCACGGGCACGCCGACGGGCACGGCCACCACGGCCATGGTCACCACGACGAAGGCTTCATCAAGAAGTACCTGTGGTCCACCGACCACAAGATGATCGGCTTTCAGTACATGTTCACCGGCATGGCCATGGCGCTGCTCGGTGGCTTCACCGTGTACGCGTTCCGCATGCAGCTGGCCTTCCCGGGCATCAGCGTGCCGGGCTACGGCCGCGTGACGGCGACGGACTACAACGCGCTCGTCACCACGCACGGCTCGGTGATGATCTTCTGGGTGGCGATGCCGGTGCTCATCGCGGCGCTGGGGAACTACCTCATTCCCCTGATGATCGGCTGCGACGACATGGTGTTCCCGCGGCTCAACCGCTTGAGCTACCAGATCTTCCTGATCAGCGCGATCGTGCTCATCGCCTCGTTCTACGTCGACGGCGGCGCGTTCGGCGGCGCGTGGACGAGCTACCCACCGCTCAGCGCGAAAGCGGAGTTCAGCCTCACGCCCAAAGGCTCCACGCTGTGGTTGTTGGCGGTGGCGCTGGAGTTCGTGGCCTTCCTCCTCGGCGGTATCAACTTCGTCACCACGGTCATGAACAGCCGCGCGCCGGGCATGAAGATGTTCGACGTGCCGATCGTGGTGTGGATGATCATCATCGCGTCGATCCTCTTCATGGCGTCCGTCGGGCCGCTGGTGGCCGGCGCGGTCATGCTGCTGTTCGACCAACAGCTGGGCACGGGCTTCTTCGACCCCGCCAAGGGCGGCGACCCGGTGCTCTGGCAGCACCTGTTCTGGTTCTTCGGGCACCCGGAAGTGTACGTGGTGCTGCTGCCGGCCATGGGGATCGTGGCCGAGATCATCACCGTCTTCTCGCGCAAGAAGCTCTTTGCGTACAAGACGGTGCTCTACACGGCGATCGGCACGGGCGTGCTCAGCTTCTTCGTCTGGGCGCACCATCAGTTCATCGCCGGCATCGACCCGCGCATGGCGAACATCTTCAGCGTGACGACGCTGCTGATCTCCATTCCCGTCGCGGAGATGTGCTTCGTCTACATCGCCACGCTGTACGGCGGGTCGATTCGGCTGACGACGCCCATGTTGTGGGCGCTGGCGTTCATCGGCGAGTTCCTGCTCGGCGGCGTGACCGGCATCTTCCTGGGCGCGTCGGGCGCGGACATCTACTTCCACGACACGTACTTCGTGATCGCCCACTTCCACTACACGTTCTTCCCCATCGCCTTCATCGCGGTGTTCGCGGCGGTGACGTACTGGTTCCCGAAGATGTTCGGGAAGCACATGAACGACACGCTGGGGAAGATGCACTTCTGGGGCACGATCATCAGCTTCAACTTCATCTTCATTCCGCTGTTCGTCCTGGGCGCGCGCGGTGACCACCGGCGCATCTACGACTACCGGCACTTCCCGGACCTGATGAAGCCGGGCATGCAGGACCTGCGAATTCTGGCGACGGTGGCGCTGCTGGTGCTGCTGGCCTTCCAGGTCGTCTTCCTGGCGAACTTCATCTACAGCTTGTTCAAGGGGCGGAAGGCCGAGGCGAACCCCTGGAACGCGAACACGCTCGAGTGGCACGCGCCGTCGCCGCCGCCGCACGGGAACTTCCCCGAAGGGCTGCCCACGGTGCACCGCGGGCCCTACGAGTACAGCCACCCGGACCGTCAAGATGACTTCTGGCCGCAGCACCTGGCCGGTGACGCGAGGAGCGCGCAGTCATGATTCGACCCATTGCGACTACCCGCGAAGCGACGGGCATGCCCACCGGCCGGTTGGCCGTGTGGTGGGTCATCGCTTCGGAAATCGTCATCTTCGGCGGCGTGCTGGGCAGCTACATCATGCACCGGCTGGGTCATCCCGAGTGGGCCAACCAGTCGGTGCACACCAACACCTGGGCCGGAGCGTTCAACACGTTCGTGCTGCTGACGTCGTCGCTGTGCGCCGTGCTGGCGCACCAGGCGGCGGAGGCGAAGGACGGGAAGAAGGCCGCCAAGTTCCTCATGTTCACCGTGCTGGGCGGGCTGGTGTTCCTCATCGTGAAGTCCTTCGAGTGGAGCCACGAGATCCACGCGGGCTACACGCTGACGTCGAACACGTTCTGGTCGTTCTATTACACGGCCGCCGGGCTCCACGGGCTGCACGTCATCGCGGGCATGATCATCATGCTCTTCGTGGCGGCCGATGCGCGGCACAACCGCGAGCTGCAGCGGGTCGAGAACATCGGCATCTACTGGCACTTCGTCGACGTCGTGTGGATCTTCCTGTTTCCTCTCCTCTACATCGCGAAGTGAACGCGGGCCCAAGCGAGCACGAACATGTCTGACACTGCACACGCGCCGGCGACGGCGGACCATGGAGCGGGGCACGGAGCGGGGCACGGCGGCGGAGGCCACGCCCACACGAACTACGTGAAGATCTGGGGCATTCTGCTCGCGCTGCTGGTCGTCAGCGTGCTGGGCCCCATGCTCGAGATTCGCGTGGTCACGCTCATCACCGCGTTCGGCATCGCGGTGGTGAAGGCGTACATCGTCGTGAAGTACTTCATGCACATCGGCATCGAGAAGAAGTACGTGGGCTACCTGCTGGCGACGATGATCGCGCTCATGGTGCTCATGGTCGGTGGCATTTCCCCCGACGTGCTCAAGCACGACGGCGCGCGGTGGGAAAACGTGGCGGCCAAGAAGGTCGTCACCGAAGGCCAGGCCAAGGGCGCCGACCACGGCGACGCGCACGGCAAGACGCCGGAAGCCGCGCCGGCAGCGCACTGACGAGGCGGTCGTGATCGACGCCCTCCCGCACGGAACACAAGCGCCGCTGGGGTCGCCCGCAAAGCGACGGCCGGTGGTGCCGAGCGCGGTGCTGGGCACGCTCATCTTCGTGGTCGCGGAGGTCATGTTCTTCGTGGGCATGATCTCGGCGTTCACCATCAGCAAGGCGACGGCGTTGCCGGGGTCCTGGCCGGTGCCGGGGCAGCCAATGCTGCCGGCCGACGCGACGGCGCTCAACACAGTGGCGCTGCTGCTCAGCGGCGCGGTGCTCGTCGCGGCGCACGTGTCGTTCCGCAAGGGCTCGCCGATGGCGAAGTGGCTCGTGCTCGGCGCGTGGGTGTTGGGCGCGCTCTTCGTCGGGCTGCAGGGGCGCGAGTGGGCGGCGCTGCTGTCGCAGGGGCTGACGCTGACGTCGAGCCGGCTCGGCGCGTTCTTCTATTTGATCGTCGGCACGCACGCGGTGCACGCGCTGATGGCGCTCGTCGCGCTGGGCCTGTCCTTCGTGAGCCTGCTGCGCGGGAGTACGTCGCCCGGGCTCTTCTTCGGCGCGCAGACGTTCTGGTACTTCGTGGTGCTGCTGTGGCCCATCATCTACGCGCGGGTGTACTTCTGATGCGCTCGGTGCGCGCCGCGCTGCTGGGCGTCGTGGCGGGTGCGCCTTCGTCGGCGCTGGCGTGTGCGGTGTGCGGCGGCGCGCAGAACGACGAGAGCACCGGCGTGTATCTGGCCATGACGGGCGTGCTGTCGCTGTTGCCCTTGGCGCTCATGGGGGCGGTGGCGTTCTGGCTGTACCGGACGGCCGAGGCCGCCGAGCGCGCCGATGAGGCGCAGCGGGTCGAGTCGGTGCCGCCTCAAGTCGAGCACTGACGGAAGGGCGGGCGTCGGAACGCGGCGCCTCGGCCTACGAGCGCCGCTTGCTGAGTCGCCCCGCTTCGACGCGGCCCACGGCTCCCAGCGGAGGCCTAGTTGAAGCATGAAGCACGAAGCGCGAACTCGGGACCTCGGCGGGAGCCGGAGGCCTTGCCTGGGACGTGAGCCGCCCGGCGTGCCGCGCGCTCGGCGCTCCGGACCCCGCCACGAACACGAGGTCGGCATGCTCGGGGGGCCGCCGAATTCCGTCGCGTCCTCTGCGCGCGCGGCCTGCTAAGCCGCCGCCCGTGCGAGCGCTGAAGGACTACGTCAACGTCTGGACCATCACCTTCGTCGTCGGCGCGGCCCTGCTGACGGCCATGCCCTTCATGCAGCGCCGCTTCCTGTCCGCGCCGCCGCCGCTCGGGCCGCTGGGCACCTTCGAACTCCTCGACACGGCGACGCAGGCGAAGCTGGGCACTGCACAGCTGCGCGGGAAGGTCCTCATCCTCACGCTCGCGCCGAGCGCCTGCGAGGACGCTTGTGTCGAGCGTTCCAAGGCGCTGGCCCGCGCGCTGACGCACACCGACGACCTGGGCGATCGAATCACCCTGCTGACCGTGGCCTTCCCGGGCGCGGTCGAGCGGCTGCCGTCCAAGGGCGAAGGCCGCTACCACGTGCTGTCCGGCAGCCGGGAGCAGCTCCAACCCGTGCTCGAGGGCCTCAAAGCGGCCTGGGCGGGCTTCGCCGGCACCGACGCGGGGTCGACGTGGGATGAGTTTTCCGCATTGCCTGCATTCGCCGTTGTCGACCAAGAAGGCCAGGTCCGCGGGTTCTGGCGGGAAGACGCTGCGGGCCGCGGCAATGCGATCAACGCTGCGCGGCTCCTCGCACGGCACGGCGTGGCGCCGTAGTCGGGGCGGCTGTCCGACACCGCTTGCCCCCAATCAAGTCAGCCGCATCGCCGCCAGCAGCGTTTCTACGCACGGCTTCTGCGGCCCGACTCGCGGCGAAATATGTGTTGAGCCCAGAAAAGTAAGCCGGTATTCGCGCCGCCGCTCTTTCGAGGTCCATTGCATGGCCCAAATTTTCCCGAAGTGGACGAATCAGACGCCGCTGCTCGGCCTGGTAGGGACGCTGGTCGGCGGGGGACTCGCCACCTTCGCGCTCTACTGGTGGGGATCTCCCTGGCACACCGACGTCGGCTACAAGCCGAAGCAGCCGGTGCCGTACAGCCACAAGCTGCACGCCGGCGACATGAACATGGACTGCCGCTACTGCCACGCCTACGTGGAGCGCGGTCCTCACGGCGGCGTGCCGTCGACGCAGGTCTGCATGAACTGCCACAGCCAGGTGAAGTCGGACTCGCCCAAGCTCGAGCTCGTCCGCAAGTCTTGGTCCGAGTTCAAAGAAGGCAAGGCCGACAAGTCGGTGCCCTGGGTGCGCATTCACAAGGTGCCCGACTTCGCGTTCTTCAACCACTCGGCGCACGTCGGCGTCGGCGTCGGTGAGAACCGCGCGGCGGTCGGCTGTGAGACGTGCCACGGCCGCATCGACACCATGGAAGAGGTCAAGCAGGTCGCCCCGCTGTCCATGGCCTGGTGCATCGACTGCCACAGCGATCCCGCGCCCAACCTGCGCCCCGTCGAGCGGCTGACGGCCATGGGCTGGAAGCCGGACCTCAACTGGACCGAGAAGGCGCGGCACATCGCCACCACGCTCAACCCGCCCGGCAGCCTGTCGCAGGCCGCTCGGCGCACGGCCGAAGGCAAGCTCGAGACGCACGCCACGGCCGGCTGCAGCGGCTGCCACCGCTGAAGTCCACTCCCACTTTCTTTCCTCCGGCACTCTCGAGGCACTCATGAAGACGGACCCCTACGCTCCGCTGCGCGGCTCGATGGACGAGAAGCCGACGTACTGGCGCTCGATCGAGCACCGCGACCAGGACCCGGTCATCAAAGAGCAGCTCGACGTCGAGTTCCCCGGCGGCATCACGCTGCCTGGCGGCTTCAATCGCCGCGACGCGCTCAAGCTGGCCGGCGCGTCCATGGCGCTGGGCCTGGCGGGCTGCGACAAGCTGCCGGTGCGGCGCCCGGAAGAGGAGATTCTCCCGTTCGTGCAGCAGCCGGAGCAGGTGATTCCCGGCGTGCGCATGCACTACGCGACGGCCATGCAGCGCTCCGAGGGCGCGGTGGGCCTGCTCGTCGAAGCGAACCAGGGCCGGCCCACGAAGATCGAAGGCAACCCCAACCACCCCAGCTCGCTGGGCGCGTCCGACGTGTGGGCGCAGGCCGAGGTGCTGCGGCTGTACGACCCCGAGCGCGCTCGCGCGCCGATGCAGGCCGGCCAGCCCAGCGCGTGGGACAAGTTCGACGCGGCGTTCAAGGACGCGGTGGCCAAGGCGGCGGCGGCCAACGGCAAGGGCCTGGCGTTCGTCGCGGAAGACGACCTGGGGCCCACCGCCGAGCGGCTGCTCAAGGGCGTCGTGGCGAAGTGGCCCGAAGCCAAGCTCTACCGCTGGGACCCGCTGGCGGCGGACCAGTCGCTGCTCGGCGCGCAGCTCGCGTTCGGGCCGGGCACGCGGGTGCACTTCGATCTGAGCCAGGCGAAGGTCGTCTTCGCGCTCGACAGCGACTTCCTCGTTTCGGGCCCCGACCACCTGCGGCTCGCGCGGCAGTTCGGCGTGACGCGCGCGGTGCACGGCAAGGAAGACCTCGAGAAGATGACGCGGCTGTACGTGGCCGAGGCGGGCTTCAGCGCCACCGGCACCAACGCCGACCACCGCGTGCGCGTGGCCTCGAGCCAGGGCGTCGACGTGCTCAAGGCGCTGGCGAAGGCGCTCGTGGGCCAGGGCCTGGACCTGGGGCCGCTGACGGCCGCGGTCGACGGCGGCGCGCTCAGTGAGAGCGTGACCAAGTTCGTCGGCGCGCTGGCGAAGGACCTGGCGAGCCACCGCGGGAACGCGGCCATCGTCGTCGGCGAGCGGCAGCCGGCGGCGGTGCACGCGCTGGCGTACGCGCTCAACGCGCTGCTCGGCCCCACCATGACGGTGTCCGCGGGTGACGCGGCGCCGCGCACGGGCATGTTCGAGCAGCTCGGCGCGCTGACGGCGGCGCTCAACGGCGGCCAGGTGGACACGCTGGTGCTGCTCGACGTGAACCCGCTCTACACCGCGCCCGGCTCGCTCAAGTTCGCCGACGCCTTCGGCAAGGCGAAGCTGTCGGTGCACTTCGGCGTGCTGCCGGAGGAGACGGGCCTCAAGGCGAGCTGGCACGCGCCCCTGGCGCACTTCCTCGAGTCCTGGGGCGACGCGCGCGGGTGGGACGGCCAGGCGAGCGTCGTGCAGCCGCTGGTGCGCCCGCTCTTCGGCGGTCGGCCGCTGGTGTCGGTGTTGGCGAGCCTCGCCGGTGAGGCGGAGACCAACGACGCGAAGCTGGTGCAGGCGACCTGGCGCGGCGCGGGGGCGATCCTCGAAGGCGAGAAGGCCTGGCGCAAGGCGGTGCACGACGGCGTGATTCCGGGCACGGCGCGCGCGGCGACGCCGGGGCAGCCCAAGCTCGCGGAGGTCGGCCAAGCGCTCGGCGCGGTCAAGAGCGTCACGCCCAGCAAGGACGCGCTCGAGCTCATCGCGGTGCAGGGCCACGCGAAGGACGGCCGGCTCACGAACGTGTCCTGGGTGATGGAGCTGCCGGACACCATGTCCAAGCTCGTCTGGGACAACGCGGTGCTGCTGTCGCCGGCGCTCGCCAAGGAGCTCGGCGTCGAGTCCGCGGTGAAGCGCAACGGCTACGTCGCCGACGTGCTCGAGCTGAGCGCGGGGGACCGCAAGCTGTCGGCGCCGGCCTTCGTGCTGCCCGGCCTCTCGCCGACGACGCTGGTGATGACGCAGGGCTACGGCCGCACGCTGGGTGAAGTCGCCAAGGGCGTCGGCGTGGACGTGAACCCGCTGCTCGACAACGGGCTGGGCGTGGTCACCGGGGTGAAGGTGACGAAGACCGGCGCCACGGTGAGTCTGTGCAGCACGCAGGACCACTTCAGCGTGCCTGGCAACCTGCTCAAGGAGATGACGTTCGCCCAGATGATGGGGGAGCCGCTCGGGGCTCGTGAGCGGCAGTTGGGCCTGGGTGACCGTCCACTGCTGCGCACGGGTACCGCCGCGCAGTACGCCAAGAGCGTCGACGAGTTCGCGCGCAAGGGCGACATTCCCGAGAACCTGCTCGAGCACGGCACGCCCAAGCACCGGCCGACCAAGCCGCTGCAGCCGACGGATGAGATCGTCTACGAAGGCCAGCAGTGGGGCATGGTCATCGACCTGTCCGCCTGCATCGGCTGCAACATCTGCGCGATCGCCTGCGTGGCCGAGAACAACATTCCTTCGGTCGGCCGCGAGCAGGTCATGCTCGGCCGAGAGATGCACTGGATCCGCGTGGACCGGTACTTCTCGGGCGACGTGGACAACCCCGCGTCGATCCACCAGCCGCTGGGCTGCCAGCACTGCGAGAACGCGCCGTGTGAGCCGGTCTGCCCGGTCTCGGCGACGGTGCACGATGAAGAGGGCGTGAACTCGATGGCGTACAACCGCTGCATTGGCACGCGGTACTGCGCGAACAACTGCCCGTACAAGGTGCGGCGCTACAACTACCTGGACTTCACGCACACCGGGAACGTGTACGTCGAGCCGCAGTGGCAGCAGCGCATGAAGACGCTCAAGCTGCAGCGCAACCCCGACGTGTCGGTGCGCTACCGCGGCGTCATGGAAAAGTGCAGCTACTGCACCCAGCGCATCGAGGAAGCGAAGATCGCCGCCAAGCGCCAGGGCCAAGACCGCAAGAAGCTGCCGGACGGGGCGGTGACGCCGGCCTGCGCGCAGGCCTGCCCGACGCAGGCGATCACCTTCGGCAACATCAACGACGAGAAGTCCAAGGTGCACGCGCTCAAGAAGAGCGAGCGCAACTACGAGCTGCTTCAGGAGCTGAACGTTCGTCCGCGCACGTCGTACTTGGCGCGCGTCCGCAACGAGAACGAGGAGCTGGCCTAAATGGCGACCGCGACCGCAGTGGTGCTGCCGGACGATCCGAAGATCCGGGGCGACGTGACGTTGGAAGATCCGGTCGGCGGGCGTGAAGCGCTGGTGCGCGGCCCGCACGACTTCCACTCGGTGACGGAGCTGGTCTGCGCCGTCAACGAGAAGCCGATCCTGGAGACGCCCAACCCGTTCAAGTTCGGCATCGCGCTGGCGGCGGCCGGTGCGGCCATGTTCGGCGGCTACATCGGCTACCTGTTCTGGGAAGGCCCCGGCATCTGGGGCAACAACAACCCGGTCGGCTGGGCGTGGGACATCGTCAACTTCGTGTTCTGGGTCGGCATCGGCCACGCCGGCACGCTCATCTCCGCCATTCTGTATTTGTTCCGCCAGAAGTGGCGCACGTCGATCAACCGCTACGCCGAAGCGATGACGATCTTCGCCGTCATCTGCGCCGGCTCCTGCGTCGCCTTGCACACCGGCCGTATCTGGATGGACTACTACCTGTTCCCCATTCCCAACCAGATGGGCCTGTGGCCGAACTTCCGCAGCCCGCTCGAGTGGGACGTGTGGGCCGTCAACACGTACTTCTTGGTGTCGACGCTGTTCTGGTTCACGGGCCTCGTGCCCGACTTCGCGACGCTGCGCGATCGCGCGACGGTGAAGTGGCGCCGCATGTTCTACGGCGCGCTCGCCATGGGCTGGCGCGGCTCGATGCGGCACTGGGTGACGTACGAGAAGGCGTACCAGATCCTGGCGGCCTTCTCGGCCCCGCTGGTGCTCTCGGTGCACACGATCGTGTCCTTCGACTTCGCCGTCAGCCAGCTGCCTGGCTGGCACACCACGATCTTCCCGCCGTACTTCGTGGCCGGCGCGATCTTCTCGGGCTTCGCCATGGTGAACACGCTCATGCTGCCGGCGCGCGAGTGGCTGGGCTTGAAGGACCTGGTCACGGTCCGCCACATCGAGAACATCAACAAGATCATTCTGCTGACGGGGACGATGGTCGGCTACGCGTACGCCATGGAGTTCTTCGTCGCCGCGTACTCAGGCAACGACTACGAAGGCTTCACGTTCATCAACCGCATGTTCGGCCCGTACTGGTGGGCGTACTGGACGATGGTGAGCTGCAACGTCATCACGCCGCAGCTGTTCTGGTTCCGGAAGATTCGTTCGAGCCCGGCGTGGACGTTCGTGCTCAGCATCTTCGTCAACATCGGCATGTGGTTCGAGCGCTTCGTCATCACCGTGACGTCGCTGCACCGCGACGCGCTGGTGTCGAGCTGGGACTACTTCGTGCCGGTGACCGAGGTGTTCTTCCTGCTCGGCACCTTCGGCCTGTTCTTCACGTTGTTCCTGCTCTTCGTGCGCTTCTTCCCGGTCATCGCCATGTCGGAAGTGAAGTCGGTCATGCCGCAGGCCAACCCCCACTGGGAAGGCTACGGGCACGGCGCGCACGCGCACGGCGGTGGAAACGCGCAGCCGGCGACGGCGGGGGGGCACTGAAGCCATGAACGCGAACGAGAAGCTCTGGGGCCTCTTGGCGCAGTACGAGAACCCGGCGACCGTGTACCACGCGTGTGAGAAGGTCCGCGACGCGGGGTACCAGCAGTGGGACAGCTGCACGCCGTTCCCGGTGCACGGGCTGGACAAGGCCATGGGCCTGAAGCCGTCGAAGCTGCCCTGGGCGGTGCTCATCGTCGGGGTGACGGGCTCCACGCTGGGCCTGCTGTTCCAGATGTGGGCCATGGGCTGGGCGTACCCGATGATCGTCGGCGGCAAGCCGCTCATGTCGCTGCCGGCGTACGTGCCCGTCTGGTACGAGATCACGGTCCTCACCAGCTGCGTGACGGCGTTCTTGGCCAACTGGATCATGAACGGCCTGCCGCAGCCGTATCACCCGGCGTTCGCGAGCAAGGCCTTCGAGCGGGCGACGGACGACAAGTTCTTCATCATGATCGAGGCGGCGGACCCGAAGTTCGACCTCGAGAAGACGCGGGCGCTGCTCAAGGACGCGGGCGCGACGCAGGTCGAGGAGCTGGAGCCGTGAACATGCACAAGCTCGGAGCAGGGCTCGTTGGCCTGTTGGTGCTGGCGGGGTGCCGCGGCGGAGAGTCGGACAAGCCGCCGGTGCACCTCATTCACAACATGGACACGCAGGAGCGGGGCAAGGCGTACCGGAAGGACAGCTCCGACGTGTTCCCGAACGGCCGCTTCATGCAGGCGCCGCCCGAAGGCACGGTCGCGTGGGGCCAGCTGGGTGAAGACGACCTGTTCTTCAGGGGGCTCGACGCGCAAGGGCAGCCGGCGGTGGAGTTCCCCGCCGCGCTCAAGGACGGCGACAAGGCCAAGGAAGAGCTCGTCGCGCGCGGGGCGATTCGGTACCAGATCTTCTGCGCGCCGTGCCACGGCGAGCTGGCCGACGGGAAGGGGCCGGTCGCGGGCAAGGGGCTGCTCGTGCCTCCGCCCAGCTTCAAGGACGACCGGCTCAAGGAGATGGTGAACGGGAAGATCTACGGCGCCATCACCAACGGCGTGAACAACGGCAACATGGCGTCCTACGCGTCGCAGATTCCGGTCGAAGACCGCTGGGCGATCATCGCCTACCTGCGCCAAGACGTGCAGAAGACGGTGCTCGAGCCCAAGCCGGGTGCGGTGGCGGTGGCGTCGGACAAGCCCACGGCCGAATACGGCGCGGCGCTCTACAAGCAGGAAGGCTGCAACGCCTGCCACAGCATCGACGGCAGCAAGCTGGTCGGCCCGTCCTTCAAGGGGCTGTGGGGCAAGACCGAGAGCACCACCACGGGTGACGTGAAGGTCGACGAGGCGTACCTCAAGGAGTCCGTCCTCAACCCCATGGCGAAGGTCGTCACCGGCTACCCGCCGGCCATGCCGGCTCGGCAGCTGAACGATCTGCAGATCAGCAGCCTGGCGCTGTACTTCCAGTCTCTCCAGTGAGGCGCGTGTGAGCCACCACGACATTCAGAAGCCGACGGACATCACCATTCCCGCGGACAGCCTCTTCGCGAAGCTGCCCATGCTGGGCGGGGGCCTCGCCGTGGTCGGGCTGGGCGCCACGCTCGCGTCGGCCTTCGGCGAGAACAAGGCGCGGGCCATGTTCAGCTACCTGTGGGCCTTCGAGGTGGTGCTCGCGATCGCCCTGGGCGCGCTGGGCTTCGTGCTGATTCAGCACGCGGTGCGCGCTGGCTGGTCCACCGTGGTGCGCCGGCTGGCCGAGACGGCCATGGTGACGCTGCCGGTCTTCATCGTGCTGTTCATTCCCATCGTCGCGCTGGGCATGCACGAGCTGTATCCGTGGAGCCACCACACCGACGCGATCTTGGAGAAGAAGCGCTGGTTCCTGTCCGTGCCCTTCTTCCTGGGCCGCGCCGCGCTGTACTTCGCGATCTGGTCCGCCTTCGCCTGGCTGCTCTACAGCGCCAGCGTGAAGCAGGACTCGACGGCGGACGGCTCGGCGGAGCAGAAGAAGCTGTCGCACACCATGTGGAAGCTGTCGGCGGGCGGCATCTTCGTCTACGCGCTCTCGCAGTCTTTCCAGGCCATCGACTGGATGATGTCGCTGCAGCCGCACTGGTACTCGACGATCTTCGGCGTGTACTTCTTCGCCGCGTCGATCCTCGCGTTCTTCTGCTTCGTGACGCTCGTCGCCATGGCGCTGCAGAAGGCCGGGGTGCTCAAGGACGCCATCACCACCGAGCACTTCCACGACCTGGGCAAGTTCATCTACGGCTTCACCGTCTTCTGGACGTACATCGCCTTCAGCCAGTTCATTCTGATCTGGTACGCGAACATTCCCGAAGAGACCGAGTTCTACATGGTGCGCCTGCAGGGCGGCTGGGACGTGGTGTCCTACGCGCTGCCGATCGCCCACTTCTTCCTGCCGTTCCTGTTCCTGCTGTCGCGGCACATGAAGCGCAACCGCACCGCGCTGGCCGCCGCCTGCGTGTGGATGCTCTTCATGCACTGCGTGGACATGTACTGGCTGATCCTCCCGAACTTCGGCACGCACGGCGAAGGGCACCACGAGGCGCACCTGGCCATCAGCTACCTCGACGTCACCGCGCTGCTCGGCATGGTCGGCGCGTTCCTGGCGGCGTACGGGTTCTTCCTGAACAAGAACAAGGTCGTCGCGATCAACGATCCGCGGCTCACCGAGTCGCTGGCGCACGAGAACTACTAGCCCGAGGCGCGGGCGCCGCAGCGGCGCTCGGCCTAGGCCTTGGCGCGCCAGGCCGCGAGCGCTGCGGCCAACACTTCTTTGACCGGCACGCCGTGCTTCAAAGCGGCGGCCTTCGCCTCTTCGAACTCCGGCGCGGCGTTGAGCACCTGAGCGCCGAGCGCGCCGATCTTCACCTGCACCGGCCCGTAGGCCGTCTCCACACGCTCGAAGCGGCGCTCCAGCGCGTGCCGCCCCACCGCCGTCTCGCGCACGCCCAGCGTCGTCGTCTCGGCCAGCACCCGCCGCGTCAGCTCCGCGGCCTGCTCGCGCCCGGCCAGCACCGACAGCACGAAGCCTGGCCGGCCCTTCTTCATGAGCACCGGCGTCACCCACACGTCGAGCGCCCCGCCGTCGAACAGCCTCTCCATGGCGTGGCTGACCACCTGCGGCGAGCAGTCGTCCAGGTTGCACTCGAGCACGCACAACGCCGAGCTCACCTCGCGGGTCTGGCCCACGCTCAGCCGCAGCACGTTCGCTCGGTCCTTGAAGTCCTTGGTGCCCAGCCCGTAGCCGATGCGCTCGACGGTCAGCTCCGGTGGCGGGGCGAAGGTGGCGAAGGCCTTGAGCAGCGCGGCCCCCGTCGGCGTCGTCAGCTCGCCGACGCCTTCGAAGCGCACCGGCACGTCCTTGAGCAGCTCGAGCGTCGCCGGCACCGGCACCGGCACCACCCCGTGGGCGATGCGCGCCGTCCCGCTCCCCAGCGGCGGAGGCGCGGTGAAGACGTCGGGCGCGCCGAGCAGCTCCAGCGCCACCGCCGCCCCGCAGATGTCGACGATGGAGTCGACCGCGCCGACTTCGTGAAAGTGGATGAGGTCCAGCGTGGTGCCGTGAATGCGCGCTTCCACCTCACCGATGAGGCGGAAGACGTGCAGCGCCCCCGCCTTGGCGCGCTCGGGCAGGGCGCTCGCGTGGATGAGCGCGGCGATGTCCTTGTACGAGCGGTGTGGGTGGTCTTCCGGCGCGTCGAGCACCACCTGCACGTGCGTGCCGGTGATGGCGTGGCGTTCCTGCCGAGTGACGACGAGCCGCCAGCCAGGCACGGCCAGCGAGTGGAGCTGCGCTTCGAGCTCCGCGCGCGGCACGCCCGCGTCCAGCGCCGCGGCGAGGAACATGTCCCCGGCGATGCCGCCGGTGGGCTCCAGGTACAGGACTCGACGCGCCGCCATGGGCGCCTTCATACAGCGAGCCGTCAGGGGGCAAAGCAGCTCGACGCGCAGCGGTTGACGCCGCCGTCGAAGGCGCAGCGCAGGGACCCACACAGCCGTGGCCCCGTGCAGGACTCACCCAGCTCACCTCGCCGACAGATGGGGCCCCCGCCGTCCACCGCTTCGCAGCGAAAGCTGAAGGGACAGACGTCGACCGCGCAGCTGCCGCCCGCATCGGCGAAGCCCCGGCACTCGGAGCCGCCGTCGCGCAGGTTCAGGTTGGCGAGCGCGCCGCAGACGCCGAAGGGCAAGTTGGTGCTGACCTGCCCGGGCCCCAGCGTCCTCGCGCAGCCGCCGTCGAGCGCGCAGTACGTGCCCACCGCGCACACGCCGTCGATTTGGCACGGCTGGCCCAACCCCGGAGTCGGCAGACAGGTGCCCGTGCCGACCCGAGGCCCGCCGTCCGCGAGATAGGCACTGGCGCTGCACTGGCGGCTGTAACACTGCGTCTCGCCGTCACAGGGTGCGCCCGCGCCTTGTGGGCCGAAGAAGTCACCGCAGCGCCCGGAGAGACACGTGCCGTCTCGGCACCCGTCGTCGAGCTGCTCGTCGATGCACGTCGCGCCGCGCGCGAGCCGGGGCTGGCACGTGCCTGGAACCAGCGTCGCGCCGGCTCGGGAGGCGCGCAGGCCGCGGCAGTACTGTGACACCGCACAGGGCAGGTCCAGGGTGCAGGGGGTGCCGACCGCGTAGCCGCCACAGAAGCGCTGGCCGCCGTCGCGGTTGTCGGTGCAGACGCCGGTCGTGCAGTCGGTGTCCACGATGCAGTCCTGGCCGTCGGCGCGCTTCGGGGCGCAGCGCGCGCCGCCATCAGCGAGGGTGGCGCAGTACAGCGTGGGGGCGCAATCGCGGTTGTCACCTGCGACCGGCGCGCAGTCCTCACCGAGGGTGCGGTGTGGCCGGCACAGCGGGCAGCCAAGCGTGCCGGTGTTGCGTGCGTCGAAGGGGCAGTAGCCCTGCACGCAGTCGCCCTCGTCGCACCGCTCGCCCAGGTTGGCGTTGGGGACCAAGACGCCGTCGCAGGGTGGGGGCTGCGCCTGGCAGGAGGTGGTGTTGAGCCCGGTCAGGCACGCCTCGGCCGCGGCCTGCACGTAGCGCCTGGCCCCCGTGCGGACCTTCACTGCGTCGTTGCGCTCACAGCTGGTGGCCAGCCCACCAGGTTCACGGCAGGCCTGCGAGGGCGTTCCCCCACACCGCAGGACGCGGTCGCACTGGGCCTGCGCCAGGGCCGAGCACCAGCGGTCGAGCGTCACGCCCGCGTCGGTCGGCGTGCCGCCTGTGCCCGCAGTGCCACCCGCGCCCGCGCTGCCGCCCGCGCCTGT
>JALHOS010000102.1 GCA_022842905.1 Myxococcaceae bacterium | reverse complement strand
GCCGCCCGTCCCCGCCGTGCCGCCCGTCCCCGCGGTGCCGCCCGTCCCCGCCGTGCCGCCCGTCCCCGCCGTGCCACCAGCACCAGCAGTGCCACCGGCGCCCCCCGTCCCGCCTGCGCCTCCATCGGTGGGCATCATCATCTCGCCACAGCCGAGTACGCCGAGCGCCAGCGCGCCGACCACCAACCAATTGCCTCGCATGACCACGTCTCTTTCCTTTTGTGTTGTGCGCCGAAAGTAGCGGCGGCGCAGCTTGCCCGGAGCGCGCCTGAAGGCCACTCGAAACGTCCGCGTTCGGCGACGGCCACACCTGAGAAGCCAAACGACGAGCAGCGGCTGAGACTCACGGACATGCGCGGCAGCACCGACGCGCTCCCCTGGTCGACGCCGTGGTCCGGAGGACTCGCCGCCAGCGGGTCGTACCAGAGCACCACCTCGGTGACGCCGTCGGTGTTGCGCTTCTCGAGGGCGTTCTCGAGCGCCGCGAAGGCGACGGGCCCCAACTTCCCGCTGACGCCGAACGCCGACGTGGTGAACGGATCGACGGTGAGCGCTGCGCCCAGGCAGCTCCAGGAGGAGCGCCGTGCGCCGTTCTTTCGCGCGTTCCGTCAGAGCAAGTGCTCGCCCAGCAGCGCCGCGGGCTCCAGCCGCTTCACTTCCGCCAAGACGCGCTCGGCCGGCGAGCTCCCGCTCTGCGCGACCTGCTCGAGCGGCGCCAGCAGCGGTGCGTCGGCCGAATCGAGTCGTTCCAGCCCGCGGCGCGCCACGCCGAGGACGTCCTTCGCCAGGTCGGCCAACGTGCCCACCCCGAACGCCGCGCGCAGGCCCTGCCGCTGGGCGGCCTCGTGGAGCGCGCGCACCTGCGTCGGCGACAGGCTGGAGACCAACCCCCACGCGTCGGCTCGCGCGGTCGGCTCGTACAGCAGGCCGCGCATGAGCGCCGCCAGCGCCCCAGTCATGCCCAACGAGCCACAGTCGGCGGCGCGAATCTCCAGCACCCGCTTGAGGCGCACCTCGGGGAACAGCGTCGACTGGTGATCTACCCAGTCCCCCATGCGCGCCGGGGCGCCGTCGTAGCCCTGCGCCAACAGCTGCCGGAACGTGAGCGCCGGCGTCAGGTACTGGCCTTCGCGGCGCAGGAACAGCAGCGGCGCGTCCAGCGCCCACTCGACATACGCACGGTACGAGAACGAGCCGTCGAGCAAGCAGCTGGGGTACCCACAGCGGGCCGCGTCGACGTCGCTCCACACGTGCGAGCGGTAGGACAGAAAGCCCGACGGCTGCCCAGCGACGAGCGGGCTGTTCGCGTACAGCGCGACGAGCAGCGGCGACAGGCGCGCGGCCAGCTCCACCTTGTGTGCGCAGTCGGCCTCGTCCGTCCAGTCGAGGGACACCTGCCCCGTGGCCGTCATGAGCATCATGTCCAGCGCGAGCTTCCCGCGCGTGCCGAGCGTCCGCCGCATGGCGCCGTAGCGGGACTTCGGCATCCACGGCATTTCTCCGAGTCTGTCGAACGGCCGGTAGCCGAGCACCACCGCGCGCAGGCCCAGCGCGTCGGCCACCTGGCGCAGCTCTTCGGCGTGGCGCACGTTCTCGAGGTGGGCCTCACGCGCCGTGGCGAACGGGGAACCGGACAATTCGAACTGCCCGCCAGGCTCGAGCGACAGCGTCGCCTTGCCGCGCTGCATGGCGATGACGGGGAGCCCCGGTGCCTCACGGTACGGTTGCCAACCGAAGCGCCCGAAGCCCTCGAGCAGCGCGCCGATGCCGCCGTGGCTCGGCGCCGCGTCGTACGGCACGGCGAGAGCGCCGGCTTTGGGGACGATCAGCTTCTCGTGCTCGAGCCCCAGCAGCAGCGGGCCCGAACGCTCTCCTGAGCGCAGCGTCTGGACCAGCTCGTCGACATGGGAGATCGGCCTGTCGTCTGCCTTCGCGTCCAGAGACATGAAATTGGGCCGCGGCTTATAGCGTCGCCTCCAGGCGCTCGCCCGACTGTTTACGACCTCGCACTCCGCGCGCGCGGCGGCCTAGGCTCGCGCCCTTCAAACGCCGTTCAACGACCAGGAGCCACCCCGTGTCCGTCCCACCCAGTGCGAACGCCCCTGCTGGACCCCTGCCACCCCGAGTGAGACGACACTCCATGAGCGATGGCCCTCTCCCGGCCTCTGGCAAAATGCCGGCCCCTCCGCCCTACCCGTCCGGCAAGCCCTACAGGCCGACCTGGGGCGAGGCGATCCGGACGACTCGAGAGGCAATCGGCAACCTGTTCGGAAGCGAGGCGTCGCGGACGAGGGTCACGGTGGCCGGCCTCAAGTCCGTCATCGAGCGAGGTGATGTCACGGGCGAGCTGGCGCGAGAGGCTGCGCGACGCAAGGCGGTGGGCTCACCCGGCGTACAGGTCCCGCCACAGCGGGTCATCAACCAGCTCGACGAACTCCACGCGACGGTGGGGCGCTTCATCAAGAGCGCGCCCAAGCAGGCCGAAGCGGCTGGCCTGACCGCCGAGTTCGCTTGGGCTCCGAAGATGTCCGAAATGCCGGCTTCGGATCGCGCCAAGTTCGACAAGGCCCTGGCCGGTCCCGCGCGATCGGCGATCGAACAGCAGCTCGCGAAGGTCAACGTGCTCAAGCAGACTGCGGAGCCCGCGACGCGGGCGATGCTGGCGGACCTGGGCCTCACCCAGAAGGTGACCCCCGAGCAGGTCAAGGAGCTCGAGGCCGCGCACGTCCGTGCGCACGAGCAGGAAGCCGCCGCGCTCAAGTCGCTGCTCGCCAACGCCGATCACGTCACCCGGGGCGAGTTCCTCGAGCTGCAGACCGCCGCGATGTCTTCGAAGCTGAGCACCTGGGGCGCGCTGAGCGAGCGGGCGACCAAGGCCGTTCGGTAAGAGGAACGAGCTGCCCATGGCCACGAAACGTCGACAGCGAGGCCCCGAAGCCGCGCAGGCCAAGCCCCGACGCGCGGCGAGCGCCAGCCTCGACGAGCTGCCCAGCGGGCTGCCCGCCACGAGCCTGCTCGAGCTCGCCGTGGGCCTGCTGAACCAAGCCACGAAGTCAGCCAAGCCCTCGAAGGCCGCGTCGGCGCGTCGCGGAGCTCGACCCGACCGACCCGCCAAGCGCCGCTGAGACTCACGCTCGGGTCTCTTCCAGCCTGGGGGCCATGCAATCCTTGCGGCCATGCAATGCGGCGCAGCGCTGAACGTTGCCCAGGCAGCGTGTCGAGCCTCCCGCCCCGTCGCCAGAGTTCCCTCTGGCCGTCGCCCTGCCTCGTCGGCGCGGCTCGAGCTTCGGAAGTCCGGGCTCGCTGCGGCATTCCCCAGCCCCCTGCGCTAAGCGCTCGCTGGAACCGACATGACCCCACTGCCCACCCTCTCCCCGACCTCGAGCGCGCAGGACTTCGTGGCCGGCCTGTCGTTCTTGCCCCGCGCGCTGAGCCTGCTCGTGCGCACGCCGTCGCTGCGAGGCTGGACCGCGCTCTGCGCGGCGGTGACCGCGACGGTGCTGATCGGCTCCGCCTGGTGGCTCTGGCCGAAGACGCAGGCCTGGGCCCACGACTGGGTGACGGGCGACGCGTGGTACTGGCAGGCGCTCGCCGCGAGCCTGGGCGTCGTGCTCTTCGTGGCGAGCTGGGCGCTGTCGGCGCTGACCCTGCCGAACCTGGTGCTCGCTCCGCTGCAGGACCCGCTGTCCGAGGCCACCGAGGCGGCGCTGGGCGACTTCACCGCGCCCTCGTTCTCTCTGTCTCGCACGCTGCGCGGCGTGGCGCTGGGCCTGTCCCACACGCTGCTGCGCGTGGCGCTCATGTCGCTGGGGCTGGTGGTGCTCTTCCCGCTCAACCTCATTCCGGGCGTGGGCTCGGTGCTGTGGTGGCTCGGCTCCACGACGTGGGGCAGCTTCTGGCTTTCGTGTGAGCACCTGTCCGGCCCCATGGCCCGGCACCTTCGTCCATTCGGGGAGGTGCTGCGCGCGCTGGCGGCGCGGAAGCGGCTGGCGCTCGGCTTTGGGCTGTCGTTGTCCGTCGTGCTCTGGCTGCCGGTGCTCAACTTCTTCCTTCTGCCCCTGGCCATCGTCGGAGGGACGCTGCTCTACCGCGCGCTGCTGAAGGCCCAGCTCCTCGCCCCGTCGAAGGACGGGTGAGGAACGAAGGAGCCCGGACCGTCGTTGAGCTGCGAGGTGATGGAGACTCGCGCTTTGTTGAAGGGCTGGGGGCGCGTCATTAAGCTGCCACGGGCAAGCCAGCAGCCGCGCGCGCGAGGGGCACCTTGCCACCGCGGCCGACGAAAGAAGGGTTCATGAAGACGATCGTGCGCGCCGCCGTCATCGCGGCGCTGTTGTTGGCGTGGGTGTTCTCCGGGGCTGACCGGACGCCACGCAGCATGTTGAGCCTGGGCATTCCTTCGGCCGAAGCCGCGCCGGGCCGCGAGCCGAACGAGAAGCTCCCGCACGATCTGTCGGCGCTGAGCCTGTTCAACAAGGTCATCGTCCACGTCCGCGACAACTACGTCGACCCCAAGCGCATCAAGCCCAAGGAGATGATGATCGCCTCGCTCGAGGCCGTCGAGAAGACGGTGCCCGACGTGCTGGTCGACGGGAGCGCGGAGCAGCAGCGGCTCAAGGTCGTCGTCAACGGCAAGCCCAAGGAGTTCGACCTGAGCCACGTCGACAGCCTGTGGAAGATGACGTTCACGCTCCACGACGTGCTCGACTTCGTCGCGAAGAACATGCGGCCGATCGAGGACACGCGGGAAGTCGAGTACGCGGCGATCAACGGCATGTTGCAGACGCTGGACCCCCACAGCGTGCTGCTGCGCCCCGAGATGTACCGGGAAATGAAGATCACCACGAAGGGCGAGTTCGGCGGTCTGGGCTTCGTCATTCAGATGCGGGAGGGCGTGCTGACGGTGGTGAAGGTGCTGCCCAAGACCCCCGCCTTCCGCGCCGGCATCAAGAAGGACGATCAGATCACCCGCATCGGCGACGAGTCGACGGTGAACATGGACCTGAACGAAGCGGTGTCGAAGCTCCGCGGTCCGGTGGACTCCCGCGTCACCATCACCCTCATGCGCCGAGGCTGGGACAAGCCCCAGGTGCAGACGGTGACGCGCGCCCTCATCAGCATCGAGTCGGTGCAGTCGAAGCTGCTCAGCCAAGGCGTCGGCTACGTGCGGCTCAAGAACTTCCAGGGCAACACCACGCAGGACCTGCACCGCGCGCTCGCCGACATGGCCGAGGCCGCGAAGGGCCAGGGCTTCAACAAGGGCCTGTCCGGGCTGGTGCTCGATCTGCGCGGCAACCCCGGCGGGCTGCTCGACCAGGCGATCTCCGTGTCCGACACCTTCGTGTCGTCGGGCACCATCGTGAGCACGGTGGGCCTGTCCGACAAGCTGCGGGAGACGAAGCCCGCGCACCAGGACCCAGACGACGAGCAGTACCCCATCGTCGTGCTCGTCAACGCGGGCTCCGCATCCGCCAGCGAGATCGTCGCCGGCGCGCTCAAGAACTTGAACCGCGCCGTCATCGTCGGCCGCCAGAGCTTCGGCAAGGGCTCGGTGCAGGTGCTCTACGACTTCGCCGACGACTCGGCGCTCAAGCTCACCATCGCCAAGTACCTCACGCCCGGCGACGTCTCGATTCAGGAGATCGGCATCACCCCCGACGTG
This sequence comes from Myxococcaceae bacterium, assembly GCA_022842905.1. Taxonomy (GTDB): domain Bacteria; phylum Myxococcota; class Myxococcia; order Myxococcales; family Myxococcaceae; genus JALHOS01. Next base: position 14,750 of record JALHOS010000102.1, on the reverse strand, counting down.
CAGCTGATCCCCACGCGCGTGTCCAAGGACCGCGTCGACGTGTTCGCGCCCCGGCGCGTCGTGGGTGAAGCCGACTTGGACAAGCACTTCGGCAACCCCGAGAACGCCCAGGCCGCCAAGAAGCGGGACGAGGTCGTCGTGCGCGAGAAGCCGCTCGAGAGCCTGAAGTACTTGAAGACCGCCGCCGAGAAGATCGCCAAGGCGGAGGACAAGGACGCCAAGGACGGCAAGGAGCCCAAGGACAAGAAGGACGGGAAAGAGGTCGCCAGCAAAGACGGCAAGGACGGCAAGAAGGCGCCGCCTCCGGCCAAGGGCGGGAAGAACCTCCTGACCGACAGCGAGCACACCCCCGAAGAGGACTTGGACGACCAAATGGACGCCGAGTCCCAGGACGAAGTGCGCGAAGACTTCGAGGTCACGTTCGCGCGCGAGTTCCTGCTCGCCGCGCCCTACACCCAGCGCGACAGGATGCTGAAGGCCGGCCGCAACTTCATTCTCGAGAAGCGGCAGGTCGAAGAGCAGCGCATCGCCCAGGCGATCACCGCGCAGGGCGTCGACTGGACCGCGGGGCCCACGCCCAAGGCGCCGCAGCTGCTCACCACGCTCAAGCCCAGCGCCGACAAGAAGATCCAAGCCGGGGAGACGATTCAGCTCGAGCTGACCGTCGAGAACAAAGGCGCCGAGGCGGTCAAGCGGCTGCGTGCGTGGACCGAGTCGGAGAACGGCTACCTCGATCGCCGTGAGTTCGTCTTCGGCGCGCTCGCGCCCGGCGAGAAGCGCAGCTGGTCGGTGCCGGTGAAGTTCCCGAAGGACCTCGCGTCGCGCCGCGACGGCGTCACCGTGAAGCTGCAGGACGACAGCGGGCAGCTGGCCGAAGCCTTGGCTGGGGAGCTGACCTTCGTCGAGTTGCCGCGGCCGCAATTTGCGTACACCTGGTCCCTCGTCGACGACTGCGCCGACTGCAACGGCGACGGGCTCGCGCAGCGCGGGGAAGCCGTCACGCTGTTCCTCGACGTCACCAACACCGGCAGCGGCAAGGCGCTCGACACCTTCGGCAACATCAAGAATGCGGCGGACACCAACATCTTCATCGAGAAGGGCCGCTTCAAGCTGGGGGAGATCGCCCCCGGCGAGACGAAGGCCGCGCGCTTCCAGCTGCAGGTGAAGAAGGCGTACAAGGCCGACGAGTTCGCGCTGCGCCTGTGGATCGGCGACGAGCCGCTCGAAGAGTTCCTGTCCGACAAGCTGGTGCTGCCGGTCGCCGGCGACGCGACGCCCCCCGTGGCGCTGGAGGCGTCGACCGCCACCGCCCGCATCGCCGAGCGCGCCCAGCTGTTCGCGTCGGCCAGCCCTCAAGGGCGGGTGCTGGGCACGCTGGCCAAGGGCGCCACGCTGCCCGAGCAGGCCCGCGGCAACGGCATGGTACGGGTGGAATTGGAGAAGGGCCGTTCGGCCTTCGTGAAGTTGGGTGACGTGCGCGGCTCGGGAAAGAGCGCCCCCTTGGCGAACGTCGAGTGGCTGCCTGCGCGCGCGCCGGCGCAGATCTCCATGAACGTCGACCCCAGCCAGGGCGGCATGGTGGTTGAGACCGACAAGCTGACGCTGTCCAGCGTGGTGGTGGACCCCAACCTCCTCGACGTCTTCGTGCTGGTGAACGACCAGAAGGTCTTCTTCAAGGCGCGCACGCCGGAGGACGGGGACCGGGTGAAGTTCACGACCGACGTCCCGCTCAAGGAAGGGAACAACCTCGTCACCGTGGTGGCGCGCGAGTCGCAGGACTTCGCGGCGCGCAAGTCCGTCGTCGTGCGGCGCCGGCCGGCCGCCGTGGCGCAGACCACGCCGGACAAGCCGCCCGCCCAGGCCAAGCCCTGATCCGCCACGTCGGCGCAGAAGCTGGCCCGATTTGTTGAAGGGCCAGGGGGTGGCGGGTAACGTGCCCCGCCATGCGCGCCGCCCTCCTCGTGGTACTCGTGGCCCACGCGGCGTGGGCCGAGAAGAACGACTTTCGGCTGATTCAGCTGGGCAACCCGCAGCCCGGCGCCACCGGGCACGACCCTCGGGCCAACGCCAACTTCCGCTCCTTCGCCCGGCAGTTCGCCGCGGCCATGACGTCGATGAACCTCATGCCCCCGGAGACGCTGGGGCACGCCGCGTTCTCGGTGTCCATCGACACGGCGATCATCAACTTCGGCACCGGCACCCTCCCCACCCAGCAGGCGCTGTCGACCGGCCGGCCGTTCCGCGACTGGCTGGCGCTGCCCAGCGTGCACTTCCGCAAGGGTCTCCCGTTCTCCTTCGAGCTCGGCGGGCGCTTTGGCTGGGTCCCGGACAGCCGCATGGGCTTCGGCACCGCGGAGCTCAAGTGGGCCATCAACGAAGGCTTTCGCTACTTCCCCGACATCGGCGTGCGCGGCAGCATCACCAAGCTCATCAACAGCCGGGACTTCGACATAACCGCGGGCGGCCTCGACGTGGGGCTGGGCAAGCAGTTCCAGATCGGCGGCATGGTGACGCTCACGCCTTACGCCGGGTGGAACCTCATGTTCGTCGGCGCGTCGACCAGCACCATCGACTTCAACCCCTCTCGCGCGCTGGCCGAGGCGGACGGGCCTGAGCAGTTCAAGGACCTCTACCTGTTCGCGCCGGTGCTCGCGATCGCCAACACCCACAACCGCTTCTACGGCGGGCTGCGCTTCATCGGCGCCGTGGTGCAGCTCGTCGCCGAGGTCAGCTACTCGGTGATCGGCCGCTTCCGGGACACCAAGGGCGACAACGATCCGGCCAACGACGAAGACCGCGACGTCCCCGGCGTGCTCGGCATCAACCTGTCGCTGGGCTTGGACTTCTAAGCCTCGCTCGACGCCACACCGACGGGACCCGCCGCGAGCGCCTGCTGGAGCGCACCGGGCGTGTTGGTGATGAGCCACTGCGCGCCCATGGCCCGCAGCCGCCGCGCTTCGTCCACGTCGTCGACCGTCCACACGGCCACTTCCCAGCCGTGCGCGTGCCACCGGTTGAGGCGGCTGGGCGTGCACGCCGACCAGTGTGGGTGGACTGACGTGCGCGCGCAGATCGGCGCCCAGAGCCATGCCTGGGGAAGCCAGGGCCGATCGGGGTCGATGAGGTAGCCGCGCTTGAGCTGCGGAAAGGCCCGCGCCAGCCGCAGCAAGCACCGCGGGTTGAAGCTGGACACGAACACGCGCTCAGTCAGACCCTCGCGCACCAGGTACTCGCCCACGGCGACGGACAGCCCTCGATCGTCTGCCACGTCACACTTGAGCTCGACGTTCACCACGGCGTCCTTCGGCAGCGTGTCGAAGACGTCTTGGAGCAGCGGCAGCTTCGCCGGCGCGAAGCCCAAGGTGCTGCCCACGTCCAGCGTGCGCAGCGCTTGCCAGTCGGTCCTCGCCACCTCGATCTTTCGCCCCGTCAGCCGGTCGAGCCACTCGTCGTGGCAGACCACCAGCTCACCGGAGCCGCAGCGCATGACGTCGAGCTCGACGCCCGCCGCGCCCTGCGCCATGGCACCTTCGAACGCCTCCAGCGTGTTCTCCGGGAAGTCGCGGCTCGCGCCGCGGTGGCCGAGCAGGCGCATCATTCGTGGCTCCGGGTTGCGGGGCCGGCGCAGTTGAGGCACGGTGCAGCCATGGGCTTCCTCGGCACGGGTGAGCTGATCATGCTCGCCGTCATCATCGCCATCATCATGTCCGCCTCGCGCATGGGCCAGCTCGGAAATGCCCTCGGGCGCTTCGTGTACTCCTTCCGCCGAGCGTCGCGGGGCGGCGATCTGGTCGACGTGACACCCAAGGACCCGCCTCCGGGCGCCTGACGATCGCCCAAGGCTCACGGCGGCGACGTGCTCAACAGCAGCTGGGCTTGCTGCCGCAAGCTCCCGTGCAGCGTCGCGTCCAGCGCCACGGAGCGCAGATCTGACGGGGCCAGCAAGGGCACGATCAACGCGCCGATCTCCACGGGCAGGTACGGGTTGAAGACCAGCGCCCGCCGCACGGCTGCCCGCACCGACCACTTCGCGTTCTGCCACAGCGCCACCAGCGGCTCCGGGCGGCTGGGCCGTCGCGCGGCGATGCGGACGACGAGCGCTTCGGTCAGCCGCGGGTTCTTCAGCAGCTCGCGCATCACGCTCTCGTCGGACGACGCCGCCAGCCGCGCCAGCTCGTCCGGGTTCTTCGTCAGCCGGGCCTGGGACTTGAGAAACCCCAGCGGCGCCGAGAACAGCTTCGCGTCGGCGCGCCGCGCCGCCTCACCGTCGTACTCCATGGACGGCGCACCTTCGGCGAGGAGCAGCTCCACGTCGGCGTGCCCGAGCAGCCCCGCCACGCGCCGCAGCACGTCCTTGGGCTGCGTGCCGAGCTCACCGCCCAGCGCCTTGAGCACCGGCTGGAGCACGGCCTTGGCCGCGCCGTCCTGGCGGCGCGCGAGCAGCACCAGTCGGTGCACCAGCTCCGCGGCCTCGTCCACCGGACAGCCCGTCAGCGCGTCGGCCGCGGCCTGCCGCACCACGGCCTCGCCGGAGCCCGCGAGCGCCGCGAGCCGGCGCGCCAACGCGAGGGCACGCGCTTCGAACTGGGCGGAGACCTGGCTGGACACGGGGCCCGCTCACCTTCGCCTGGGGCTACGGGGTCGCCGTCGCCCCCAACGGCTCCACCGCCACCTTCACCCGAAACTCCGACAGGTCCGGAGGGTACTCGAAGAACGCCATGACGAACGGCGCCTGCCCCCCGGGCGGCACGTCGACCGCCTTGGCGCGCAGCTTGGCCTGGAGCGCCTCGAGCTCGTCGACCCGGCTCAGCCCGAACAGCTCTTCGGGGCTGGGCGCCACGCCGGCGACCGTCTCACCGGAGCGCACGACCTGCTCGCCGTTCATGAGCGAGACGACGACCTTGGCGCGCGACGCGCCGTCGGTGCGGTTGTCGATCTGCCCGCGCACGTAGAACAGCGGGCGCCCCGCCTTCGTCTGGTACAGGCCGTTGGAGATATCCAACGGGATGAGCGCCTTGGGTGGGCTGAGCAGCTCGACCAGCCGCTCGGGGCTGAGCGCCTTGGCGTCGAGCCGACCGTCGTTGGCCAGCGCGTTGCCGACCAAGACGATCGCGGCGAGCAGCACCAGGGCGATCACCACGTTGACGAAGATGCCGAGCGCCGTGCGGCGGGACGACGCCACCGGTACGGGGAGCGCGACGTTCTGCCGCGGCGGCGACAGGCGCGCGAGCGGCACACCGGCCGCGTCCTTGTCCGTGCCCAGCTCGATGCGCTCGATGGTGGTCGGCCCGGAATCCGGCTCCGGGGACGGCGCGGGCATGTCGAACAGCTCGTCGCGCACCGCCTGCGTCGTCGTCGGTGACGGCCGGGGCGGACCCGCCTCGTCGTCGCCGAACAGGCTGTTGAGCATGGCCTGGGACGCCGGCTTGGGCGCGGACCCCAGGTTGAGCTCCGGCAGCGCACCGTTCAGCGCGTCGGCGTTCGCTTGAGGTGACGCCGCGTGGGCGGGCGCGGTGTTGGGCGTCGGCACCGACGGCGGCGGTGGAGGCGGCGGCCCGCTGCCCAGGCTCGAGAAGTCGAAGCTCGGCGTGGACTCGGCGGCCTTCGCTTCCTGGCGCACTGGCTTGGGCGCTGGCCCTGGCGGTGGTGGTGGCGCGGTCAGGCCCGAGAAGTCGAACGCGAGGGCTCCGGTGCCGGCCGCGGGCGGCGGGACGGGCGCCGCCGTCGGCGCCCCAGCCCCACTGGGGGGCACGAGGGCCGAGAAGTCGAAGAGCGGCGCGGCACCTCCCGGCGGCGGCGCGGCGGGCGGCGGCGGTCCAGGCACCAAGCTCGAGAAGTCGAACGCGGAAGACGCGGGCGGGGCCGACGGCGCGACAGGGCTCGGCGGGAGCGTGCCGGCCGGCATCGCCTTGAGCTCGAGCGTGCGCTTGGTCGGGTCCGCGGACTCTGCCGACGCGAAGCGCGCGAACGGATCGTCCGGAGCCGCGGCCGGCGCCGTGCCACCTGCCTTCGTGACGCGGAAGGTGTTGCCACACTTGGTGCAGCGGACCTTCACCCCTTTTTCGGTCACGCGCTCGTCGGGGATCTTGAAGCGCGTCTGGCACTGCTCACATTGAACGATCATGGGGTGGGGCCCGACCGCGAGAGGCCAGGTGCGCGCCGCACCGTAGCAAGTCCGCGCATTGCTTGCCCCTTCTGGCGTACGGGTGGTATTCGCCGACGCGCCGCATCACCCTGTGGGGAACCAAGCCATGAGCGACGAAAAGGGCGCGCCTCGCGAGCCCAAGGTCATCAAGCGCTACACCAACCGCAAGCTCTACGACACCGTGGAGAGCCGGTACGTCACGCTCGATGAGATCGCCGAGATGGTGAAGCAGGGCGTCGAAGTGAAGATCGTCGACAACCGCACCAAGGAAGACCTCACCTCGGTGACGCTGGCGCAGATCGTCTTCGAAGAAGAGAAGAAGAAGAGCACCATGCCGCTCTCGGTGCTCCGCGGCATCATTCGGCACCCCACCGAGTCGCTCAACGAGCTGACCAGCCAGGTCACCCAGCGCGTCGCGGAGATCCGAGAAGAGGCCGGACAGCGCCTCAACACGCTGCTGGGGCGCGAAGGCGAAAAGTCGAACGAGCCGCTCACCGCGGCCACGGTGCTGCAGCAGTCGCAGAAGGCCTTCGAAGCGTGGCAAACCCGGCTCGACGAGCGCGTGAAGACGGCCGTCGAAGGCGTGCTCGGCAACCTGCCGGCCGCCGGGCGCGACCTGTCGATTCTGCTGCAGCGCCTCGAGGCCCTCGAGAAGAAGGTCGACGCGCTCGAAGCGCAGAAGAAGGGCGCCGACGACGGGCGCCGCTGAGCGGCAGCAGCGCTACGCGATGCGGTCGGCGATCGCCTGGAGCATGGTCGCGCCGCGGCTCCACGGCGCGTATTCCCAGATCGTCTTGCCGTGGCTCTGCGCTTCGTCGATCGCCACGTTGAGGGCGAGCGGCTCCGTCACCTTGCCGGGAAAGTGCTGCCGGAGCGTCGACACCACTTCGTCGGCCAGCGCGCTCTTGCGGTACAGCGTCGGCACCACCAGCGACACCGTCAGCCGCTCGTGCCGACCGTCCTTTCGGAGCAGCTCGACGGTCTTCGCCATCTCCGCGCAGCCGTCGAGCGCGAGGTAGGTGGTCGCCACGGGGATCACCACTTCTTCGGCTGCCAGCAGAATGTTGGTGCTGACCAACCCCAGCGACGGCGGCGCGTCGAAGACGATGGCGTCGAAGCCCTGCGCGTAGGGCCCCGCCAGCCGCTTGGCCAGCAGCCGCTCGCGATCCGGCGCGCTGGCGACGGTCACGGGAAAGTCGGCCATGTCCCGGCAGGACGGCAAGAGCCAGAGCCCCTGCACCGGCGTCGGCCGCACCGCCGCTTCGAGGGCCACCGACGGATCCGTCAGCACGTGAAAGACGTTGGGCCGCAGCTCGCGCACGTCCACCCCGAGGGTCTTGCCGGCGTGCCCTTGGGTGTCGAGGTCGACCAACAAGACGCGGCGCTGCTTCTTGAGCGCCAGGTACGCGGCCACGTTGACCGCGAGCGTCGTCTTGCAGGTGCCGCCCTTCTCGTTGATGAACGCGATGCGCCGGGGTCCGCTCATGGCCCCGTCACTTCTTGGCGACGAGCTGGTCCAGCTTGCCTTCGACGGCTTGCAGCACCTGCTCGAGCTCTTGGATCTTCTCCTTGAGCACCTCGACGTCCCCGGTCGACGGCAGGTTCATGGCCGACAGCGCCGTGCGCACCGTCTTGTCCATGACGCCCTTGGCCGAGAACGCGCGCGTCACGATCGTCTGCACCCCGGCGACGAACTTCTCGTTCGCCATGAGCTGCTGCACCAGCTTGCCGATCCGCTCTTCGCCGGTCGCCACCAGCTTCTTCATGACGGGGTTGTTCTTGAGCATGGCGGCGGATGGTGATCTCGGGCGACCGCCGTGTCAATCTGCGCAGGCTCGTGATTCGGGAATTGGCGCACCGCCGGCTGGTGGTGGTGACTGGCAAAGGTGGCGTCGGCAAGACGACGGTCGCGGCGGCGCTGGCGCTCGCGAGCGCGCGCTCCGGGCAGCGGACGCTGGTGTGTGAGGTCAGCGGCAAAGAGCGCATCGCCCCGTTGCTTGGCCGGGCCGAAGTCGGCACCGAGGTCACGTCGCTCGAGCAGAACCTCTGGGCGGTCAACGTGCGGCCGCAGGAAGCGCTGCGCGAGTACGCGCTCATGACGCTCAAGTTCGAGAGCATCTACAGCGCGGTCTTCGAGAACCGGCTGGTGCGCTACTTCCTGCGCTTCATCCCGTCGCTGCAGGAGCTGGTGCTCTTGGGGAAGATCCTCTTCCACGCCAAGGAGACCCGCCCCGACGGGAGCCCACGCTTCGACAAGATCGTCGTCGACGCGCCCGCGACGGGCCACGCGATCTCCTTCTTGTCGGTGCCCCAGGTGCTCCTCGACACCGTGCCGCCGGGCGCGCTGGCGACCGACGCACGGTGGATGCGCGACCTCTTGACCGACCCCGCGACCACGGGCGCGGTGCTCGTCTCGCTGCCTGAAGAGCTGCCGGTGAACGAGACCCTCGAGCTCCACGCCGCGCTGCGCACCAAGGTGAAGGTGACGCCGGCGCTGATCGTCCTCAACGGCTTCGTCGAGGAACGCTTCTCGGCCGAAGACCTGGCCGCCCTGCCCGAGCCCGTGCACGCCACCGCCAAAGGCCACGCCGCCCGCGCCGAGCTGTCGGCACAGTGTCGTCTCAAGCTCGAGGCGATCGGCACGCCGCTCGTCACGCTGCCCCGGCTCTTCACCAGCCCACTCGATCGCGCCGCCTGTGAAGCGCTCGGCCGGGCGTTCCTCGCGGGGAAGGCGCCATGACCCCACTGCGAGAGGCGATCGAAGGCTGCTCGGTGCTGGTAACGGTGGGCGCCGGCGGCGTCGGCAAGACGACCATCGCCGCGGCGCTGGGGCTGCGCGCGGCCATGGAAGGCAAGGGCTCCCTGGTCTGCACGATCGACCCGGCGCGCCGCCTGGCCAACGCCCTGGGCCTCAGCGAGCTGGGCAACGCCGAAGCGCGCATCTCGGAGAGCACGCTGGCCGCCGCCGGCCTCGCCGCGCGGGCGCCCATGCACGCGATGATGCTGGACATGAAGCGCACGTGGGACGAGCTCATCGAGCGGCGCGCGCCTCCGGACAAGCGCGAGCGGATCCTGAACAACCGCTTCTACGTGGCCCTGTCGACGGCGCTGGCCGGCAGCCAGGAATACATCGCCATGGAGAAGCTGTGCGAGCTGCGGCTGCACCGCGACTACCCGCTCGTCGTGCTCGACACGCCGCCGACCGCCCACGCGGTGGACTTCCTCGACGCGCCCAACCGCATCTTGGACTTCTTGGACAACGAAGCGGCGAAGTGGCTGCTGACCCCGGCGCTGGCCGCGGGGAAGTTCGGCCTCAAGCTCTTCAACCTGGGCGGCAGCTACATCGCCAAGACCATCTCCCGCTTCACCGGCACCGAGACGCTCCAGCAGTTGGCCGAGTTCATGCTCAGCTTGAGCACCATGAACGAAGGCTTCCGCGAGCGCGCCCACGAGACGCGGGCGCTGTTGGAAGCGGACACCACCGGCTTCGTCCTGGTGACCTCGGCACTGCCGGAGCGCCTCGACGAGGCCGTCACGTTCCACACCATGCTCGTGCAGAACAAGATGCGGGTGGTCGCCGTCGTCGTGAACCGCACCCACGCGCCGGTGCCCGCCGAAGCCTGGGCCGCCTGCGCGCGCCTGCCGGCCGGCGCCCTGCGCACGAAGCTCGAGCAGACGCTCAAGGAGAACGAACACCTGGCGAAGGTGGACGCGCTGGGCGTGCAGCGCCTGGCGGCTGGGTGCCCCGGGACCCCGCTCGTGCAGGTGCCCCGCTTCGAACTCGACGTGCACGACCTGAGCAGCCTCTGGGCCACCTCCAACTACCTCTGGGGCTGAAGGCCAGTGGAACCTCGGACGCGCTTGGGCTGTCATGTGGGCGTCCCGTCGGGCCGGTTCGCAAGAGGAGCGTTCGGAATGATGCGTGGTGTGGTGGCGATCGTCGGCGTGGTGGTGGGAGTCGGCTGCGCGCACACGAAGGCCCAGGCGACGAAGGCGGTGCCCGACACCGCGCCGCCCGCCCAAGAGGTCCGCTTCGACGAAGTGCTGATCACCGGCGATCTCGCGCTCGAGAAGCTCAACGGCGAAGAGCTGTTCGCTGCCGGGACGTCGTTCTACGCCGCGCAGGACTACGCGCAGGCCGCTCGCCACTTTGGCCGGCTCGCCGACTTCCACCCGAACAGCAAGCACCGGCGCGAGGCGCTCTACAACGCCGGCCTCTCGCTCGAGAAGCTCAAGGCCTGGGACGACGCGCACGCCCGCTTCGTGGAGCTGGCGGATCCGGTCAAGGGCACCGGCGACTCGCTCGACGCGTCGTTCCGTCTGGCCGAGGTGCTCTACCACTCCGGCCGCTACGCCGAGGCCGTCGACGTGCTCAAGGCCATCGCCGACCGGCCGGATCTCACGGCGGACAAGCGGCTCGAGGCGCGGGTGCAGCAGGGCATTTGTGAGGTCGAAGCGCAGCAGCTCGACACGGCGGAGGCCACGCTGCGCACGGCGATCACCTTCTGGTCCGCGCAGCCGGACAAGGACCTCATCGAGGACTACTTCCCTGGGCAGGCGCAGTTCTTCTTGGGGGAGATCTACCGAACGCACTACGAGTCCGTGCAGCTGGACGCGAACAAGTCGAGCACGAAGCTGGCCGAGGACCTCGAGTTCAAGTCGGAGCTGCTGCTGTCTTCGCAGGGCCACTACCTGCGGGCGATCCGCATCGGCAACGGGTACTGGGCCACGGCGTCGGGCCAGCGCATCGGCGGGCTGTACGAGTCCATGTACGACCACATGCTCAACGCGCCGGCGCCGAACGAGCTGTCGGCGGTCGAGCAGGACGTGTACCGCGGCGAGCTGCGCAAGAAGATCCGCGTGCTGATCACCAAGGCGATCACCGTGTACGAGCGCACGCTGGAAGCCGCCGAGCGCATCGGCGCTCAGAGCCCCTTCGTGGAGCAGACGCGGGCGAGCCTGCAGCGCATGAAGGACCTGCTGCTGGCCGAAGCCAAGGCCGACGAGCCGGCGCCGCCGCCGCCAGCGGGGAAGCCGCACACGTGACGTGAACGAGCGCTTCACGCCCTAGGAGCTGGCGCGGCTCGACGCCTACCACGGGCCGTGGTGGACCTACGTCGCGGTGACGACGGTGGCGCTGCCCGTCCTGCTCGCGGTCTTCGCGCGGTTCGCGAGCGCGCCGCTGTTTGCGTGGAGCGAGCGCGTCGCCGCCCGGGTGACGGTCCCCGCAGCACTCCAGCGCGTGGCGGCGCTGCTGTGGGGTGGGCCGGGGTTGGGCGCGGCGCTGCTCTTCGCCTTCGCGTTCCTGGAATTGTTCGCGGCGCTCATGTTCCCGTGGGACGTGTACTTCGGCTTCGTGCGCGAGCGGGAGTTCGGGCTGACGCCGCAGCCGCTGTCGGGCTGGCTGACCGACTGGCTCAAGGGGAAGGTCGTCGGCGCGTTCTTCGTCGCCGCGCTGACGCTGGGGCTGTTCGGGCTGGCCAAGCGGCTGCGGTGGTGGTGGCTGGTGCTCGGCGGGGTCGCGGCGCTGGCGCTGGTCGGCTCGGCGGCGATCGACCCGTACCGCTCGCAGCTGTACGTGACGCAGCGGCCGCTCGAGGCGGGCTCCTTGCGGAGCAAGCTCGAGGCACAGCTGCGCGCCGGTGGGGTCGAGTTCAGCGACATCGTGGTGGACGAGACGTCGGGCCGGAGCGTGCGGCTGCAGGCGTACTTCGCGGGGCGCGGGCCGACGCGGCGAATCGTGTTGAACGACTCGCTGCTGAAGGCGCTCGACGCGTCCCAGGTCGCCGCCGCCGTCGCGCACGAGATGGGGCACGTGCACGAACGGCGGTGGCCCAACTTCGTCGCGTCGGGCGTCGGCCTGATCGTTTTCTTGGCGCTGGTGGAGTGGCTCTTTCGTTGGAGCGTGCGGCGGAAGTGGGCGGGGATCACCTCGCGTGGTGACGTGCGCGTGCTGCCGCTGGTGGTCCTCGGCTTCGATCTCGCCATGCTCGCCGCCAGCCCGCTGGCCGGTGCGCACTCACGGCAGCGGGAGCTCGACGCCGACCGCTACGCGGTGGCCCTGACGGGCGACGCCCAGGCCTTTCGGGCGATGTTGTGGGTCGCGGGGAAGACGAACCAGATGCACCCGTCGCCGCCGCGCTGGTACGTGCTCAAAGGGCTCTCGCACCCGCCGCTGGCCGAGCGCCTGGCGCACGTGGACCGTCTCGCGTCGGAGACTGAGGCGCGCCGCTAAAGGGTTGATCTGCGCGGGACTCTGGGTGGCCCGGGGCTTGGAAGGGAGGGTCGTCGTCGTCCTTCCCCAACACCCAGGAGCGAACCGTGATCACCAATGTCGACCGAAGCAGCCCCTCTTACAGCTCGGCGTCCGTCGCACCCGCGACGGTGGAGAACGCCGCCCCCGTCTCGGCGCAGAAGATGAACCAGGAGAATGCCTCGAATAGCACAGTGGCGCTGGGCACGACGGAATCGCGCCGCGGCGGTGAAGCCCAACAGGCGGTGCGGGACATGAGCGTCATGGAGGGATACGGGTCCAAGGCCAACGAGGCTGCGCGCAGCCCCGAGGCGCAATGGAGCCGCCACGACAACGACTACCGTGCATACGCGTCCGACAAGGCCCGGTACGACGAGGACAAGGCAGCGTGGGACCGATACCAGGCCGACCTCGCCGCCTGGCAGAAGGCCTGCGCTGACAACGCGAAGGCGAACGCGAGCATCGACCGCAAGATCGTGTCGCTCGAGCGCCAGCAGTTGCTCATCGGCGCAGCGGAGACGGTGCTCGGGCTCGGCGGCTCGATCCTGGCCGACGGGATCACTCGGGATGAATTGGAAGCCATCGCGCGCGGTGAATTCGGGTTCCTTCACAAGTGCCCCCTCGACGAGCACTCGGTCGGACAGATGAAGTCCGCGGCACAGGCCCTCATCGACAACCCGGCGCTCCTCGAGAAGCTCATGAGCAACGGCAACCTGACCTCCGCCTCCAAGCAGACCGCCGCCGCCAGCCTGGAGTCCGCGCTCGAAGCCGAGCGAGACAAGCGCGTCACTGACGACCCCGCGCCCCCGCCTCCTCCTGCAGGCAATCCGGGCAACCCGCCGCGCCCGCCCACACCGCCAACTTGCAAGCGCCCTGACAGCATGGGGCCCATGCCCACGCTGACCAGCTCCACGTCGTCGGCCGCGACCGGCTCCACCGGCTCGACGGGCTCCGCCGGCTCCACCGGCTCGTCCTCTGGCGCTTCTGGCTCCGCGGCCACGAGCAGCACGACCGGGCCGGTCGCCCCTGGGTGGGCCGGCGTGCTCGACAAGGTCCAGGGCGGCATCGACCGCGTCAACGATCGACTCGACCGGCTCGCGACGCTCGAAGCGAAGGACGCCCGCGGCGAGAAGCTGACGGACGACGAGGCCAAGGAGCTCAAGGAGCTGCGCACCCAGGAGAAGCACCTCACGCGGCAGCTCACCGACATGGCCAACCGCATGAAGATGTACACGGAGCTGATGAGCGCGATGAGCAAGCTCTTCTCGGATATTTCGCGGTCCATCATCGGTAAGATCGGCTGAGGCGACGACCATGGACACCCGCCTGAACCGCGACGAACTGGCGCTGCTGCTGACCGAAGGACAGAACGCCATCGAAGCCGGCGCGTTCGATCAAGCGCTGGCCGCCTACTCGACCATCACCCTGCTCAACCCGGACCACGCCGACGCGCTGACCATGGAGGGAGTGGTGCTGCTCGAGCTCGGCGAGCGCCAGGAGGCCGAGCAGAAGTTCACCCTGGCCCTGGAGAGCGCCCCGAAGCACCCGGTCGCGCGCTTCCACCGAGGCGTGCTGCGCATGCGCCGTGGCGACAAGGCCGGGAAAGACGACCTCCTGGTGGCAGTCGAGGGAGATCCGCAGCTGCGCACCCACGCGGCGCAGCGCGCCAAGGCCCTGCTGTCCACGCCCAGCGCGCCATGCTCGCCTACGACTCGCTGATCGACGAAGGCGACGAGGCGCTGGAAAGCGGAGACCTGACCCGCGCGCGCGAGCGCTACCTCCGCGCGCGGAAGCTCCGGCCCGAGTACCCCGCCGCCATTCACGGCATGGCCCGGCTCGAAGAAGCGCTGGGCCGGCCGCAGCTCGCCCGCGCGCTGTTCGACGAGTTCCTCACCGAAGCGCCGGACTCGATCGACGGCTGGCTGAACAGCCTGAGGCTCCTCGACAGGCTCGGCGATCGGTACAGGTACGCCACAGTCCTCGAAGCGACCGCGCGACGGTTTCCCACGAACGGCGAGCTGCTCTTTCGCCTCGCCGCCGAGCATGCCCGCGCAGGCGACCACCGCCGCGCAGCCTCGCTCTACCAACGAGCCGCTCAGGCGAACACCATGCGCCGTGATGCAGGGCGGTGGCGCGCGGCCGACGAGCTGCGCCTGGCGGGCGACACCGACGAGGCCCTCGCTCAAGCCATGGACGCGGCCGCGCACCTGCCGCTCGACCCCGGCGCCCACGTCGCGCTGGCCCAAGCGCAGCGTGCCTGCGGAGCGCTCGAACTGGGTCGGCGCGTGCTTCAGACCGCGCGCGCCAAGCTCCCGCGCAACGTTGCGCTCGAGCGGGCGGCTGCGCAGCTCG
>JALHOS010000101.1 GCA_022842905.1 Myxococcaceae bacterium | reverse complement strand
GAGGGAGACGATCGCCCCGGGCGCCAGGCCGCCGTCCGGCCAGGTGCCCCCGAACAGGTACACGAGGTCGCGCTGCGAATCGAAGGCGATGGGGTAGCCGCTCTGGGCGAGCCACCCATTCAGCTGTGGCCGCAGGTCGAGGCGCCGCAGCTCCTCGGTGAGGCCGGTGCACTCGGCGCCGCCGTCGGGCAGCGTCGGCCGGCAGAACCACGCCACGTGTCGGCGCTCGTCGTAGAACGGCAGGCCCGACACGTTCACCCCCGCGTCGAGCCGCGCCCAGCTGTCCTCAGCCTTGACCCAGAGCACACTCCCCGCCCTGCCAAAGGTGCGTCGGTGCGTGGGGTCGTACCAGGCGAAGTCGAGCAGCGCGGGGGTGCCGTCGCCCTCGAGGTCTCTGAGCGGCTGCTCCGTCCACGCGGCGCCGTCGAAGGTGGTCGCCAAAGAACGGAAGAGCAGCGCGCGCTCGTCCCACGCCAGCGCCGAGAGCGCCAGCGAGAAGCCGGTCGCGCGAGGGTACCCGCCCAGCCAGCGCACCAGCGGCTGCCCTTCCACCGTCACCCCTTGGCCGTCCACCTCGCCCACGCCGTCCTCTTCGATGGCCAGCGCCCCGGCGCCCGTCGGCGCCTCGATGCCGTCCGGCGCGACGGGGTACAGCCGCAGGGCCAGCGGGTTGGGGTAGGCGCTGTCGCGGACCGTCTCGTGCAGCGTCCCGACCCACGTGACGTCGTCGATCGGCTGCCAGGCGGAGCGGTTCCCCGCCACGTCGATGGCGCTCACCTCGGCGCGGACGGCGGTTCGGCCCGGCAGCCCGGCGTCCAGGGCGCCGTCCGCGGTGGGCCGCAGCCGGAGCAGCTCGGCGGTGCCTTCCCGCACGGACAGCCACTCGTCGACGCGGGCCAGCCCGGGCCCGGAGGTCAACGCCGTGCCCTTCTGGGGACCGAAGGCCAGGCGCCGCTGCCGGGGACCGTTGGTGCTGGTGAGGGTCAGCGTGGGCGGAGTGACCTTCACGGGGACCGCCTGCGCGAGGAAGGCGCGGCGGAGGCTCCCGTCCGGCTGCGGCACATCGACGGACACGTCCGCCAGGCCGTCTCGGGTGTCGGGCCCGGCCTCGCAGCGCAGGCGGGTGGGAGCGGTGAAGGTGCAACCCAGGCCATTGGTCGCGACGACGCTGGGCGGCTGCGGGGGCTCCCGCGTGAGGGCGAAGGCGACCTCGAGCTCGACGAGCCGCCCCAAGGCCGTCGGCTCGGCCAGCGGGTTCCCGAAGCGGGGCAGCAGCCGCGTCGAGACGCTGCCGGGGGCCAGGTCCACCGGTGTCAGGTCCACGGGCTCGGGGACGCCGCAGCGCCCGGCCACGCACTGCTGTCCTGCGGGGCAGTCGGGCGACAGCTCACAGCGAATGCTGGCGCCCTGGGGCAGGCCCGCGTCGAACTGGCACCCGCTCAGCAGGAGCAGGAGCCCCGAGGTGACCGCACTGCGCATGGGCGCAAGTCTGAACCTGCGCCGGGGCACGTGCCAGCGCGGACTTCGTCGGGGCGCCGGAGGCAGTGAAGCGGGCAGCGCGCCCCAGCGTCGTGGTGGGACGCCCCGCAGCTCAGGCCTTGTACTGCATGATTTCGACCTTGCCGTTCGGGCGCCGGTACGCGCTGCGCACCAGCTGGTCGTTCTCGGTCACCGTCACGTTGGCGCTGTGCGCCATGAAGCTGACCCGAGCCTGCACGCGCTTGCCGCCCGGCAGCTCGAGCTGGGCGGTGCCGACCGCGGCCACGTACCCGCGGATGGGCGCGTTCATGGCCTTACCGAGCTGCACGGACACCACCTTGGCGCCCTGCGGAAAGAGAGCGCGCGCCGCGCCGGTGAAGGCGTGGGTGGCGGCCTTGAGCTCCGCTTCGGAGACGGGGTGGCGGAAAGTCTGGTTGAGGGTGGCGGCGTCAGCGGCGGTTCCGGCGGTCTGCGACGAGAAGGGGCGAGCGGCGACGTTCATGGTGGGCTCCAGTGAGGGATTGAGGAGTTGTCGCAGGTCAGCGCTCCTCGCCCACCGGCCGGAAGGTAAGTCCGGGGCCCCGCAGCGCGCGTGAACAGTCCCAAGCCCAGCGGCGTCGCCTGTCGGAGGGACGGCTTCGTGGGCGCGGTCGGGCCGCCCCGTCAGGGCACCGACACCACCCGAGAGGCGCCCGAAGCGGTGAGCTCGTAGAGCGGGAAGGTGTCGTTCCCGGCAGGAATCATCCAGGGTCGCGACGCGCGGTCTGCGAAGCGGATCAACATCGGCGTGACTCGCGCCGTGGAGCCCAGACCCAGGTCCGCGAGCGTCACGCCCACCGGCAACAGGGGCAGGCCTTGGATCGCCTGCGACGTCCCCGGCGCCGTGTAGATGCGCCAGGCCGTCTTCGACAGCCCGCTGCCCGAGGAGCCCGTCACCTGGAGCGCGAGGGTGTCGAAGCTGGCACCTGCGCCCTCCGCCTGCACGCTGCGCAGCGACGACCCGCTCGACGTGAGGCTCGTCACCACCGGCGCGGTGAGCGTGTGCGTCGGCTGAGTGAGCGGATCCCTCACCCACAGTCGCAAGGCGTACGGGGCGCGGTCCACCGCGAGCACGACGCGGTTCGGCGCCAGCGGCCCCGTGACGCCGCGGCCGACCATGGTGAGGCCGACCGGTCGCCGCAGCCAGCCCGACACCACGTAGGTGAACCAGCCGGTGGTCAGCGCCGACGAAGTGTCGCCTGGGAAGAAGGCCAGCGTGCCGAAGTACGTGGCCCCGGCGAGGCTGCTGAAGACGCCACTCGGCGCGGGCGCCACCGTCAGCGACGTCTCCACCAGGGCCGCGCGCGGCGAAGGGAAGGCGACGTCGACCGTGTGCCCCGCGGCGCTCCGTGCGAGCACCGGGCTGGCCACCCAGTTGATGGCCTCGTCGTTCTCCACCTCGATGGCGACGACCTGCACCGGCGCGCTCGACGCGCCCAGCTGAAACGCCGACGTGTAGCTCGCCGCCGTCGTCTGCACCGTGGTCCCGTCGTACACGTCGACGCTGACGCGGTTGAGGCTCGCTGCCTTGCCGGTGATGGCCCCGGTGAGCGGCGCGGTCGCCACGGAGTACGACATCGGGCCGACGTAGAGCGTCGTCGGCACGTCCTGGTCCAGGCGCAGCACGGTCAGCGCTTCGTGCCCAGCGGCCGCGACCGTGAGCGAGAACGGGCGCTGGGTCGGCGGGAAGGCGGCGCTGAAGTAGCCGTCGTCGTCCGCGGTGGCCTGGACGGTGCGACTGGGCCCAACCAACACGGCGCGCGCGCCCGGAAGGCCGACGGTGCCGACGCTGCTCGGCGTGACCGTCACCACGCGGAACGTGAGGCCGCAGTCGACCATGACGCTCGACACGTTGGCCTGAGCGGTGCCGCTCCCGCGACGGACCGTGCACGGGCTCTGGTTCGTCGGCTGGGTCTGCACCGTCACCGTCCACGGCGCCGCGAGCGGCACTGGCGTGGAGAACAGGAACGGTCCGTCTCCCGAGATGGCGAGCGTGCCGCCGCGGCCGTCGCTCAGCACCAACCCGCTCCCAGTCAGCCCACGCACCTGACCTCCCAGCGAGACGCCGGGCAGGCAGCTCGGCGCGTTCGGCGTCGTCGTCGTCGACCCCGCTGGGCACGGAGCGCATTCCCGCGGGGCGCTCGCGCTGCCTTCGCGCTGAACGAACTGTCCGACGGTGCAGGTGGGCCAGGCGGCGCAGGTCGTGGCGTTGAGTCGGTCGCTGAAGGTGCCCGCGGCGCAAGGCAGGCAGCTGCGGTCGGTCGTCGCCGTGCCTTCGGAAGCCACGAGGGTGCCCGGCATGCAGTCGCTGAACGCCGTGCAGGCGGCGGCGTTCCGCGTCGAGAAGGTTCCGGCCGCGCACGGGGCACAGACGCGGTCGCTCGCCACGGAACCCTGGCCGACCAGGAACATGCCAGGCGCGCAGTCACTCCAGGGAAGGCACGGGAGGCCCGGACCCGCCGACCAGGTGCCGGATTCGCACGGCGTGCAGAGACGGTTCGTCGTGGCCGTGCCCTCGGAGGGCTGCGCGCCGACGGGGCAGGTCCTCCACGCGGCGCAGGCTGGTGCGTTCGGCACGTCGCTGTACGTGCCCGGCGCGCAGCTCGAGCAGCGTCGATCGAACAGCGGCGTCCCCTCGGCGCGCACGAACTCGCCCGGAGCGCAGGTGCGCCACGCAGCGCAGCCGCCGTCTGACGTCTCGAAGGTGCCCTGGGCGCAGGGTCGGCCGGCGTCGGGGCTGGACGGCACGGGCAGGCACCCAGCGACGGCGACGAGCAGCGCGACGAGTCCGGTCTTCATGGAAGCTCCCAGCGTCCGCCCGGCCACGGCGCAGGCAGGGAGCATACGGCGCGGTGGCCCGCGCTGCGCGAACGTGAGGCCCTATCTGAAGAGCACGTCGAACGTCGTCCGCGGCTGTGCGCCGCGGTCCGTCCTTCACCAAGCGCCGCAGCCCCACCTGCGCCTCGTCGCCCGAGCGCTGGACAATGCCGAAGGCCGCCGTGAACGGGGACGTCGAGCTCCGCCTGCTGGGGGCGGGGCTTGCTCCGGCTCCACGTTCTTGCGAGGACCCCCCGCGTTGACGCCGGGCCCCGAAGAAGCGGCCCAGCAACCGGGAAGTTCCCCAGAAGCGACCGTTTCGCGCGCAAGCACCAAAAGGCAACCATGTGGCTCCCACTGACCCTCGTCGCCCTGTCTGCTTCACCGCCCTTCAAGGCGGGCAGCGTCGGCCTCACCGTCACCGGCCTCCCGCCCGAGCGAGCCGAGTTCTACGGGGAGTTCGTCGCCCAGCAGATGTCGTCCGCGGGGCTGAGCGTCGTCACACCGAAGCAGATCGGCACGCTGCTCGGCATGGAGCGGCAGAAGCAGCTCCTCGGGTGCAGCGACGCGACGACGTCTTGTCTCGCGGAGCTCGCGGGCGCGCTCGGCGTCGACGGCGTGGTGCAGGGCGAAGCGGCCAAGCTCGAGTCCGGCGGCTTTCAAGTCACGCTCAAGGTGTTGTGGAGCCGTGACGGGCGGCCCCTGACCGCCTTCACCGGCCGCGCGCCCGACGAAGGTGGGCTGCTCGACGCCATGGGCAAGGGCGCGAAGCTCATGGCGAAGGACCTGACCGAAGGGGACTGGGTGCGGCTGACGAGCGCGCCGCGGTCCCACGACATCGCGCCGTCGTCTCCGGTGCGGGTGGTGGGGCTGGCCACGGCGGCGGCGGGCGCGGTGGCGGTCGCCGTGGGCGTCATCTCCTTCGTCGCGAGCGCCGACGTGGCTCGGCGACTGCGCGAAGGCACCTTCGTCTCGCTCGGTGAAGCGCAGGCCGTCGGCCGAGAAGGAGCCGCGTTGCAGGGCCTGGGCCTGGGGCTCATGGCGGGCGGCTCCGCGGCCGTCTTGGGCGGCGTCATCATGGCCATCTTCGGTGGGCCGCTGGGAGACCTCCGCGCAGGGCTGTGGCCTGGGCACGGTGGCGGAACGTTCGTGCTGGGAGGGTCCTTTCCATGAAGCGGCTGGTCGGCGTCGTCACCTGCTTGGGCGTGGTGGGCTGCAGCAACTTCGAAGCGCTCGTCGAGCGCTGCGCGGCGGAGGGCCGCTGCGGCGTCGGCGGCATGGCCGGGTCCGGCGGTGCTGGAGGTGGCACCGCCGTCGTCGAGCCCCCCTCGCTCGTCGCGCAGCCCGTGGCGCTGACCTTCACGCTGGCGGCCGGCGACACCGCGCCCACCCAGCGCGTGACGCTGCAGAACGCGGACGGCGGTCAGGCCGAAGCCCTGGCCGTCAACCTGGGCGGGGCGAACGCGGCGGACTTCCGCGTCACGAACGCCTGCGGGACGACGCTGGCCCTCGGCCAGAGCTGCCCGCTGGACATTGGCTTTCAGCCGTCGGCCTTCGCGCTGGGCCAGCGCGACGCGGTGCTGGAGATTCGTGCCTCGCAGGGCGCCGCGGCGCTCGTGCCGCTGACGGGCACCATCACCGCCGGCTTGGCCCTGCCCAGCACGCTCGACTTCGGAGACGTCACCATCGGCACGCAGCGGGAGCTGACCTTGGTGGTGCGCAACCTCTCGACGCGCGCCGCGGCGCTGGTGCCCACCGTCGCCAGTCCTTTCAGCGTGCGGCAGAACGGCTGTTCCAGCGTGGGCCCCATGCAGAGCTGCGCGGTGCAGCTGGTGTTCGAATCGCCGTCGCCCGGGCCACGCGACGAGACGCTGCAGATGTCCGTCATCGGCAGCACCGCGGTGCAGACGACGCGGCTGACCGCCAGAGCGGTGACGCCAGGCGTGCTGCGTATCGACCCGCAGCCGCTCTGGCCGGTGAACACCACCGTCGTGCTGCCCAGTACGAGCACCACCAGCTTCGCCCTGCGCAACACCGGCACGCAGCACCTTGGGGGTCTCACCCTGAGCGTCGTGGGTTCGGACTCGGGCGTGTCGATTCTGGACGCGGGGTGCAGCGAGCTTGCGCCCGCGACGTCGTGCAACGGCGCGCTGCTGTTCCAAGCGGCCGCGGTGGGCAGCTACAGCGTCGAGCTGGTGGTCGACGGCGGGGCGGCGGGCATCGCCCGCGCGAACGCGACGGTGCATGCGGTGCGCGACTTCGACTTGCAGGTGCAGGTCGCCGCCGCGGCGGATGCGGGCGTGGCGGTGGTCATGCCCGATGGTGGGCTGTGCACCGGCACGTGCACGTTCACGGCGCGGCATGATCCTCGGTTGCCGACGCCAACGGTCACGCTGAGCGCGGTGCGGAGCGACCGCCTCGACTTTGGCGCGTGGACGGGCGACTGCACGGGGAGCGGGACCTGCACCGTCAGCCTCGACGCGAACCGCGCGGTGAGCGCGACCTTCGCGCGCGTGCCCATGGCATTCGTCACCAGCCTGCAGGTGCAGGGCAACTTCGGAGGCGTCGACGCTGGAGACGCCATCTGCTCGAACCTCGCGCGCGATGCGGGGCTTGTGGGGAGTTACGGCGTCTTTCTGGGCCTGCCCGACGGCGGCGGGTTCAACCGGGTGCCAGCGAATCAGCGCGGCTGGCTGCGCGTCGACGGGCGCGTGTTTACGGCCGAGCGCATGAACCTCTGGCTGACGAACCCTCCTCTCACGGAGCGCGGCGGGCCGTCGGCGGCGCCTTTCTTCACGGGTACGGGGCTCGACGGCGGGCTGGCAATGACTCCGACCGCAGGGCTGACGGCGACGTGCAGCAATTGGACGACGTCTGGTTCCCCTGGCGCGCACTCGTACCTCGCCGCGTTTGGAACTGGCACCAGCGTGCCCTGGTGGAACTCCACCGGTGGCTACCAGCCATTCGGAGACCACTGCTCGTCGAAGGCGCTGCTCTGCTTCGACACGTCGACCACCGGCGCGCCGCGGCCGGTCCAACGCGACGCCGGCCTGGCCTTGTTCGTCGCGCAGCGCGTGGGGCCGTCTGGAGACGGAGGCGTGGAGTTCTTCGACCCGACGTGTGACGCGGGGGCGCGTTCGCTCGGCTTCGCGTCCGGGTACGCGCTGATTTCGCTGTCGGGCCAACCCGCCGCGAACCGGGTGCCCTTGATGGAGACGCGGCCCGTCTCCAACCTCGCCGGCTCGCTCCTCTTTCCTTCGGCCCAGACCATCCGAAGCACGACCGTCCCGCTCGCGCCCGTCATGCTGGGACTCTTGTCGGACGGCGGGATCGGGCCCCCACCGACGCCGGCGGTGGCGACGGGGGGCGCGAGCTACCCCACCAATCTCGGCGGCGCGTGCTCGAACTACACGACGACCTCGGGCGCCAGCGACCACGGGGACGCTCGCAGCGCGGCGTTTTGGTGGGACAGCTCGAACCTCTTCCAGTCGTGCACCACGACGCCGTGGATCTACTGCGTCGCCACGCCTTGAGCGCCGCAACTGTCCACCTCCTCTCGCGTCTTCAGCTACCTTCCGCTCGCGAAATGAAGCCCTGGAAGACACTGGCCCGCGGTCCGGGGCTCGAAGGACAGACGCTGGTGCTGCAGCAGCGCGACGGCGTCTTCGTCATCCGCTCGGGGGGCCGAGAGCTGATGTCGAGCGCGCGGTACGCGTCCGAGCAGGACATGGCGACCGTCGCGCTGCCGTACTTGAAGGGCGCGCGACCCGCGGTCCTCATCGGCGGGTTGGGCTTGGGCTACACGCTGCGCGCGACGCTGGACGTGCTGCCGCCGACGGGCTCGGTGGTGGTGGCGGAGATCTCCCCTGACGTCGTGGCGTGGAACCGGGGCCCGTTGGCAGCGCTGGCGAAGGCGCCGCTCGACGACGCGCGCGTGACGGTCGAGGTCGCCGACGTCGCGAAGGTCGCCGCGGCCAGCGAGGCTGGCTTCGACGCGGTGCTGCTCGACGTCGACCTGGGGCCCAGCGCGCTGGCCGCGCGCGACAACCAGAAGCTCTACCTGGGACCTGGCCTGGCGAAGCTGCGGCGGGCCTTGAGACCCGGCGGCGTGCTGGTGGTCTGGTCCGCCGGGCCTGATGAAGGCTTCGTCCACCGCCTGGCCCAGGCCGGCTTCGACGCGCGCGTGCAGCGCAGCGTGGCCCGCGTGGGCGGTGGTGCTTCACACGTGCTGTTCGTGGCGGCGCTGCCTACCGGGAAGCGCCGGGCTTCTTCCCGAGGAAGCCCCTGACGGTCTGGAGCAGGCGCGCGTGCGCGGCCTCGAAGTCCTCCGCGGCCGGCGGGTCGAGCGGAAGGAAGATCCACCCGCAGTCCTCACACAGCTCGTAGGAGGCGCCGTCCCGGTGCGTCAGCCGCGCCAGGTCGACCCGGCAGGTGCTGCAGGTCCCGGTGGCCTCGTCCGGCGCCCGCTTCCCGCCCAATGACGCCACGCCCGGCAGGTTCGCGCGCAGCAGCATGGCGTTCAGGTCGGTGCCGTCGAGCCACTGGCCGCAGTCCGAGCAGATCCACACGTGCTCGCCTGCGGGGCTGACGACGTCGGCCATCTCCTGGTCGCATTGGGGACAGTTCATGGGCTGGGTCGGGTGCTTGGCATGTTCCCGGTGTCCGCGCTCAGGTTCTCGTCGAAGGCGACCCGGTGGCGAAGCCGCCCCGTGACGCAGGTCGAGGCGCGCGGTGCCTGAGAGACGGGTCGTCGTCTTCGTCGAGCCGATCTCCCGAAGCCGGTCTCGACCGTCACCCACCGGCCAGCCGCGGAAACACCTCCGGCCGCGCGCTGAACACGTCCGCCGCGAAGCGCTGCACGACGCCCCCCACTTCGCGCTTGAGCGTGCGCTTCATCACGAAGTCGTAGAGCAGCGGGTTGTGCCGGTCGATTTCATTGAGCAACTCCCGCTCCACCGCGCTGAGATACCCCGCGCTCACCAGCGGCCGCGTCTGCATGAGCACGTTCACCGCGGGCAGCGGGTAGTCACTGCCGTTGACGCAGCGGGCCTGAAGCTGCGGAGAACCGAGCAGCACCTCGAGCGGCTTGCCCAGCCGGTTCCACAACGTCACCGCCGACACTTCGCCGAACAGGCGCCCTTCCCACTGCTTCTCCTCCATGAGCCGGACGAACAAGTCGAAGTTGTCCAACCACGCCGCGCCCTCTCCCTTGTCCAAGTCCGGGTTCTGACCGAGCGACGCACAGTGGGCGACGACGACGCGCACGCCCTTCTCCAGCGGCCGACGCAAGAGCAACGGGTTGCCCAGCCGTTGACGCTCCTCGGCGTGCACGGCCTTCTCTTCACCGGCGTGGGTGATGAGCGGCAGGCCCAGCCGCTCGAGCGCCGCGTAGAACGCGTCACACTTCGGCGAGCCGGGGTCGATGTTCATCGCGTTGGGTAGCCACTTCACCGCCACCGCGCCGTCCGCCGCCGCGCGTTCGAGGGCGTCCACCGCGTCCTTCCGGTACGGGTGCACCGACGCCGCGGCCACGAAGAGTGACGGAGCGGCCTTCGCCAGCCGCGCCACGTAGTCGTTGGGCGTGAAGAACTCGCTCTCGGCGTCGAGCGGCGCGCCCTGCTCGTCGTGCGCCTTGTCGAAGGGAAAGAGCAGGAAGCGGCCGTGCGGGGCGGTGTCCGCGTAGCGCTGGAGCAGCTCCATGTACTGCGCGTCGGCGCGCTCGGGCTCCGTGATGCCGGCGGCACCCAGGTACACGCTGAACTTGAGCGCCTCCGCTGGAGACGCCCAGGACTGGAGCTTGGGGTTCACCTCGCAGCCCGTGCCGCCGGTGCCCAACCCGACGACGTGCACGTGGCAGTCGAGCACCTGCTGCGGGGTGAGCCCTTCCCAGGCCCTGGCCGCCAGCGCCTTCGCTTCGTCCGACAGCGGCGCGTCCGGAGGCGCCGACCGCGCAGCCCTTCGGTGTCCCCACTGCGCGCCACCGAAGAGCGCGCCAGCGGCGACCAACTTCACCAGCGCGCGCCGCCCGAAGCGGACCTTGGCCGTCACGCCGACAGCGCCGTCACCAGCCGTGGAATGTCGGCTTCGGCCACGCTGCACAGGGCGACGCGCAGCGCGCCGGGCTGGGGCACCACGAAGACGCCCTGCTCCGCCATGCGCTGCCCGCGCTCCTTCCAGTCGTCGGTGAAGACGGTGACGAAGAAGCCGCCTTCGTAGCGCGGGTAGCGGAGGCCCTTGGGCTTGGCCAGCTCGTTGAACTTCTGCACCCGCGCGGTGAGGCGAGCTTTCAGCGTCTCGCGCTCGGCGTCGCAGGCCTTCACCAGGGCCGCGTCGGACAGCAGCTTGCCGATGGCGCTCATGCCGCCGCGCACGCAGTTCGACCAAGTGCCGCGGCAGGCGTACGCGAGCGCCGCGGCGGTGACGGCGCGCTCCTTCTCGTCGGGCTCACAGGCGATGAGGGCGCCCACGCGCAGGCCGTAGTGCGTGAAGGACTTGGACGCGCTCCAGGCGAAGAGCAGGCCAACGTTACCCAGCAGCGGCTCGAGCTCGGACACGAAGGCCCGCGGATCCGCCGCGCGGCCGTAGAGGAAGTACGCCATGTCGACGAGCAGCGTGACCGGCGCTGTCTTGGCGTGCTTCACGAGCGTCTGCACTACGCCGCGCCACTCGGCCTGCGTCATCGAATAGCCGGTGGGGTTGTGGCAGGGGTCGTTGAGGAAGATGAGCGCGCGGCCTTGGCTGGCCAGGTGCTCCCCCAGCTTGGCGTCGAGCGCGGCGACGTCGAGCGTGCCGTCGGCGGCGAACATGCGGAAGGTGTCGATGTCGCGCTCGTGCTCGTCGCAGAGCGTCTGGTACGGGCCCCAGTAGAAGCTGGTGGTGAGCAGCTTCTGCTTGGGCTCGAGGTAGTTCATGAGGGCGTGGCGCAGCGCGCCGGTGCCGCCCGGCGTGGCCACGGCCGTCGCGCAGGCCTTGAAGCGCGGGTGCCCTGCGAAGACGTCGGCGATGGCGGCCTGGAGGAACTCCGGCGAGCCGGGAATCGGCGCGTAGGTGGCCCACTCGGTGGCCTTGACGTCTTTGATGGCCTGCGCCGCGGTGGGCAGCACGGCCAGCGTGCCGTCGTCGTTGAGCAGCGCGCCGATGGTGGCGTTGACGACGGACTCACCGGCGTTCTTGCGGCGAGTCGCTTCGGCGTTGAGCGTGAAGATGACGTCGCCGGTGGGGCGCGTCTGGCGGGCGGGCGTGAGGTAGCGCATGGCGAGGGCTTCCTGCCACAGGGCGGCCACGTTGGCAGCCGGCGGCTGGGGCTTCACTGGCTGTCGGTGGGGCTGGGGCTGCTTCGGCTTGACCTTGGCCGGGCCAGACTCGGAGCGCCGAGCTCCTCGCGTCGGAGAGCCGCCGCCCAAGCCTTCGGCCGGAGCGCCGCAGATGAGGGGGCTCTTCCGCAACCCGACAGCGCGCTGCTCAGCGACCACGCCGACGTCGCCGCGCGCCGACGAGGCGCACGAGCATGAGGCCAAACGCGACGAACGAGCCCGCCCCCGCATCGCAGCCGCAGCTGTCCGGAAGCGGCGGCAAGCTGCCGGGGGACCCCGCGTCGCGCCGCGCCGTCGTGCCCGCATCCGAGGCTCCTGCGCCACCCGAAGCACCCGCGTCTTCGTCACCCCCAGCGCCCGCGCTGCCACCCGCACCCGCGGTCCCGCCAGCGCCGGCAACCCCACCACCACCCGCGGCGCCTCCCGTGCCCGAGGAACCACCGGCGCCACCGCCTCCTCCAGTCCCACCACTTCCACCGCTCCCTCCTCCACCGCCTCCTCCGCTCCCACCAGTCCCGGCGTCGACGACGACCCCCGCATCCCGCGCCACACAAACCTGCGCTCCACTGCCCAGCGCCGCGCACGTCTGCTGCGTCGTGCAGCCGCTCGGCGACGCACAGCTGCTGCAGCTCCCCTGTGCATTGCAGCACCGCGCACACCGCGTCGCCTGGCCGTCGAACACACAGACCGCGCAGGGCTCGCAGTAGCTCGTCACGTCACACGCCTCCCCCACCGCGCCCGTCGCCTCGCAGCGCCCGGCGCTGCACGTGAAGCCCTGGCCACAGCTGCCCCCAACGCCTCCACACTGCCCGGTGCACGGCGTCTGGCTGACACACACCGAGCCCCGCGCGTTGTTCAGACAGCTGAAGCCCGCACCGCAGTCGTTCGACGTCGTGCAGCTCGCCGAGCAGCTCCGATAGCGCCCGTCCACCGTCACACACAGCCCCGACGTGCAGTCCGCGTCGACGCGGCAGAACCGGCAGAATTCTCCGCGCACCCCCGCGTCGTGCGTCGGCGGGAAGACGACGCCCCCGTCCGACGGGTACATGGTGCACACGTCGCTGACGTCGCTGGGACCCAGCGTGGAGCGGGTGACGCCCAGCTGGAAGTTCTGCCCGTTCAGCAGCGACGTGGACACGCCGGGCGACGGCTGCGCGCCGAAGAAGTACCCCGCTCGCGTGATGAGCACGCTCTCGATGTCGTACTGCGAACCAGCAGGGTTGCCCGCGGCCCACTGGTAGTTCGCGTTGAGCTCGACGTCGATGTCGCGGAGCTGCTGGGTGGACACGGAATACGAGACGGCGTGCCACACCAGCGTGTTGGCGCCGTGCGTCCACGCGTTGCCGGACAGCCACACGACGCTGTTGAGGTCGTCCGACGGCACCGAAGCGCTCGGTCCGCTCGGCGTCGTGAAGGTGCCCGCGTAGCTCGTCGCCCAGCTCGTGCACGTCACCGGCACGCTGCCCCGCGGCGTCCACGCATCGAAAGCGCGCTGCACCGCGCGCACGCCCGCGTCGAGGAAGTCGGGCACGCCGGGAATCGAAGTGTGCCCGTACACGCGGTACGGCACCGGCACGGTCGCCCACTTGTACGGGCCGGTGTTGGCCCACGCAGCGCTCGCGAGGACCACCACCGCCGCCGCCCAGCTCGCCGTCGTGCGTGTCATGCCGCCCTCGCTTGGTTTTCTGATGGCTGCGAAGCCTACGGCAGATGCGTCGCGCCGCCCGGTCGGCCAGTTGGTCGGTTGATGCGCCTCAAGCCCTTGGCGTCGGGGACGGCGACTGCGTTAGAGCAGCGCTCATGCTCTCCACAGCGCTGCTGCTCGCCCTCACGGCCGCACCGAAACCCGACGCGAAGCTCGCAGGCACGTGGACGCTCAGCGGCGCGCCCTTCATGACGCTCAACGCGAACGGCACCGGCACCATGGACGACGGCGCCGTGAAGTGGGGCGTCGACGGCAGCACGCTGGTGGTGACGGACGACGAAGGCGGTGTCGACAAGCTGCCGTTCGCGCTGCGGCAAGACGCGCTGACGCTCACGCTCGAAGGTGTCGCGGTGACGCTCGTGCGCGCCTCGAAGAGCGACGCGGCGGCGCCCAAGCCCGGCAAGCTCGGCCGAAAGCTCGCCGCGCAGGCCGACGACGGCGAGCTCGACGCGCCGCCCACGCAGCTGCAGGTGCAAGTGCCGGGACTTCAGGTCCAGGTCCAAGGAGGCCAGCGCCAGGGCCAACCGCAGGCCGCCCCGCGCGCCGCCGGGAACGACCAGCTCAGCCAGCTGTTGGTGTCTTCGGCCTGGTGCCACCTCCGCTACAACCAGGCGGCGGGCACGTCGCACACCACGAAAATTCGCTTCAACCCCAACGGCACCTGGAGCGACTTCTCGGAGCACGACATCTACATCGCCAACAACATGGGCTCGGCGCAGTCGACGAGCAACGCGCAGTCCTCGGGGCAGTGGGCGGTGAAGGGCGGGCAGCTCTACCTGTCGAACCCTCCGGAGACGCCGAGCCTGGAGCTCGTGCACCTGTCCATCACCCGCAATTCGAACGGCTACCCCATCATCACCGCGGACGGCCGCGAGTACTCGATGTGCAACTGAGCGGCGACCAGCGCGCGCCCCGTCGGGCGGTGGGACTGTGGCTGCTGGGCATGGCGCTCGCCGTGCTCGTCCAGGTCAGCCTGGGAGGCATCACGCGGCTGACGGACTCGGGCCTGTCGATTACCGAGTGGAAGCCGCTGCTCGGCGTCATCCCTCCGCTCGACGAGGCAGGCTGGGACGACGCGTTCCGCAAGTACCAGCTGCTGCCGCAGTACGTGAAGCTCAAGTCCCACCTGTCGAAGGACGACTTCAAGTTCATCTACTTCTGGGAGTGGTTCCACCGCGTGTGGGGCCGGCTGCTCGGCGTCTTCTTCCTCGTGCCGCTGCTCGTGTTCTGGCGGCGCCGTCAGCTCGAAGGGCTCTTGCCCACGCTCGCGAGCCTGTTCGTGCTGGGTGGGCTGCAGGGCGCGCTCGGCTGGTTCATGGTCATGAGCGGTCTGTCGGAGCTCGTCTACGTCAGCCACCTGCGGCTGGCCGCGCACTTCCTCTTCGCGATGGGGCTGCTCGCGGCGCTGGTGTGGATTGGGCTCACGCTGGCTTCCCCGCGCTGGGGCACGCCGCTCGAAGCGCGGCACCGACGGTGGACCTGGGGCTTGCTCGGGCTCGTCGTCGTGCAGTTGGCGTGGGGCGCGTTCACCGCGGGGCTCAAGGCCGCGCTCGCGGCGCCGACGTGGCCGGACGTGAACGGCGCGTGGCTGCCCCAGGCGGTGCTCGAAGGCTCGGTCTTCAACGACGCGCTGACGGTGCAGTTCGTCCACCGCACGCTGGGCCTGCTGTTGCTGCTGGCCCTGACGGGGTGGTGGGCCAGGGCGAAGGGCGTCGGCGCGGCGCTGCGGCACTCGGTGTTGGGCCTGTCCTGGCTGCAGGTGACGCTCGGAGTGCTGACGCTGCTCCACGCGCCGTACGCGGGCCGGCTGCTCGTGCTGGGCGCGCTGCACCAGCTGGTGGGGACGCTGTTGTTCGCGGCGCTCGTGGCCGCGCTGGCACCGAGCCTTCGGTCGACGTCGGCAGAGGGCGTGTCCGCGCCGAACGCGACTCCCGTGGCGACCGCGAACGCCTGACGCGCGAGCGGCCCGAACGGAGCCGAGCGCCACCACGGCCCATGGGCGTCGCCCTCGAAGCGGTGCCGCGGCGCGGCTCCTCGCGGAGGCGCAGTCCCTCTACCCCCAGCGCCCGACGAAGACCTGGCCCTTCTCAGCCAAGTCCATGAGGGTGTTCTTGTGCGAGAAGCGAGCTTCCTTCAGGTACGAGGGCTCGGAGGCCCACGTCACCTTGGAGCCGGTGATGCGCCCGTCGACGCCGACGTCGACGCTGATCTCTTCGGTGAAGTTGTTGACGTCCTTCCACCCTCGCGGGCGGGTGCGACCGTCGTCGTCCTTCATGTCATGGAACGCCCCGGTCGCGATCGTCAGCCCGGACACCGTCCCGTCGGGCCGCCTGGCGACGTCCACCACCGTGACGACGTGGTCGTATTTCCCGTCGGAGTGGTGGTCCATGAAGATCATGTCGCCCGGCGTCAGCTCGTTGATCGGCACCTCGGCGACGGCGTCATCGCCCTTGTTGTCGATCGACGTGCCCCGCGGCGCGACGGCGGCCGCCACGTCCCTCGCGCCGGTGTTCGGGTAGGTGAGGTTGACGCCCTGGTGGAGCCCGGCGCGCGGATCCAGCGGCTCGACGAGCTGGTGGCCTTCGTCACCCGTGCGCGCCGAGCCGAGCGCGTCGAAGCGGTTGAAGAGCGCATCACCCGGGCTGACGTCGGGCTTGGCCGTGGTCGTCGCCGCCCACTGCTGCTCGGTGAGCGTCTTGTCGCCGTTCTTCGGCATGGGCAGCTTCACCCCCAGGTCCTCCTGAACCTTCGCGCGGAACCCGTCCATGAAGTGCAGCGCCAGGTTCTTGCGGTCCGCCTCGACCTTGTTGTCCTTGGACACCTTCCAGTAGTCGCGGACGAAGTTGCCGTACGCCGTTTGGATCTCTGGGTGCTGCCAGTCGATGGGGCGCGAGCGATCGCTCACGGAGATCGGACTCGTCACGCCGCGGGCCTTGAAGTCACGGAGGTAGGCGAGCGAATCAGCGGCGAGCTCGGCGGGGCTTCGCAGGTCGACCTTGGCCGCGGCGCCATCGAGAGCGGCGAGGGTCGGCTCGTCGACCGAGCCGGTGGGCTCGAGCTGACATCGAGCTCTCACAGGGAGCACCACAACGCCGACTGACGCTCACTCAGCGAGCGCCCGAACTGCATAGCTATCGAAGAGCAAGTGGTAGTAGCCACGTGGGGCATCGCTCATGGCGTGGTGAATCCTGACGAGCCACGGCTCCACCTCATTTGGCCGGTCTCGCCGAAGTGCCGGTGCAAGCCCAGCCCACTCTCCGAGGTACTGATTCGCACGCACGAAGCCTGCATCGTCGAAGCCACCATCGCTCCCACTGACGTGTTCACCGAGAAAGACAGAGCCAACCCCATCCATTCGCGCGTGCACCAGCGGAGCAGCCTTCAACACGTGTTCGAGGGACTTGGCCGTCTCAGCAATATCACTGGCACACACGGAGAACGCACAGCCCCCATCGGGAGCAAGCTGACCGACTGGGTCAAAGAGATACGCCTCACTGAGAAAGGGCATGGTGACGCCGGCATGGGTGGTGTCTTCCACGTATGTATCCATGGGACGCGTGCTCAAGGCGAACGGCCACCGATACCCACCATCGGAGATGAGCTCGACGGCGTCGTACTTCCAGACTTCCGCGATTCGCCGGGCGAAGCTGAGCCAGGCCACGGCGGCACTCGGTCGCAGACGCGCCAAGTCCATCGTGGCCCAAGCCATGACGGCATTGGAGTTCACCGCCCAGTAGTGCCGCGCATGCCGAATACTGCCGGGTGCAGCTCCGGCGTCTGGCCACGACATGGGGTGGAACTCTTCGTAGAAATAGCCAGGCAAACCGTTTGGGGTGCCTGAGTGCCGAACGAACCAGTCATCCATGACTGCTGCCGCACGGTCGGCGTACGGCCCGCCGTCACGGCCATACGCTTCGAGCACCATCGCCGCACGGGTGAGCCCCAGGATGGCGTGGCCGTTGTCGTAAGCGAATCGCATCAGTTCGACGTTGTCGTCTTCGCTCACCCGTTTGATGAACGGGGGTGAAGCCATACACGCTGGCGGGAGCCCCGCACCTGCGTCGCGCGCCAGGACCATGTCGTACGACGAGAAGCCCCAGCCATGGAGTGGGTACTGCGCCAGCGGGGGAAAGTAGCTCGCGTTGGTCTGACGGAAGGTCGCTCCGCAGGTGGAGACTGACAGCTCGTGTTCGAGCAGGTAGCGCGCCAAGCGATCAACCTGATCGACCACGGTGGCCGCTTCGGAGTCGGTCAGGAGCGCGACGCGTCGGTTGGTGAGCAGAACGTTCGATCGAGCCACGATCGCGTAGAAGGCAGAGTCGGGCTCGGCGTTGAACGGGCTCGAGTTGTTGACGAAACTCGGCAACACCGCAACATCCTGTTGCCAACGCCGCAAGAACGGGAGCGAGGAGGTGCGAGCCACCGCGCGACCCGCGTCTCGCGTGCTCGCATCCATCCCGCCGTCTGTGAGGCCTGCATCCATCCCCGCATCACTGCGCGGCGTATCGCCCGTCCCCGCATCGCCCGTCCCCGCATCGCGCGTCCCTTCGTCGACAGCATCGACGGCGCCCGCATCGACAGCGCCTGCGTCGGTAGACTGTTCGGGATTCGTGCACGCCCCAAGAATCACGGAGCAGCAAATCAGGAGACGCACGATGCAGGCTCCGGTGGTTACAGCCCCATCGCGTGTGTTCGTGAGCAGCACGTTGCGGTCGGACCGAGTTTAGCTCGCGCGCCGAAGAGAAGACCATCGCCGGTCGTACAGGCCAGCGAGGAAGTGCACGAGCGGCGCAGGTCGCGGAGCAATGCGCAGGCGACGCATCGGCCTCAATCAACCGGGGCGAGGCAGCGCCCGAGGTCTGCTGGAAGCCGTGCTGCTCGAGAAAGTCGAGGGCCGCACGCCGGCGCACGGGCTCCAAGCTCGGGAGGCGCAGGCCGATACCGCGTGCGAGACCTCCGCTCGACGAACGGCGTCGTCGAGCGGTGGCGGTGAGCCGATCCTCGGAAGCCTGCTGGCGAAGAAGGACGCGCGCCAGGTGCCGACCTTCGAAGCGCGCTTGCGGTTGCCGTACCACGACGCCAAAGAGCAACTGTTCGAGCGCTTCGAGCGCGCGTACCTCACTGAGAATCTGAAGCCGAGCGCGGCGTAGTGACGCGCGCCGCTCAGCGCATGGGGTTGCCCAGACAGACGGTGCACCGCCTCATGCGCGGGTTGGGCCTCGAGAAAGACGGCTCAGCACCCTGACTGTGTCGAGCCTGGGCGCTCACCCGCGGGACTCGCGCTCGAACTCGCGCTCCGCCGCTCCCCGAAGGAACGCAAAGGAGACCGCCGTGTACGAGAAGCGACCCACCATGGTGCCCCTCGCGTCGTAGATGACCGTCTGTGTCGTGACAGGGTGGGGTTCTGCTCACTGCAGCGCTGCAAAGTCCGTCTACAGACCCTCGTGCTTGGTCTCGCGGCGTGTGAGGCCGCAAGCCAATCGCGGTGGTCAACTTCGGCGCGGCGACGTCACTTCGGCGGGGGAAGACCGCCGGGCGGCAGGGTGCCCGTGGAGGCAACCCAAGCGCAGACGGAAGTTCGCCGGCAAGTGGCTGCTGCCGCTTTCGCGCGTTCGGCACTGGCAGCGGACCTTGGCCGCGCATCGGCGCCGATGGAGGCAGGTTCGACGGCGCGGGCGGGAGGTCCACCTTGTAAGGCAGCGGCTTCGGGGTGAAGTTCGGGTCGTAGCGAGACGGCGGCGGCGGGGCAGGGAGCGGCGCAGGCGACGGCGAGCCGAAACCGTCTTTCCGCTCGAAACCACTGCTCGGAGGCGGCGCCGTGGGCGTTCGACCTCCACGAAGGCGTCGACGTCCTTGGGCGGTGGGCGGAGTTCCCCTCAGCCGAGCACGCCGAGTTCCCTGAGGACGGCCATGTTGTCCGCCCGGAAGACGCGATCGACGAAGGGCTTCACGTCCGTTTGGTTGTAGTCCCCGAAGGCGGGCGCGATGCGGCGCAGGGAGTCGACGGCCGAGCGCAGCACCTCGACGACGACGGGCTCTGCGAGCAGCTGGCGGTACTTGGCCGGCGCGGACGACTTGAGGCTTCGCAGCAGGTCCACGCTCGCGGCCGTCAACGTCGCCAGGCCGGCGGACTCCGGCTGCTCGCCGTGCGTGCCGCCGTTGCCCTTACCCGACGCACGCAGCTCGCGGTGCACGTGCGTGTCGGAGACGTAGGAGTTCACCTCGTTGAGCAGGTACTCGAAGCTCTCGTGCGCTGTGGCCTTCTCGGGTCCCGGCACCAGGTAGGTGTCGACCCAGGACTGCGTCTTGTGTCGCGCGTAGAGGCTGTCGGCGAGCAGCGTGCTCGGCTTGGGGAGCGTCGATGGGTCCGTCTTGAGGTGCCCCAGGAAGCGGTTGCCCGCGTACGGCTGGGCGAAGCCCAGGCGGTAGCCGTTCGGCGTGTCCTTCGACAGCTCGTCGAGCAGGCCGTGCAGGCCTTCGTGCACCGCCGTCGCGACGCCGCTGCCTTTGCGGATCCACTCGGCGTACGCGTTCTTGTCCTTGAGCGCGCCGTAGAGGTTCATCGCGGTCTGGCTGCCGCGCGTCTCGGCAGGCGGCGTGCCCGCGACAGGCAACGTCGGGAACGGGCCCTTGGAGGGCACGACAGGCAGCGAGGGCACGGCGGGCTCGGGTGGCGCGGTGGGCGGTTCATGCCCAGCTCCACCCGTCGGCTCCTCAGGCGTCGTGACGGTAGGCTCTTCGACCGGAGTCGCGCCGCCTCTGGCGACCAACGCGGCCACCGTTCGAGGACCCGCGACGCCGTCCACCTTCAGGCCTTGCTCGGCTTGGAACGCGCGGACGGCGCTTTCAGTCTGAGGACCAAACCGACCGTCTGCGGTGACTCCGAGCTGTTCCTGGAGCCACTGCACGGACTGCCCGCTCATGCCCCGGCGGAGGGTCTCGGTGGGCGTCGAGCTGACGAAGTGCGTGATCGACGCGCCGTCTTGCAGCTCACCGCCGTCTTGGACCTCACCGCCGTCGAGCCCCGGCGTTGGGGCACTCGCGACCGTGGACCCGTCGTGCTCGTCGGCCGGCGTTGGCGCGGGCGCGCTGGGCGTCGACGGGCAGCAGCAGCCCCCTGCGCACGAGTGCGGCGCCCCGGTGCTGCCCAGCGCCTGACGC
>JALHOS010000100.1 GCA_022842905.1 Myxococcaceae bacterium | reverse complement strand
AGGCCGTGCAGCCCGCCGCGGCGCTCAGGCCTTCCACCGCCGAGAACGTGCCCGCAGCGCAGGGCGAGCAGTCCGCGGCGCCCTCGGCGCTGAAGGTCCCCGCAGGGCACGTGACGCAGCTGGCCTCGCTCGTCGCCCCGGTTACCGACGACGCCGTCCCCGCAGCGCACCGGAAGCAGTACGTCGCCGTCGACGTGGCCGCCGCGGCCGCTTCGAAGCTCCCCGCCGGGCAGGCCGTGCCCGCGTCGACGATGAAATAGGTCCGGCCCATGTCGAGCACGCAGGCCTCGTCGACGGTCCCGTCGCAGTCGTCGTCGCGGCCGTTGCACAGCTCGAGCGCCCCTGGGAAGCGCTGCGAGTGCTGGTCGTCACAGTCCAGCGGTCCGGCGTCGAGGCCCGCCGTGCAGCTCAGCGCGGGCCGCGTGAAGCCGTCAAAGTCCAGGTCCAGGGGGACGCTCGGCAACGCGCTCGTCAGCGCGTCGCTCACCCCGCGCACCTGCGGACCGCTCGTATAGCTGAAGGCGATTGGTTGGCTGCTGGTGCTCCACAGGCCGGGGCGGAGCGCCACGCGCATGGTCGCCTCGGTGCGGGCAGGGTCCTTGGGCAGCCTCCACCTGTACGCCTTGAGCCCCGTGCCGTAGTGCGGCAGCGCTTCGACGGCCCCGCTGCTGAGGACGAAGCCGTTCTGCAGGTACCCACCTCGCTCGTGGAGCTGGAACGAGACCTCGCCGTGGACGGTGTAGTCGTAGCCGAAGAGCTCGGGAGCGGCGTCGGAGGAAATGCGCGCCGCGGACGCCACGCAGGTGAAGGGCGCGGCGTCCCCGGGGCCGACGAGGACGAGGTGCACCGTCACCTGGGCTGCATCCAGCGCGCTGCGCAGCTGCTGCGCGCGCGGGGTGCCCTGACAGGGGCTCTCGCTCGGGTGATTCAGCCGCCCGTCGGTCAGCAGCACCACGTGCCGGTGGCCGGGGAGGCCCACGCGCTGGAACTCCGCCACGGCGGCCTCGAGGCCGGTCACGAAGTCAGTGGGCTGAGCACCGGAGAAGCCTGCGTCCAGCGCCGCCTCGCCCGCGTCGCGCGTGTTCGACAGCGTGCTCCGCCACGGCAAGGTCCCTCCGTCAGGGATGCGGGCGACGTCGCCGACGCCGACGCGAGACTGCGGGGGCAGCGTCGAGAGGATCGCCTGCGCCGCCTGCTTCGCGCGCGCGAAGCCGGATGGGAAGACGCTGACCGACGAGTCGAGGAGGACGACCACCTGCTGCAAGCCTGCGTCCGTCGCGACCTTCAGCTCGATGAAGCCGCCGTCAGCGCAGTCCATGGGCGCACGCCGAGTCTCGAGCGTCAGCCAGGTGCGCGGCTCCTGGTAGATCGCCTGCCGCCGCGTGGCGGTGCTTTCCACGTCCTCGCCGACGGTACAGCCGAGCAACGTGACGACGAGCGCCAGCGCGCCCCACGGCCAAGCACGGTTCATGATGGTCTCCCCGAGAAGCCGTCTTCATGACGCAGTTCACCGCACGCGTGAATGACCCAACGCGCCAGACCCATTGACCCAACGCGCCACGGCGACGCTTCGAGCGGTGCGCACCACGCGTCGTCAGCGGCTGGCTCGAGCGCGGGGCGCTCGGTCGGCGGCGCTGGACTGCCGCTCGAAAGACCGCCCGACCGGCGACGACCACCCGCTCGGCGTGCCCTAAGCGCAGCCGACACCGCGTATCGTGCAGCCCAATGAACGGGCACCGAAGTGGAGCCGTCGGACTGCTCTTCGTCCTCACCGCCGGCTGCGTCGACGTCGACCTCGGTGGGCCGAGCGTCAGCTGCGACGCAGGGACGCGAAGGTGTGTCGAGGCCAAGCCAGACGGAGGCCAGGACGCGGGGCTGGGCGAGGACCACGGCGATGCCGGACTGAGCGAGGGGGACGCGGGCCCCGTCGAGGCAGACGCGGGCTTCGTGGAGCTGAGCAACCTCGCCAGCACCGCGACGCCATTCATCGTCGCGCCCGCGCCGCTCGCCACCATCGCGGCCGAGCTCGGGGCGCTCGTGCAGCAGAGCACCGGGCGCGCGCCGGTCATCGTCTCGACGCGTCCAGCCGGGAGCACGGCGATCGAGCTGAGCGCCGACGCAGGCCAGGACCTGACGACCGACGGCTTTCGAATCTCGTCGCCCGACCCGGCGACCATTCGCGTCGACGCGCGCACGCCCACGGGGGTGGCCAACGGCGTCTTCGACGTCCTGGAGCGGTCGCTGGGCGTCCGGTGGTTGATGCCCTACGCCGGAGCCGCGGGCACCCACGTGCCCCCTCAGCCCGCCTGGCGGGTGTCGCGGGCCAGCCGCGTCGTGAACCCCGGCTTCTTGGAGCGGCGGCTGAGCGCCGGGTACGTCGAGCCGAACGCCTGGGCTCAGTGGATGCGCCACCTCGGCATGGACTCCTACGCACCTGACCCGAGCTTCCATCACAACCTCTACGAGATCTTCCCGCCGAGCCGCTACCGGCGCTCTCACCCTCACTTCTACCCAGTCGTCGGTGGAGTCCGGTACCCACTCGAGTCCAGCATCGGCACGGGCACGGACTCGGAGAACCACTCCTGGCAACCCGTCCTCACCGCGCCCGGGCTGCTCGATGCGGGCGTCGAGAACGTGGTCGCGTTCTTCCGGCAGCACCCCACCCGCGAATGGTACTCGCTGGGAATGAACGACAGCGTCGCGTGGGGCGACGACGCGGTGGCGGGGCGCGCTCTCAACGCCCTCGGCTACGTGGACATGTCGGACCCCTACTTCGCGTGGGTCAACCACCTGGTTCGTGACGTCAACCGCGCGGTGCCCGGCAAACGTTTTGGCCTGCTCGCGTACCACAACCTCGCCGACGCCCCGTCCTTCGCGGTCGAGCCGAACGTGGTGCCGTACCTCACGTACGACCGCATGATGTGGCTCGACCCGGCGCGCAGGCAGCGCGATCAGCTCCGCACGACGGGCTGGGAAGCGCGGGCGCGACAGCTGGGCTGGTACGACTACGTCTACGGCGATCAACCCATCATCGCGGGCGCGCCCATCTACTCGGTGCCGCGCATCTACCCACACGTGCTGGCCGAGGCCGTCGCCTTCGGACACGCGCACGGCGTTCGGTACTACTACGCCGAGGCCTATCCCTCGACGGACGCCTGGACCGAAGGGCCCAAGCTGTACGTGCTCATGAAGCTGCTGTGGAACCCGACCGCGAACGTCGACGCCCTCCTCCAGGACTGGTACCGCGCCGCGGTGGGTGAAGCAGCCGCGCCCGCGCTCGCCCGGTACTTCGCCCACTGGGAGGCGTTCTGGCGCACCCGAGCCGTGCAGACGTCGTGGTTCACCCGCTCGAGCGGCGACTATCTCGACTTCTCGAACACGTCGTACCTGGAACAGCTCACTGCTGCGGACCGCGACACGCTCGACCGCGCCATGGCGGAGGTCGTCGCGCAGGCACCAGACGGTGGCTACGCGGTCCGCGCGCGGGTGCTCGAGCAGGGCTGGCAGGCAGTGCGACGGCGAGCGTTCGGGCCCGAGTTCGACCTCACCCTCGGCACCACGCCGGCCGGCTTCAGCCGCAGCTACGCCGAGGCCATGGATGGTCCCGATGGCGGTCAGGCCCTGGGTTGGCTGCCCTGGACTCGCCCCAACGTACAGACCGAGCTGCTGGCCAACGGGTTCGACACCACGACGAAGGCGTCGGGCTCGAGCTCGCTGCACCTGTCGCTTCGCGCGCTGAGCTCCGAGACCGGCATGGCCTGGAACGAGACGTCTGTCCCCGCGGCTGGTGCCACGTCCTTCTGTGTGCGGGCCCGCGTCCGCGCGACCTCCGACACCGCGGGCCTCTACCTCGAGCTCCAGTCAGCGGACGGCGGCCAGCTGCAGGTGCGAAAGCGGCACTTCGGCGCGACCGACGGTGGCTTCGTGTTCCGGGTGAACTGCGTCGAGCACGCCGACGCCGGGGTGGTCCGGCTGGCGGCTTTTCTCGAGACCTTCTCGCCAGGCACGGCGAGCGCGTGGTTCGACGACGTCGAGCTGTACGCACGCTGAAGGCCGGCGCCGACCAGTCGTTCCGCTCACTCGGAGAACGCGCAACGCAGCCGTTCCGCGGCGGCGCGCACCTTCTCGTCATACCCGTCCCCGGGCACCGCGTACGTCCACGCCACCTTGTACGCCTCGCAGGTGCCCTCCTGCTGCGCCGCCGCGAACGCCTCCTCAGCCTTGCGCGTGCACAGGTCGATGGCACGCAGCAGGTCGCTGTGGGTACGTGAGAAGCGGTACCCCACCTTGAGCGCCTGGCAGCCTGAGAGGAAGTCCCCGCGGTCGAAGAGCGCGCGGCCCTGCTGGTACGCCAGGGAAGGAGCCGAGCTCGTCACCTGCCGTCGCAAAGCGCTGCTGCACCGCTCCAAGCGCGGTCTCTTCACGTCCTCCTCCAGCTTCGCCACGTCCGGGCCCAGTACGAACTGCTCGTCGAGCTCAAGCGCCTTGGCCAACGCCGTCTGCGCCGACAGGGAATCTGTCACGTTCAAGAGCGCCAGCCCCCGCTGCGCGAACGAGAACGCCAGGCCGAGGTCATGGAGCGTTCGGCGAGCCTGGTCGTGCAGCGCCGCCTTCGCGTTCGACTCGAGCACCGCCTTCTGCAGCGGCAGCTGGAACTCCGCTGGCTGCTTGCCGTCAAAGTACAAGCCGATCGACAGCCCAAACGCCGGGTCGGGGTAGCGCTTGGCGATTGCCTGTTTGCAGGCTGGAGCTGGATCCGGCGGCACCGACGGCGGCCGGAACGCCGAAATCGCCGGGCACAGCCACCGCTCCGTCCGCTTGAGCTTCTGCCGGGCGAGCAGGAGGTTCAGGTACTGCGGGTTCGTCGGCCGCCACTGCTCCGCGCTGAGGTTGCCGCCTTCGAGCCGCACCGTCAGCCCTGGGGGTGGAGAGAGCTCGTCGGCGCTCATCGTCTGGCAGGCCAGGCGCATGAAGGCCTCGCAGGCCTTCTCGGCTTGGGCCCACTGCCGCGCCGTCGACAGACGCAGACAGGCCTCACCTCGGTCCTGCTTCAACGCGGCGATGACGTCCTTCGACTCCTCCAGCGCGCGCTGGCGGTACTCGCTCGAGCACGCCGCGCTGACCTGCTCGTAGCGCTCCAGCGCCACGGCGAAGAGGCCCAGCCGCTCGAGCTCGCCGCCCTCGGCCAAGTTCGTGGCGCACGCTTCGTCGAGCCTCGCCGGTCGCTTGCGAACGCTCTCCTCGTCGTGCTCCGCCTCGAAGTCGAGCGCGCACTGGAGCTTCTCGCGCGGGGGGCCGAGCTGCTGCGCCTCGCTGAGAGCGCGCGCGTTGATCATCAGCTCGCCGAGCCGCTCGACGTCAGACTGCTGCTCGGCGTGCGCGTGCGAATCGCCCTTGGCAGGCCCCGGACTCGGGTCCGCCGACCCTTCGGGCGCCGTCGAGCTGAGCTTCAGCGCCCCGCCGACGACCACTGTCGCGCCGAGCGCCGCGATCGCCCACCAGCGCAGGAGGGGCCGGGCCCGAGGCCGCTCTGCGAGCACCAGCCGCTCCAGGCGCGCCAGCTCCGCCGCCGACGGCGCGAGCGCGTCGGTGGCCTGCTTCCAGACTTTCAGTCGCTCATCGAGCGTCATGGTCGAACCTCTGGCGCAGCGTGTGACGGGCGCGAACGAGCAGCTGCTCGACGGCACCCTCGGAGCGCTCGAGCACCTGGGCAATCTCCCGCGCTCCCAGGCCCTCGAGCTCCTTGAGCACCAGCGCCGCGCGTTGATCCTCGGGCAGCGTGTTCAGCGCGTCCGACAGCTCCCGCAGCGCGAGGGCGGCCTCGGGGGGCGCCGCGACGGGCGCTGGGCTCGGCGAGGGCGGCGGAGCGCGGCGGAGGCGGTGGCGTCGGCTCAGCGCGACGTTGGTGGTGATGCGGTAGAGCCAGGTGAGGACCTCCGCGTCACCGCGAAAGCGCCCTCGGTCGAGCTCGGCCAGCGCTTTGGCGAAGGCCTCCTGCAACACGTCCTCGGCGTCCTGCCGGTGCCCCACCAGACGACAGGCCAGCCGAAAGAGGACCGGGGCATGCGCGAGCAAGTCACGCCCTGAGGGTCGGGCACCTGCTGAAACGTCGGCGAGCCGCACGGTCACGAGCACGCGGTGTTTGACACGGCAACGGAGCATTCCCTACGGCCGGAATGAGTACAGGCGCGTGGAGGCCGGTCGCCCAAATCGAGCCTGAAGGTCGCTGTACGTGAACGCCCACAGGCGCGGGCAGCTGTCGCGCCGCGTCGCGCTCCTCAGCCTCTCGTGATGCTCATGCCGCTGGCGCAGGTTCGGCGTGCAGACGTCGCCGACCAACCTCGTGATGCGCTGGATCCGCTGCCGAGCGCGCACGCCTCGGCACAGCAGCAGGACTCGCCCGGCGCGGTGACGCTCGACACGGCGCCCTGGTCGAAGGTGCTCATCGACGGTGAGGTGCGCGGCACTGCGCCGCTGTTCCGCGTGAAGCTGCTCGCGGGGCCGCGCGCCGTCACCTTCGTCAACGAATCGGAGGACCGGCCCAGGTGAACGTGAAGCCGGGCTCCCTGTCCCTCGAG
The DNA here is from genome assembly GCA_022842905.1 of Myxococcaceae bacterium. Lineage (GTDB taxonomy): Bacteria > Myxococcota > Myxococcia > Myxococcales > Myxococcaceae > JALHOS01. Next base: position 14,039 of record JALHOS010000100.1, on the reverse strand, counting down.
CGCTAGGTGAAGGGTGACGTGGCTAGCGCCACCCAACCCCGCGGTCTGGGCGGCACGGCGGAGCTCACGCAGCAGCCTTGTGTCCGTCGGCAGCGACCCGGGGGCAAAGGTGTCCATCGACGGGCAGCTGGGCACGACGCGGGTGTTCGAGCCAAGGCGACGCCGGGCCGACACGCGCTGACGCTGGTTCGCGAAGACGGGCTCGAGACAGCGCCGATGGAAATGGTGGCCGCCTCGAGCCCGAGCTGCTGCTCGAGCGCTGAGCCGCTTACTTCTTCGCGGGCTCGGCCTTCTTCTCTTCGGGCTTCGCGGCAGCCTCCACCTTCTTCTCCTCGACCTTCGCGGCGGCTTCCACCTTCTTCTCCGCGGCGGCGGCCTTCTTCTCTTCAGGCTTCGCGGCGGCTTCGGCCTTCTTCTCCTCGACCTTCGCGGCGGCCTCCACCTTCTTCTCCGCGGCGGCGGCCTTCTTCTCGACGGCAGCCGCGGGCGGCGCACCCGCGAAGGCGGAGACAGCGGCGACGAGGGACACGGCAGCAAGGATGTTCTTCATGGGGGTGTTTTTCCGTTCGTGAGTGAAAGGTGGCGCTCCGCACCGATGCGGCGCGGGCGCTTCGACGGAGCGCGGCGCTGGCTCTTCACTGAAAAGAGCGCATCCGCCTGATTGCACCCGCTTGCGGAGCCGGAGCGGTGACGCACAAGCGAACGGCGCGGGTCGACAGCGACGACCGAAGTCCCGTCCACCTCGAGGGCTGCAGGTGTTCGGGACAGCGAAGCTCGCGCCTCCGCTTCGCGTGCTGCTGTGCACACGAGGAGGCACCTGTGGGGAACACTCCCCGCTCGGTCGGAGCACGAGTGCTCCAGTGACGACCGTGGCGCCTCCGCCGTCGAGCGCCTGAGCCCTCACTCACGCGACGTGCTCGACGGTCCGTCGGTGTCAGGCCTCGCCGGTAGACCTCGGGGGTGGGCGAGGGGGAGCGACGTCGAGTGCCGGAGTTGTCCGTGCTGCACGGCGCCTTCCGCCGGGGCTGGCCGGCGGTGTCGCCCCTCGTGCCCCGGCGCGTGAAGCAAGAGGTGCTGCGCTACCTCCACTGCGGCGACGTCCGCCGCGGCTTCGTCGAGGTGACGTGCCACGCCTGCGCCGAGTCCCGCCTCGGCGTGACGGGCGGCTTGCGTGGAGGTGCCGTCTGCTTCTGGCAGTGGTTCGGGAGCAGCCTGCAGCTGACGCCGCACCTCCACCTCCTCGTGCCTGAAGCGCTCTGGGCAGACGACGGCGAGGTGGTGACGCTGCCTCGTCCTTCGGACGACGACGTCGCCGCCGTGCTGCGTCGCGTGCTGCGTCGCGTGCTGCGTCGCGTGCTGCGTCTCGTGCGCCGGCGCTGGCCCGACGACGACGCCGGCTGGGCTGACGACGACTTCGAGCTGCTCCAGCAGCGCGCGTCCAGGAGCGCTTGCCGCTGCCGCCTGCACCGCCCTCGCCCAGTCGGCGCCGCGTCGCCGTCGAGGCCGGCTTCTCCCTGCACGCCGACACCGCCGTCCACGGCAATGACAGACAGGGGCTCGAACGGCTCTGTGGCTACGGGGCGCGGAGGCCGGTGGCCGAGTGCCGACTCCGCCGCCTCGACGACGGCCGCTACGAGTACACGCCAAAGAAGGGCCTCGCCTTCACCGTCACCGCCGAGCAGCTCGTCCGCAGGCTCGTCGCCCTCGTCCCTCCGCTTGAGGCTGCACCTCACGTCCTTCCACGGCGTCTACGCCCCCAACGCTGCCGTGAGGCCCCTCGTTACCGCGAAGCCGGAGGTACCCATCGCCTCACCTCCACCGCCGTCATCGCGCGCCGAGGCCAGGCCCAAGCGCCTGCTCGACTGGGCGACGCTGCACCAGCACACCTTCGGCGTCGATGTGTTGCGCTGCCCGTGCGGCGGCACGCGCAGCGTCCGCGCCGTCCACTCCACGCCGACGCAGGCCGAGCGCCGCCTCAAGGAGTTGGGCTTCCTCCTCGCCTCTCGCACGTTGCCGCCCGAGACGGCTCCGCCCCAGCTCTCCCTCGCCGTCTGAGGCTTCAGCGAGCGTCCCGACTTCGACCGTCACGCCACCGCTCCGTGCCGCGCGGTTCGCCCTCGTCTACGCTGCGCGCCCGACACCGCGACTTTCGCCTCCGCCACCACTTCCCGCCTCGACCGAACTCGGCCCTGCTCCGCATTCACCACGCGAACCCCCGGGTTGTTCTTCCTGTTCTTCAGGGCTCGACGTCCTGGACCTCTCGGCACTCCGGGCACTCGACTTCGATGGTGGTGTCGACGCCGCAATCGACGCGGTCGAACTCGTCGACGAGGAAGTCGGCGTCGCGGAGCGTGAGGTCTTCGAGGAAGGCGCGCTTGTCCTTCGGTTCGACGCCGTCGACCTCTCTAGGACGCGGTAGGCGAGCACCGACGAAAGCAGCCGGTCGGGGGCAGCGCGCTGAAGCGCAGGGAGCTTGCGCTCGTCGTCGCCGGTCACGAGCTTGAACCAAACGCGGTTGCCTGCACTGGGGAGCGTGGTTTCGAAGCGGTTCCCGGCCATGAAGGCCTCGCGGCTCTCGGGCGCGAGCGAGCGAACCGGGAGCTTCCTGAGGTTCACCTCCCACTCGATCCGCGCGCGGCAGTTCCGGCACGAGACCGCGAAGCCGTACTCCGGCCCGTACGTCAGCGCGCGGATGTTCAGAAGCGTGAAGAACCGGTCACCTTGCAGCACCGAGCCCCAGTCGATGGGCTTGTTGCCGAAGTCGTAGGGGCCATGCTCGTCCGTCGCTTCCCAGCAAGCTGCCAGAAGCTCCTCGAACTGCGAGCCGGCCTTCGCGACTTTGCGGTCAGACAGCACCCGCTCCTCGCGCACCTTCATCCCGCGAACGCGTCCAACCAGTCCCGAGGGCCCCGCGATGATGTCTACCATGCAGTAAGAAAGCGCCTCCGCAGGAGACCAGGGGACGGCCAGCCGTCGCCGCGCCACGACAGCGTTTGGCCGCCGAGCAAGCTGACTCTCACCGGAAGTAGAACACCGTGATATCTCGTCCTTCTCGGTTGAACACGGTGCTGAGAGGAGCGATTCCAGTGGACCCATTCGAAGCTGACCTTCAAAAGGTTTCAGAGCTCAAGAAGCGAGACTTGGGCCACCTCTTTCAAGGCGAGCAGCTCACCAAGAAGCACTCGCGCCCGATTCTCTTGCTCATGCAGGAGGCTTCGGCAGCGCGCTATCGCTTAGCGAAGCTCCATCTCAACCAAGCGTCGACAGCGAGTGCGCAAAATGAACATCGCTGCGCCATCAGCAGAGCATACTACGCGATGTACCAGTCAATGCGCGCCGTGGTGTTCCTGGTCACTCAAGGAGATGATCACGAAGCTCACAGCGAGCTTTCCACGAAACTCCCCGACGACTTCCCAAACCAAGCAACGTGGGCGAACGATCTGAAGAATGCTCGGCTGGCACGAAATTCTGCCGACTACGACCCCTACCCGACAGATGCCGCACACTGGGAAGGCGTATCGAAGTCGACGTTCAAGTCGGCACAGGCCTTGCTCGCGGTTGCAGAGAAATATCTCAAAAACAGAGGAGTCACGCTGTGATTAGCGACGTCGCTTCTGAGGTCCAGAAACTCCTGACAGACCAAGATATCCATCCTGTGCTTGTTGAGGCCAAGAGGTATCCGGGTGAGTTGCTCGTTGTTGTTCATGTCAACAAGCAGGAAATCAGCGCCGCCATTGCCCTTGGCAAGATGTGCGACAGTTGGCTCGCCACCAACGGGATCCAAGGATCGGTCTCGTTTCGTGTGACGGACACTCCGCCGCCTGACCACGGCGCGACAGCTGTGGGCTCGCTCTCCGATACAAGAATTGAGCAGTTCGTCTCGTTGCTGCAGAGTCGCGCGCGAACCTCCGAAACCCAGCCGAGTCTTGAGTATGTGCGCAACGCGATGTATAATGTTTCCCTTGCGCAATCGTCACGACATCACCTTATGTTCGGGCGGCGCGGCGCTGGAAAGACAGCCCTGCTCCTGGAGGCAAAGGCTCGTCTTGAGGAACAGGGTGAGATCGTTGTTTGGGCGAATTTACAGACGTCCAGCAGTCTGTCTGCGGCAGAGATTTTCAAGACACTGGCTCGGAAGATCGCCGATGCCGTAGGTGTTGACCTCAAAGACACCGGTCCTTCAAAGCTCACGCTGCGGCTCAATGAAGAACTAAAGCGATTCTACTACTCGACAGGGAAGAAGACCTTCCTCATGCTGGATGACTTTCACCATCTCCCAATCGAGAAGCAGCCGTTCCTCCTCGACAACCTTCATGCGGCATTTAGGGATACCCAGACTTGGCTGAAGGTCGCTACCATCAAACATCTTAGTCGTTGGTATCTGGCGGAGAAGCAGAAGGGGCTTCAACTCGGGCAGGATGCCTCTGCAATTGAATTGGACCTGACGCTCCAGGATCCGGCCCGAGCAAAGGAACTCCTAGAGAAGCTACTTCTTACCTATGCAAAGCAGTCGGGTGTGGGTTCAGTCTCAAGCGTCTTTTCAAGCACATCTCTCGATCGACTAATGTTTGCATCCGGAGCCGTTCCCCGAGACTACTTGCTACTAGCCGCCGAGACGCTCACAAAGGCGCAGGAGCGCGCAAGCGCACGCCAAGCGGGTGTCCAAGACGTCAATCTCGCCGCTGGGGCTGCAGCAGATCGCAAGCTTCACGAGCTCAAGCAGGACGCGACAAGCAAGAACCTGAGTGCCAAGGCTATTCAACGCCTGAAGTCGGTCACGGAGTTCTGCCTTGATGCCAAGCGATGCACGTACTTTCGAATCGACTTCAGAGAGCGCGATCGGCATCAGACGGAATTCGAGCTGATCCAGATTCTGGTCGACTTCCGTTTGCTGCACCTAATCAACAGCAGTGTCAGTGACTCCAGCGAGGCGGGTGAAAAGTCAGAGGCCTACACGCTCGACCTCAGTCAGTATTCGGCCGAACGGCTCAAGAAGAACATCACCGCACTGGACTTCGAAGGCGGCCGCCTGGTGCGCCGCGCGGCGGGTGGCAAGTCCAAAACAGCTGAAACGAACAGAGAGCTCGTTGCGATCCTGCGACAGGGGCCGCTTCTCGATCTGAATCCGTCGGGGCCGGTCATCGCCGCACCTGCCCCGAAAAAGCGGGCGGTGCCTAGGTCAGCTCGAAAAAGTCGAAGGTCAGGGTCACGGACTCGATGACGTTCTCATCGCTCTCATTGTCCCACTCGCCGGCGAAGAGTTTCACCGGCCACGCGCGCACAAGGGTCCACCTTCGCAGGGTCACGCCATCACGATCCTGCTGCACGACGTCGAGGTTCCGCTTGTACGCCACGTCGGGCAGCCCCAGCCCGCTCGACGTAATCGCCACATCCTGGAACCAATCGAACAAGTCATGGTCCCGCGTCGCGCCGAGTACACGCCAAAGAAGGGCCTCGCCTTCACCGTCACCGCCGAGCAGCTCGTCCGCAGGCTCGTCGCCCTCGTCCCTCCGCTTGAGGCTGCACCTCACGTCCTTCCACGGCGTCTACGCCCCCAACGCTGCCGTGAGGCCCCTCGTTACCGCGAAGCCGGAGGTACCCATCGCCTCACCTCCACCGCCGTCATCGCGCGCCGAGGCCAGGCCCAAGCGCCTGCTCGACTGGGCGACGCTGCACCAGCACACCTTCGGCGTCGATGTGTTGCGCTGCCCGTGCGGCGGCACGCGCAGCGTCCGCGCCGTCCACTCCACGCCGACGCAGGCCGAGCGCCGCCTCAAGGAGTTGGGCTTCCTCCTCGCCTCTCGCACGTTGCCGCCCGAGACGGCTCCGCCCCAGCTCTCCCTCGCCGTCTGAGGCTTCAGCGAGCGTCCCGACTTCGACCGTCACGCCACCGCTCCGTGCCGCGCGGTTCGCCCTCGTCTACGCTGCGCGCCCGACACCGCGACTTTCGCCTCCGCCACCACTTCCCGCCTCGACCGAACTCGGCCCTGCTCCGCATTCACCACGCGAACCCCCGGGTTGTTCTTCCTGTTCTCCGATGAGCTTGTTCATGTGAGGTCCTTTGTTGAGTTGAAGGCGTTCCGCGCTTTGGACAGTGCAGAGGCGTCGTGAACCCGGGGGGCCAATCGACTACCGTTCTGGCATGCCTTCAGCAAAGTACGCCGGATTGACGCCGACCTACGTTCTTGCCGAGAACTCACCACCCGCGATGAAGTGGGAAGAGTACGAAATGCGATTGGCTGAAGCTTGGGCTGCACTTCTTGCTTCGGACGACTCGCGAGACGAGTCGAACCTGCAGGCATTCCTAGAGCGGCATCCGTGCTTGGTTCCCGGCGCTCACAGCTTCCCGCCTTCGGGCCACACACCGTTTCCTGGGGCGCTCGTGAGTCAGCCGCGCCTCCAAGCCGATGGCCTGAAAATCCCCGACTTCATGTGGATCGCGTTCGACAGCGCCACCATCTATCCAGTGCTCGTCGAAATTGAGACACCGCACAAACGGTGGTTCACGCAAGACGGCAAGATGCACAACGAGTTCACTGCGGCTTACAACCAACTCGCTCAGTGGGCCGCATGGTTCGATCAAGCTGCGAACCGACAGGTTTTCATCAACACATTCGGGATTCCGACCGATCGAGTGACAAAGCACCGGTTTCAGCCGCAGTTCGTGCTCGTGCACGGAAGCAGGGAGGAGACCGACGCGCGTCCAGAGTTGGCCGCGCAACGAGCTCACTACAACAGGGAACACTTCTTCTTGTCGACGTTCCAGCGTTTGACGCCCGAGTACCGGGCGCATCGGTACCCGTGCGCCGTCAAGGAATCTGGTGGGTACAGGTTGCTGGCCGTTCCTCCCACCCTTCAATTCGGTCCGGGAGAAGCCTCGGACTTCGCTCTCTTTCGAGAGAGGGAGAGCGCGATCGACGCCTGCCAATGGATGGACGCCGCAAGGAAGACCTTCTTGAAGCAGAGAATCGGGTACTGGGATGACTGGAGTAAGAACGGTCGGGGCGGCATCATCCGGTCCGGTGACCGAGAATAGGCTACGCCGCCTGCTTTGCGACCAGGATGCGTTCGATCGACGCAGCGAGCTGCTGCTGTGCACACGAGGAGGCACCTGTGGGGAACACTCCCCGCTCGGTCGGAGCACGAGTGCTCCAGTCCGGACTCCGCTTCAGCCGGTTAGAGGGCGGATCGCCCGTTGCACAAGCCTGCATCCGTGCAGCGCTCGCTCGCGGTCTTCGCGTTGTTTCTCATCGGCTGCGAAGGCCGCGCGCTCGACTTCGGCCAGCCCCTCGGCGCGGCGGCCCCCGGCACGAACGGCGCGCCGCCCCAGGACGAGCCCGAGCCCAACCCCTGCACCAGTGAGCCGTCGCCGGACCTCACGCCCTTGCGGCGGCTCGCGCACGAGGAGTACCGCCACGCGGCCGCCGACCTCTTCGGCACCACCGCGGTGAGCGCCGTCGTCAACGCGCAGGTCGACGGCTTCGCGGCCGACCCGGTGTCGCTGGGCTTCAAGAACAGCGCCGCCTTCCTCGACGTGAAGTCGGTGCTGATGCAGCAGTACTTCGACGCCGCCGAGGCGATCGCCGCCAAGGCCGTCGAGGCGCTGCCCGCGCTGGTGCCCTGCACGGGTGATGAAACCACCTGCGCGACGCAGTTCATCGAGCGCTTCGGGCGCAGGGCCTACCGCCGCGCGCTGAGCGCCGCCGAGCGCCAGGCCTTCGTCGGGCTGTACGCGCAGGCGCGGATCCGCGGCGACGACTTCAAGACGGCCATCGAAGGAGTCCTGCTGGCGTTCCTTCTCTCGCCGCACTTCGTCTACCGCGTCGAGGTGGACGACGTCGGCAGCGGGCCGGTGCGCGCGCTGCGGCCGCAGGAGCTGGCGACTCGCCTGTCCTTCCTCTTCTGGCGCTCCGGCCCGGACGACGCGCTGCTGAGCGCTGCGGAGGCTGGCCGGCTGGGCACTCCGCAGGACGTCGAGCGCGAGGCCCGAAGGCTCCTCGCGGACCCGAAGGCCGGCCGCCTCACCCAGCTCTTCGAAGAGTGGCTGGACGTGGACGAGCTGAGCGGGCTGCGCCGCGACACCGCCGCCTACCCCGGGCTCGACCCAAAGCTGGGCGAGGACCTGCGCGAAGAGGTACGCGCCTTCGTGCGCTCGGTGTTGCTCGAGGGCGACGGGAAGTTGTCCACGCTGCTCACCTCGCAGCACACCTTCGTCAACGGCGCGCTGGCGCAGCACTACCGGCTGCCGGGCATCACCGGCACCCAGTGGACGCGGGTCCAGCAGCCAGGTCGCCGCGGCGGCCTGTTGATGTTGGGCGGCGCCCTCATTCCCCACGACAAGGAAGCGCGCACCAGCATCGTCATGCGCGGCCTGGGGCTGCGCACGCAGCTGCTCTGCCAGCTGGTCCCCGCTCCACCGCCGGACATTCCTTCACTGGGCGAGCTCGGCGCGGACCAGACGCAGGCCGACCGGCTGGCGCAGCACCGCAGCAACCCGTCCTGCGCGGGCTGCCACAGCGTGATGGACCCGCTCGGCGTACCACTGGAGGGCTTCGACGCCGTCGGCCGCGCGCGCAGCGCCGACGAGCGCGGCCGGGCGCTGTCCACGCTGGGGCAGCTGACCAACACGGACGTCGACGGCCCGGTGACGGACGGGCTCGACCTGGTGACGAAGCTGGCCACGTCGGCGCAGGTGCGCAGCTGCTTCGTCACGCAGGCCTTCCGCTTCACCAGCGGCCGCAAGGAGACGGCGGTGAACGCCTGCAGCACCTTCCGGCTCCAGGCCCGCTTCGCCGAGTCGGGCGGAGACCTGCGCGAGCTCTTCGTGGGCCTGACGCAGACGGACGACTTCCTCTTTCGCCGGGTGGCGCCATGACGACCGTGTCTCGACGGAGGTTCCTGCAGGGCGCCGCGGGGCTGTCGCTGGCGCTGCCCGCGCTCGAGAGCTGGGGCCAGGCCGCCGCGCCCGCTCGGCGCGTCATCTTCGTGTTCACCGCCAACGGCGACCACATTGCCCAGCGCATGGCGACGAAGCACGAGACCAACTTCGCGTTCGCGGACATGCTCTCGCCCTTCGAAGCGTACCGCTCGGACCTGCTCGTGCTGGACGGCGTGGACAAGTTCCACGGAAGGCTCCCCGCCGCGGAGCGCGCCGACGGCCACCAACAAGGCGGGAGCGCGCTGGCGCCGTGGAAGTCGGGCACGGGGAGCTTCCCCCTGGGTGGCAACGAGACGCAGACCATCGGCTACGTGAGGGGCCCGAGCATCGACAAGGCGCTGGGGGACCGCATCGCCGTGGACGCGCCGGGCCTGCGCTTCAAGCACCTCTACTTCCGCGTCGGCGACAGCTCGAACCACATCTGGAACACGCACGCGCACGCCGGCCCCGAAGGCACGCAGAACCCGATTCCGGCCGAGACCAACCCCTTCACCGCGTACACCCGCATTTTCGCGGGCGTGGACACGGCCTCCCAGCAGCGGCTGCTGCGACGGCTGGCCATGCGGCAGTCGGCGCTGGACTTGGTGAGGGGCGAGCTGTCGGGGCTGCAGGCCAAGGTGTCGGCGGCGGACCGCGCGCGGCTGCAGCAGCACGCCGAGTCGCTGCGAGACGTCGAGCGCGGGCTGTCGGCGCTGACGCCGCAGAACGCCGCGTGTGCGCCGCTGACGCTGGGCGCCGCCTACAACACCACCGACGCCACCCGCTGGCGCGACGTGGGGAACCTCTTCTTCAAGCTGTCGGCCATGGCCTTCGCGTGCGACCTGACGCGGGTGGTGAACTTCAACTGGTCGGGCAACACGTCGGACCGCGTGTACCGCACGCTGGGGCTCACCGAGGGACACCACACCCTCAGCCACGACGGCAGCGCCGCCGCCTTCACCAACGTTCGCCGCATCAAGAAGCTGCTGTTCGAAGCGTCTTGCCAGCTGCACCAGGAGCTCGAGGCGCTGCCCGACGGCGCCGGCAAGACGTTGTGGGACCACACGCTGGTGGTGCACTGGAGCGAGCTGTCGCAGGGCGACACGCACCAGACGGACAAGGACCTGGTGGTGCTGGCCGGCGGCGCGCACGGCCACTTCCGCATGGGGCGCTACGTGAACCTGCAGGGTGTGCCCAAGCGGGGCTTCAGCAACCTGCTGCTCAGCTGCTGGCACTACATGGGCTACCCCGACGTGCAGAGCTGGGGCGCGCCGGAGCTGCTCCCGGCCGGCGGTGGCGGAATCCCCGGGCTGACGTAGGCCCCGCGTGCGACGGTTTGTGCGGGCGCGTGTCTTCTGAAACGAGGCGTCGGCGGTGAGGACGGGAGCACTCACCGCGGCAGTCGACGCCTCCCTTTTTTCTGCTCGAGTGCGCGGCCTGGCGTTGAACGGGTGTGGGAGCGACGCGTGCGGCACGACCTCGAGCTGTCAGCAGTCACCACCGCGCAGCTGGCCGAGGTCCGCGAGCTGCTCAGCCGGCTGGACTGGCCCGGCCTGACGCGGCCCCCGCGCTTCATGCCCGAGGGCGCAGTCCGTCCCGACGTCGCGAAGGCGTGGCTGGCCTTCGAGCGAGGCTGTCTGGTGCGCCTGCGGCAGTGCACGGACGCGCTCGTCGCCCGCCAGGCTGGCACCGCCGGTGAGTGGCAGACCGCGCTCATCGACGCCGAGGCAGCCTTTCGGCGCCTCGAGGCGCGAGGGCGGTTGGGAGAGCTCAAGCCCAGCCCGCAGCTGCCGTCGATCGCCCTGGCCTCCGCCGCACGGGCGGCGTTCGACGTGTGCCTGGGGTTGCCGGCAGGCGAGAGCCCCACGCAGCTCGTGCGCGAAGACGTCTTCAGCGGGCGCGGCCTGCACCGCGTGGTGTCGTTCGACAGCGCCGGCTCGCTGCGGGCGGCGTGGACGACGCCCTGTGAGGGCCGGGCCCTCGTCATGAACGGCCCCGAGAACCTCCTCCGCCGCAACTTCCCGGAGCCGTCGTACTGGACGTGGCACGACGCCGAGGCCGTGGCCACGCTCGCGCGCGCGTGGCCCGCAGCCGAGGGTGCGGACGCGGAGCTGCTCCGCGCCGTCGGGGGGCTGCTGGCGAGCTGGGCAGCGCAGGGCCTGGGCGCGGTGGCGAGAATCCGCAACTACACCGGCGACTGAGGGCGCGGCGCGACGGCCTCGGCGACCGAGTCGAGACGAGCTACAGAATGACCATGAGCTACGAGATTGAACTCAACCGAGGAATCGGCCCGTTGAGATTGGGCATGTCGCGCCACGCGGTTCGCGAAGTGCTTGGTGCTCCGGCAAGAGAGGTCGAACCGTCTTCGTACGACTTCCTCGACCCTGAAGACCGCGTGCTCTTGCGGAATCAGGTCGTGGAGACGAGGAAGTTGGACAAGCGGCTGCCCGTCATCGATCTGATCTTCCTGAAGGACACGCTCGTGAGCATCCGCTTGGACGGAACTTCGAGGGCCGTACGGCTCTTGGGACGGCCCGTCTCCCAGCAGAGAGCTTCAACGCTTGCTGAACTGCAAGCGCTGGGCGGTCGGGTGTATGTCAATGCTGAGAGCTACTTCTTCGAGAAGCAGGGCCTTGTGTTGACACGAACGAAGGCGCGAAAGGACGTCAACTCTGTGTTGATCGTCGACTCCCGCTTCAAGAAGTCTCGGCTCTCGTTCGATCAGTACAAACTTCACCGAGGAACCCTCATCCCGTAGCGGGCAGCGACGCCACGCCGCTCACTCACCCGCCGCGCAAAATCCGCTTGGCCTCGACCGTGCGCGTCCACGGCTCCATGCCGTCCTCGTAGGCAATGGACGCGAGGATTCGGCGAATGGTGTCCGCGTTCGGCGTGGCGGTCGACGGCGCGAGGACCCCCACCTTGACGTCGTTGGGCGTCTCCCGAATCGCGCGCTCGAGGGTGTCGCGCATCTCCGACGGCGGCTGCTTGCGCAGCTCCGCGAGCAGCAGCTCGTCCCGGCCGATCAACGGCCACTCGTTCACTTCGCCCAGCACCGCCTGCTGAACCAAGGCCGAGAAGTCGTTGCAGACGCCGGTCATGCCGTAGCCCTCGGTGAAGAGCTTCTGGTTCTTCGCCGTCTGCTCGATGAGGCCGACGAGGCCCGCCGACACGTTGACGGCCTTCTCGGCCTGGTCCCCGGTGAGCGGCCCGCGGACGACGCCGCCCATCCACGCGCCTTCGTTCCAGATGTCCGCGGGGAAGAAGCCCACGCCGTCGATTCCCTGGAACGCGCGCACCTTCGCGTCGAGGTTGGGCTGCGCGCCCTTGGGAGACTTCACCGAGATGACGACCTCGGAGTGCGGCACGGGGACGATGGCCTCGTTGCCCTTGGAGTCCTTCACGCCGGTGCGCAGCATCATCGGGGCCGCGAGCGGCTGCACCTTGCCGGGCTCACCCGCCTTCAGGTCACCGAAGTCGGCGGTGCGAGTGCGGAAGGACACTTCGACCTCGTAGCCTTCGCTTCGAAGCGCGCTCAGGAAGTCGGCGACGTTCGTGTACGGCTGGCCCTTGAACGTCACCTCGAACGGCTCGCCGTCCGTCTTGTTGGCGTTGCTCGCCAGGCGATCGAACACCTCGGCGACGACGGTGTTCCGCTTGGCCTGCGCGTCGGACAGCGTCCCCGGCAGGCTGCCCCGTCACAGTCCGGGCGCCAGCATCTTCAGCGCGTCGGTCTCGCCGGGGAGCGGCGGCTTGCCGTCGGGGCCGGGCTTCGCCGCCTTCTTGAACGGGTTCTCGTACGGGAGCGCCGCGAGCTTGTTGAGGTCGAACTGCCGCGGGAGGTTGCTGGTGGTGGCGCCGACCGGCGTGGCACCTTTGACCGTGCCCAACGTCTCCAGGCCGCCGGACAGCTGACCCGGCGTGACGATGAGCCCTTCGGTGAGCGCCTTGGGGTTGGCCAGGGCTTGCTCGGCGAGCGCCTTGGCGCCGGGAATGCCGGTGTACGCGTAGAAGTCGTTGGCGATCTGCGCGGCCACCTGTCGGCCTTCAGGCGTCGTGGCGAGCTGCTCGAGGAGCGGAGGCAGCGGCACCGCGTCCACCGGCCGGCTTGGGTTCCAGTCGTAGCTCGTCCCTCCGGTGGGCGCGCGACGACCGGGAATCAGATTCCCGAGCACGGCGCCTGCGTTGACGAGCGCGTCGACGCTGCGGGAGACCCAGGTGTCCTTGGGCGCGGCGGGGGCGGCTGCGGGTGCGGCGGGAGGCGCGTCGACGTCTGCGGTCGTGGGCGTGGGCGTGGGCGTGGAGCGGGCAGGAACGCCGACAGGACCAACGCCAGGGGGAGGGACGCGAGAAGTGGTCATAGGGGTCGTGGTTGTATCAGCGCCTTCAGTGGCCGGGCTGATCGACGACCAGCGCGGGCTCGGCGGGCAGCCGACTCGGACGCAGCGAGCCCTTGCGAACACACCAGCGAGCTTGGTAGCGGCCGACGCTCGAGAGAAACCCTCGCGGTGGCGCTGTTCAGCGAACGCTGACCAGGCGCTGCGGACGCCGAGCGCCGCAGCCGACGTGCGGAGGGCCTCGCACGACACTATGAGCGCAGGCATGGACGCGTTCCTCCTCCTCGGCGGCGGCGTGCTGCTCTACTTCGGCGCCGAGTGGCTCGTCGGCGGCTCGTCCGGCCTGGCGCGGGCCTTGGGCGTGCCGCAGCTCCTCATCGGTCTGACGGTGGTGGCCTACGGCACGAGCGCGCCGGAGGTGGTGGTGGGCATCAAGGCGAGCTGGGCCGGAGCCGGCGACATCGCGCTGGGGAACGTCGTGGGCAGCAACATCGCCAACCTGGGCCTCATCTTGGGCGCCACGGCGCTGCTCAGGCCGGCGCAGGTGGAAGGCGCGCTCGCGCGGCGTGAGGTGCCGGTGCTCGTGGCGTCGACGCTGGCGATTCCCCTGGTGCTGCTCGACGGCGTCGTCACCCGCGTCGAAGGCGCGGCGCTGCTGCTCGTCGCCGGCGCCTACAGCGCGTGGATGATTCGCACGGCCCGCACCACCGCCGTCGGCGCCGCGGCCGACGCTCAGGCCATGGCGTCCGCAGCGGACGCCGCGGGCGCGCCTTCGCCCCAGGCGA
>JALHOS010000099.1 GCA_022842905.1 Myxococcaceae bacterium | reverse complement strand
GGAGCGTCGGGCGGAGCGGGAGCGGCGCCAGGCCGAGGCCGCCGCCGAAGCTCAGCGCCGCGCGGACGAAGAGCGGCAGCGCCAGGCTGAGGCCGAGGCGCGCCTCAGTCAGGCACACGCGGCCGTTGCGCAGGCAGCGCAGGCCCAGGCCGCCGTCGGTGACGACGCCCTGGACTCCGAGGAACTCGTCGAGGGGCCGGTGGCCACGCTGGCGCAGTACGCCGCGTTAATGCGGGCGCTGCGCAGCGGCGGGGACGTGCTCGCTCTCTTCGCGGCGAATGGGCTGACGCCGGTGACGTGGGGCGCGTGCGCGACGGCGTGGAGTCAGGTGATGACGAAGCGCATGGACGTGGCCCTGCGCTTCATGAAGCTGCTCGGCTGAGGAGGGTTCGCGCGTGGCAAAGAAGAAGGCCGTGGAGTTGGTGGGACCGGCGGACGCACCGCTTCGCGCGGCCGCCCGCCTCGCGCAGCGCAGCTTTCCCTCGTGAAGGTGGGCGTGGGTGAAGCCTGCGCCCAGCACGAGTTTCTCTGGCTCGAGGAGCCGCGCTTCGACGGCGTGCCGGTGTCCGGGCGGTTCGTCAACCAGCCGCACTGGCTGCGGTCCGTCCGGCCCGGGCAGGAGCTGACCGCGCCACGCGCTGCGCTTCACGATTGGCTCTTGGCGAAGGAGGGGTTGTGCTCGGGGGCTTCTCCGTCGCGGTGCTCCGCGCGCGCAGCTCCTTCGAGGAGTCGTAGGCCTGCAAAGTCACGCGGGTCTCCTTCCTTCTGAGAGCCGAAGCGGCGGGCGGGTGGAAGGCCACGCGTCGAGCGCGGTCTCGGATTGGACTGTGCTGATGACGTTGGCGCTTGCGGGCCACGCGGTGTGTTCGTGCTCCTGGCCGAGGCGCGATGGGCGCCGCGAGAGCTTCATCGAGGAAGAGCGTGGGGGGTTAGGGGCGTTCGCTCCCTTCCGCGCCGACGAGCCAGTGCGAGCCCGGGACGTCGGGTGCGATGGATCCGCTGACCGCGCGACCGCGAAGAGCAGGCAGGGGTGGGGCAGGGGTCGCCAGCTCCTGTCTCAGAGTTGACAGTTCTGTCATCTTTGGTGACGGACGAATCGTGTAACACTTCAAGAGTGTTCGGGTTGTGTTGGCTGTTGATGACAAGACTGTCACCAAAGAGACATGTGCTGGCGACCCCTGGCCCCCCTTCCCGCGGATGGGTTTGGTGTTGTCGAGCACCACTACGCGGAAGACCGCCGTCGATGTTCCATGCGGCACCTCGACTCGGTTGCGCCGCACGAGCCGGTGCTTCTCGATGAAGTCGTTCGCGTCTTCGCAACGCGCCCAAGCGTCGCCATGTTCGTGGTCTCGTTCCCTCGAGGGCCGCTCAGGATTCGCGCGGCGAGCTCATCGGCCACGCGTCCGGGCCGCGCTCCACGAAAAGCCCCTGGCGCTCGCCGGTCGCGATGTGACGCTGACCTTCTTCCGGTCGGCCCCGGTGTTGAGCGCGATGCGGGCCTTGGGTCACGCCCATCAGCGACTGCTGTCGCACTCCTCTGACTTTGAGCACGGTCACCGCTCGGTAACGCCATCGGGCCTCCTGGCCGGTCGCCATGACCGGTCTGGAGCCCTCTCTGGCGTCACGCGGAGGTGGGGTGGGGAATCCTCGTGAGAAACCCCGTCTGGGGGGTGGGGAATGCTCGTGAGAAACTCAGGCCTCAACTGGCCCAACCTGGTGAGAACCAACAGTCAGCGGCGCCGGGGTGACGACGAACACGGCGGTGCTCGAGGCCTGCGCAGCGCGAGTGAAGAGACCTCCAGACGTCCGCCGTGGCGCTCGCGAGGGCACGTGCGGTCCGCGCGGGGATTGGCCAGCGAACTCAACACTGCATCGGAGTGAACGACACTCGTTCCCCGCGCCGACCCATCATCAAGAAGGGCCGTGCGGAGGAGCCGCACCGTGCGGCTCTGCCCGACCGAGCCATCGCTGCTGTTGGCCCGAAGCGACGCGGGCGCTCCGTCAACCACGGCCTCCTCCTCGCGCTCAAACAGAGTGGGACGCTTGCTGCAGGCGCTGGCTTGCCAGGTCCACGGGGTGCGTCAGCGCGCTCCTTGTCCCACGGCATGAAGAGCACGTGCAGGCGCCGTCTGGGCCGAGCGCGGTGGACCTGGACGCGGCGCTCAGGTGGAAGGCCACTCACCTGGCGCCTCGGCCGTCCGCGGCGCTGTCCACGCGCGAGGCTCGCGGCGAGAATGTCCGCGGGTGCTCCGCTTCCTCTGGGTCCTCTGCCTGCTCACCGTCACCGCGCTCGGCGTGTGGCTGGCGTCATCTCTCGTCGCCTTCGCGGGCGGTCCGGCGTGGCTCGCGGTGGCCGGCGGCGTGCTGTTGTTCCCCGTGCTGCCGGTGTGGTGGGAGAAGCGCGCCACCGACGCGTTTCATGCGCGCCTGCGCCGCGCGCGGCGGCTCTTGCCCAAGAAGCGCGCGCTGAGCTGGCCGACGCGCGTGGCGCTGCGCACCGTGGCGCTCAACGTCGTCTTCGTCGCGCTGCTCCTGCTGAGTTGGCCGAAGATCGCCTTCGCCGCGCTGGCGACGCGCGGCGACTGGTTCCTCGACGGGGAGAGCGGCGCGGCCGCCGAGCGCGCGCGCAGCGTGGTGGTCAGCGCCGCGTCGGGCCTCGAGTGGCTGCACCGCGCTGCGGCCGAGAACCCGTACCGCACGAAGGAAGACGAGCGCGCGCCGCTGCCGGACGACGTGAAGCCGGTCGTCGTGTCGACCGTGTACGGCGATGCGGCTCGTTGGCGCCGCGCGCCGCCCCCACCTCCACCGACTCCCTCCCCGCGTCCGCCTTCCCAACCCGACGCGCCGGTGGAGCCCGCTCCTTCCCCAGCGCCCCCGACTCCGTCCGAGCCAGTTGCGGGTGACGACGAGCCTGACGTGACGGAGCCCAAGTCCACGCGGCCGCCGGCGCCCGTGCCCGAAGAGCCCGCGTTTCGTGTCGGGAGAACGACGTGGCCCTGGCCCAACACACCCCACGTCGTGGTGCAGGGGCTGACGGCGGCGGACGAGACGAGCCCCGAAGCCGTGGCGCGCTTCATCGCCGCGCGGGTGAGCGACCCCTTCGAGCGGGTCAAGGCGCTGCACGACTGGGTCGTGACGCGGCTGCGCTACGACGACGCGTCGGTCACCGGCCCACGTAAGCCGCAGGACGCCCGCTCGGTGTTCGACGCGCGGCTGGGGGTCTGTGAAGGCTACGCGCGGCTCTTGGTGGAGCTGGGGCGGCACTCGGGCGACCGCATCGTCTACGTGACGGGGGAGGTGCGAGAAGAGGACGGGCAGCTCGCGCCGGTGGGCCACGCGTGGAACGCCGTGCAGGTGGCAGGAGCCTGGTACCTGCTCGACGCCACGTGGGACGACCCGACGCGGCCAGACGGGAAGGACACCTACCGCACCGACTACCTCTTCATTCCGCCGCAGCTGGCGGGCCTGGACCACTTCCCCGACGAGCCGGGCTGGCAGCTGCGCGAAGATTGGCTGTCACGGGCGGAGTTTCTTCGCCAGCCGTTGGCTCGGCCTGGGTTGGCCAGAGAGGGCCTGGCGCTCAAGAGCCCGTCGAGCGTCGTGGTCGACGTGGACGACACCTTCACGCTCGAGCTGTCCAACCCCGGCCGCGTCTGGGTGATGGCGCGCGTGGGCGAGCAGGCGTGTGGTCCGACCGACGCGGCAGAGGTTCACCTGACGTGCAAGGTGCCGCGCGGCGCGGGGCGCGCGGTCGTCTTCGCGAACGCCGCCGAGTTCGGCAGCTACGACGGCGTGGCGAGCTTCACGCTGCGCTGACGGGGAGCGCGTCGACAACCAGCTCGACGCGGAGCCTCACCCCATTCACTGCACCTGGCCAGCGAGCGTGCGCGGACGACCAGCCGGCGGGAACGCCGCGCCGAACAGCTGCTGCGCGAAGTCCTGTTGTCCTCGCGCCGAGAGCACCGCGAGTTGCCGGTCGAGCACCTCCGGCCGCATGCCGTCACCCGAGCCGGGCTGCCGCGCGTTGAGCGCGTTGCGCAGCATGGTGCGCGCCTGGTCTTCCGTCATCTTCACCTGGAAGGCCTCCTGGCCGGCCTTGAGCTCGCCGGTGAAGGCGGCGCGGGCCAGCTGCGCGGCCTTCGGCTCGTCGAACTTGAGCGTGTACTCCTTCGACGGCGGCTGGCCGTTGAGCTGCTTGAACTCCGTCGACACGATGCCGTTGATGTCGGTGCGGGAATGAATGCCCTGCGGCGTGGTGACGGTGTCTCGGTTGATTTCGCCCAAGCCCGGGCCGGAGCCGCTCGCGGTGGTGCGGTGGCCCGTGTCGGTGGACTCGATGCGCACGTTCGTCTCACCACCGCCGAGCTGCCGGCCCAGCACCGTCGGGCCGCCCGCGACGTTCTTCTCCACCGTCTGCTTGGTGCCCTCGACGCCGGGCGCGTTCGTGGTCGGCAGCTGGCCGGTCTTGAGGAAGTTGTCGTAGGCCGCGCGGCCTTCAGGCGTGTTGATCTTGAAGTCGGCCTGCTGCGTGCGCGTCAGCGACTGCTGCTGCTGAGCGCCGATGCCTCGCACCGACGCGCCGTCACCCTGCTCGGTGGTCCGCGTGACGGTGGCGCGCATCGTGTCTGCATTGACCTTCTCGAGCTCGACCTTGGCCCCGTCGGTCCGTTCCAGGTTGGCGTTCAAGCCCAGCGCGCCGCGCACCGCGCCGCCCAGCCCCTTCAGCCCGCGCGCCAGCGTGCCATTCGCGCCCACCTCGGACTTCACCTCGGCAGTCAGCTTGGTGCCCGTCGGGAGCGAGCTGGGGTCCGCCGGGTTGGGCAGCTGGCCGGAGCGCAGCGCTTCCGTCGCGCCGGCCTTGGGGACTTCGACCTTCACCTGCGCGCTCAGTTCGCCCGACACGCCGCCCTGAAGGCGCGGCTTGATGCCGGGAATCGCCGCGCCGCCTGGCTTGGTGTCACTGCCCGCGCTGACCGAGCCCTGCGCCGTCAGCGTGACGGTGTCGCCCTGCATCGACACGTTCACCTTGCCCGTGGGGTTGAAGAGCTTGTTCGGCGGCGGCGTGGAGCCCACGCCCTTCTGTTCCTTCGGCTGGTCCCCGCTCGTCGGCGGAGGGCTTGCGGGCGGGCGCTGCGGCGCCGGGGTGAAAGTGTCCTTCGGCTCGACCTTCTTCTCTTCGGGCTTCTCCGCCGGAGCCTTGACCTCCGCTTCCCGCCGCGGCGGTGGCGCTGGCGGGCGCTGCTGAATGCGGGGGGCGTTGGGGTCGATTCCCGAGGTCATGCTTCCAAGACACGGGCTGCGCGGGGCAGTCGCAGAAATTGAGAAGCCAAGTGTCTGTAATTGAATGGGTTTAGGCGTCGACCGAGGACATTGAGCGCACACCACCGACCTGTGGGTGCCGGAAGATCAACGAGTCACGGTTCGACGCACTGCCCCGAAGAGAAGCCGGGGACTCCGGCGGACAAGAGCCACAGCCGAGCGCGCATGTCGCAAGCCTGCCCGCAAACGCGCCGCCTGCGCAGGGCGAGCCTTGCTACAAGCGCCCGCCATGAAGAGCCTCGTGACGACGGCCGCCGTGGTGGTCCTTCTCCTCGCTCCTTCGGCGCACGCGCGAGACTGGTTCGTTCGCGCCGGCGCGGACGGTGACGGTTCGCGCGCCAAGCCGTTCGCGGACCCCTGGCAAGCCCTCGACCAGTGCCAGACGGGAGACGTGGTGCACGTCGCCGGCGGCCGCTACTTCGGGCGGCTCGGCGCGGGCATGTGGGAAGTGCCGGTCGACGAGCTCCAGCTGCTCGGCGGCTACGACGCCGACTTCAAGACGCGGGACCCGTGGAAGAACCCGACGCAGCTGTTGTGGGACGCCGCTTCGAAGAACCGACCCAAGCAGGAGCGCTTCGTCTCGACGAAGAAGGGCACGGTGCTCGACGGCTTCGTCTTCGACCAGCGCGCGCAGTGCCCTTACGAGACGGACGAGCAGCTCGGCCGCAAGGAGTACCCGTCCTGCGACGGGCCCATGCGCTTCGCGCTGCCGGCCATCATCCGCAACTGTGTCATCGTCAACCCGGGCTTCGACGGCATCGTGGCGGCCGCGGGCTCCACCATCGAGAACAACCTGGTGGTCAACGCGGTGAACTGGGGCATCAACGTCAACTCCACCACCGACAAGGGCGCCGTCGCGGTGGTGAAGAACAACACCGTCGCCTTCACCATGGCCTTCAAGGAGCCGGGGAAGGGCGCGTACAACGGCTCGGCGCTGGCGCTCAAGGCGAGCGCGAGCGTCAGCAACAACCTGCTTGTCTTTTCTGACAGCAACGCCATCTACCTGACCGCCAAACCAGACAAGAGCACGCTCGAGGGCAACGTGTTCTTCATGAACCTCTATTCGAACCTCAAGTTCTTCGTCGACGGGAAGGACCTGCCCATCGACGACAAGGAGCTCGAGCTGCTCGACGAGGTGGGCTTCCTCAAGGTGGCAGGCAACGAGGTGAAGAACCCGCAGCTCCCCGTCGACCCCGACTGGCTGGACCACGTCAGCAAGCGGACCGCGGCGTCGCCCGGCAAGCTCGTCATGGACGACTTCAACAAAGCGCGGCAGGTGCTCGGGCTGCCGATGATTGCCAAGGGCGGCAAGCCACCGTCCGGCGTCGCGCCGGCCATGGACCTGGACAAGGCGCTGCTGCTGTTGGCACCGAAGGGTGCGGGCAACGCCGGCGCGCGGGTGCGACCGCTCACCGTCAGCCTGGCCGCCGAAGCGCCGACCGGCCCGGCCAAGACGTACAAGCGCGTCGAGGTGTCCTCGTGGCTGTCCAAGCCCGAGAGCGTCGAAGGCCAAGCGCTGGAGTTGGTCGTCGCGGTCAGCGGCGTGGCCAACGTGTCCGGCGTGCCCGCGCCCTTCAAAGCCGACGAGTGCGCCGGCGTGTTCCTCCACGAAGCGACCGGGGACTACGCGCGCTTCACCGGCTTCTTCAAGAAGGGCAGCACGGCCGGCCGCGCGGCGGACGCGGCGAGCGGCTACTGGCAGGGCTCTGGCACGCCGCCCAAGCTGTACCTCGCCAAGGGCACCGCGTTCGCGCTCAAGAGCTTCCCCAAGGCGGGCCTGCAGCTCGACAGCCTCGAGCCGTACGACGCGCCGTCGGCGAACACGCCCTCGGCCCGGCCGCAGGGGCGCGCGTGGTTCGTCCGCGCCGGCGCCACGGGCGGAGACGGTTCGAAAGAGAAGCCCTTCAAGGACCCCTGGCAGCCGCTCGAGAAGGTCGGGCCGGGTGACTCGGTGCACGTGGCCGAAGGGGAGTACGTGGGCAAGCTCAAGACCGGGCGCTTCAAGATTGGAGCGCCCTACGTGTCGCTGCTCGGCGGCTACGACGCGGACTTCAAGGAGCGCAACCCGTGGAAGCACCCCACGCGGCTCCTCGCGCCCGCTGAGTACAAGGGCCGCCGCGACGGCTACGTCGTCGAGGGCACCGACGACCACACCGGCGCGGTGGTCGACGGCTTCGTCTTCGATCGCGCGACGGACAACCAATACAAGCCCAACGGCGACCTGGACTACGACAACTCGGAGAAGCAGGAGCACCTGTGGCTCTCGCGGCCCGGCTGCGTGGTGCGCAACAACCTGTTCGTCAACGGCGCCGAAGGTGCGATTCGCATCGGCTCGGGCAACACGCTCGAGAACAACCTCATCCTCAACCACCACGTGCGCGCCGTCGTCGTCCAGCGCGGGCACGGCACGGCGCCTGTCGTCTTCAAGAACAACACGCTGGCCTTCTCCTGGGACCTGCGCTTCGGCCAGGGCAACGGCCGCAACGGGCACCTGCTCAGCGTGGAGAACGGCGTGAGCGCCATCATCGACGCGAACATCTTCGAGTTCGCCGACAACGACGCGCTGCGCCTCATGGCGGACCCGGCGGACGTGGAGCTGACGAACAACACCTTCAACCACAACCTCTGGTCCAACGTGATGCGGCCGCAGGACAACCAGTCCGTCGACGACAAGACGTTCGCGCAGCTCAAGGACTTCAAGTTCAAGAAGCTGGCCGGCAACCAAGTCGTCTCGGCCGGGCTGCCGGTGGACCAGACCTGGTTCGACGCGTACCTGAGCCGCACGGCGTACGTGCCGGGCAAGGTGAGCATGGACGACTGGAACCAGCTGCGAGAGCTGCTCGGCCAGCCGGTGCTCGCGACGGGCGGCAAGGGGCCCGAAGGCTTCATGCCGCGCTACCCGTGGCAGAAGGCGCTGCAGCTGTTCCCGAAGAACGCCAAGGTGACCGCCGGCGCGCGCGCGAAGGATCTGCCGCTGGGGTTCTGAAGAAGACGCTCGAGCGCAGCGAGCGCTCACGTCGCCCCGCTCGAGGGCAGCTCGAGGCGCCAGGTGGTGCCTTGGGGCGACGACGCTTCGATGCCCAGCGTCCCGCCGTGCAGCTCGGCGATGCGGCGGCACAACGCCAAGCCCAGGCCGGACCCACGGCGTCCCTGGGCGTCCGAGCCGCGTTCGAACGGTTCGAAGACGCGCTCCCACTCCTCGCGCGGCACGCCTGCCCCGTCGTCGACGAAGCGCAGCACGAGCCCCGTGGCCGACCGCTCCGCCGTCAGCCGCACCGAAGCCTGGGCTCGCTGGGTGTGCGTGGTCGCGTTGCGCAGCAAGTTCGAGAAGAGCAGCCCCAGCAGCTGGGCGTCGGCGTCCACCACCAGCTCCGCCGAGACGTCGCGCGCGTCGACCGTCACCGGGCGATCCAACGTGCGCGCTTCTTCCTGCAGCGCGGCGCCGAGCGTCTGCGGTCGCCACGGGGTGCGGTGCAGCGTCCACCGGCCGTGCTCCACGCGGCTCCACGACAGCACGTTCTCCACGAGCGCCGACAGCGTGTCGAGCTGGCGCACCATGCGCTGCGGGTAGTCCTTGGCTGCGTCGTTTCCCTCCAGCCTTCGCTCCAACGTCTCCGCCATGACGCGCAGGCCCGTCAGCGGCGTGCGCAGCTCGTGACTCATGGTGGCCAGAAAGTCGCTCTGCAGCGCGACGAAGCGCGCGCGGCGGCGGGCCTCGAGGCTCGTCAGCACCGCCGCGCCGATGCCCAGGCCCAACGTGAGCGCCACCAGCACCCGCTTGAGCCACAGCTCCTGCGCGTCCTCGTCAGCCGCCGCGGCGAGCCGTGGGAGGCGCACGCGCGGTCGCAGCTCACCCACGGCCACCTGGGCCTTCGGCGCGTCGAGCTCCAGCGCGTCGGCGACCTCGAGCAGGCCGCGGTGCCGCATTTCGAACGACAAGCCGGTGACGAGCAGCGGCACGTCGACCTTCACCGCCAGCGCCTCGGTGTCCTGTCTGCGCAGCAGCCAGCACTGTCCGTCCGCGCAGCGCAGCGAGAGCGTCTCGGGGAACGGCGGGGCGAGCCACGCAGGCGGCGCGGCGTCGTCCTCACAGCGCAGGCCGGACGAGTCGACCAGGTGCAGCTCCGAGAGCCGCAGCACACGGCGGCACAGCGCCGCGGCGTCGGGCAGCGCGTTCCACCCGCGGAGCACCGCGCGCTGGAGCCCTTCTTCGGCCAGTCCGGGCCCCAGGCCTTCGCGCAGCACCAGCCGCATCAGCTCGGGCGCAGGTGTGCGCGGGGACTCGTGCAGCGCCTCGAGCACCTCGAGCAGCGGCAGCACGTCGTCCGGTGGGCTCAGCCGATACTGGCGGCGGTGGGCGAGCATGGCGCGCACGGCCGCTTCGGTGTCCTTGGGTAGGCCGGCGGTGCTCGCGGCGATGGCGGCCTGCGCGAGGCGCCAGCGGTCCGCCGCGGGGCTGTCGTCCGTTGGAGGGGGCTCGCGCCGCAGCCCCGTCGCCACCCGCGGAAAGAGCAGCCGGGCGGCGTCATCGAAGGCCACGACGCCAGACACTTCCTCGAGCGGGTTCTCCAGCGCCGCTTCCGCCTTCACGCGCCCCAGCCGCCACGCGTCTTCGAGCTGCCGCGCGAGGCTGGTGGTCGCGAACTGCACCAACGCGTGTTCTTGCGAAGCCAACAGCGCCGCGTGCCTGCGGTGCTCTCGCTCGAACAGCATGAGCGCCAACCCCAGCACCACCACCAGCGCCGCGCCGCCCGCCCACAGCCAAGGCAGCGGAGCCCGCGCTCCGGGTGGACGTGGTCGGCTGGCGCTCACGCTTCGTGTCACTGGAGGACGGGGAGCCGGTCGAAGTCCATGCTGGCCACCGGGGCGACCCCGTCGAAGCGGTCCGGCCGCAGGTCGAGCCGGCTCGCCGCCGTCACCAGCCGGCGCAGCTCCTGGACTTGGGGGTGTGCGCGCAGCGTGTCCGGCAGCTCGTCGAGCTGGGTGAGGAGCTGCTGGTACGTCACCGTGCGCGCCCAGTAGCTGCCGCGCAGCTTCTCCGCGAAGCCCGCAGCGACGAGCGACAGACGCGCCGGCGGCGTAGCGGCGGCGGTGGTGTCTCTGACGACGTGGAGCGGCAGGGCCTTCTCCACCAACTGCGAGGCACCACCCTCCGGGGCCTTGAAGCGGGCGCGGAACGTCGCGAAGGCCGGCGCGTCGCGGCGCTTGAACTTCACCTCGTAGATGGCGGTGACGGCGTGGCCTGCGCCCAAGTCCCCCGAGTCGACGCGGTCGTTGGCGAAGTCGCGCCTGGACAGCGCGCGGTTCTCGAAGCCCAGCAGGCGGTAGCGCTCGACGACGGTCGGGTCGAACTCGAGCTGCAGCTTCACGTCCTTGGCCACCACCTGGAGGGTGCCGGTGAGGTTCTCCACGAAGATGCGCTGGGCTTCTTCGAGCTTGTCCACGTACGCGTAGTTGCCGTCGCCGTCGTCGGCGAGGCGCTCCATGAGCACGTCGTTGTAGTCGCCCATGCCGAAGCCCACCGTGGACAGGGTGATGCCTTCGCTCGCCTTCGCCTTCACCTTGGCCCAGAGGCCCGGCGCGTCGGTGAGGCCGTTGTTGGCCACGCCGTCGCTCAGCAGCACCACGCGGTTGATGGCGCCGGGGCGGAACGCGCGCAGCGCCTGCTCGTACGCCAGCTCGAGGCCGGCCTGCACGTTGGTGCTGCCTTCACTGCCCAGCGCGGCGATGGCCGAGTGGATGACGTCCTGCTGCGTCGCGTTCGTCGGCGGCAGCGCCACCCGCGCGCTCGTGCCGTAGACGACGATGCTGATGAGGTCGCGCTCGTCGAGCTGGCCCACGAGCAGGTTCAGCGCTCGCTTCACCAGCGGCAGCCGGTTCTCCTGCTGCATGCTGCCCGACACGTCGATGGTGAAGACGAGGTGCGCGGGCTTGCGGGCGGCCTTGGACACTTCCTTCGCCTTCACGCCCAGGTGGAGCAGGTGGTAGCCCTTGCGGCTCGGTGACGGGAACGCCTCGACCTGCACCGCGAAGGCTTCCTTCTCGGGGGCGCGGTAGCCGTAGTCGAACGCGTTGACGACCTCTTCGACGCGCACCGCGCCTTCCGGGGGCAGACGGCCCTGCTCCAGCGCCGCTCGCGCCTGGGTGTACGACGCGGTGTCGACGTCGGCCCCGAACGTGCTGAAGCGCTCGGCCGTCGTCTCGACGGTGGGGTTGACGCCGTAGTGGCGCACGAGGTGGCCGACCGCGCGTTCGGGGTCAGGAGCGGTGTTCGCTTCACGGCCATGCGGCGTCGGGGTGAGGACGGGGACCTCCGGCAGGGTCGTCGGGCTCGTGACGACCGTGTCGGGTTTGGTCCGCTTGGGCTCTACGACGAGCTGTCCGTCGGGCTTCGTCAACGCCCCGTCCACCGTGTCGGAGTCGAAGTGGACCTCGGTGCGCCGCTTCCCGTCAGCGGGCGCGTTCCTCGATTCCTCGGCCTGCGCTTCGGTGGTGGTGGGGTCCGACGGAGGGCGCTCCTTGAGCGCGGCGCACGCGGCCAGCGTGGCGAGCGCGACGGAGGGGACGAGCCAGGCAAGTGTCCTCATGAGTGACCTCTGGGTGGTGAGAGCGGGTGGAGGTGATGCGGTCCGCACCATCGCGACTGGCGGACGGCAGTGTGGCACCGGGCGCGCATCACTTCTTCACGGTTTCGGCATGACCCCCGCGGCGACATTCGGGGCTCGCGCGGCGAAGGTCCCCTGCTACAAGCGCGTTTTCGGCGCAGTGCTCGAAGCCTGGAGAATCTTCAGATGAAGCGCGTGTGGAGTGTGTCGGTGCTGTTGGCAGGGGTGGCCGTGGCCGCGCCCAAGCCCGAGGTCGTCGCCAAGCAAGAGCTCACCAAGGCGTCGGTGAAGAAGGGCGACGTGGCCAACGGCCAGGCGCTCTACGAGGCCACGTGCGCGTCGTGCCACCTCCCCACCGGCGCGGGGCAACCCGACGGCAGCTTCCCGCAGCTCGCCGGCCAGCACCCGGCGGTCCTCATCAAGCAGCTCGCCGACATTCGGGCCGGCGTGCGCGCGGTGGAAGTGATGCAGCCCGCCGCCGCCCAGCTGAAGGACGCGCAGGCGCTGGCGGACGTGGCCGCGTACCTCAAGAGCCTGCCCATTCCCCGGGACAACGGGCGCGGCGACGGGGCCGCGCTCGACGAAGGGCAGACGTTGTACCAGCGCGACTGCGTCAGCTGTCACGGCCGCTCCGGTGAAGGCAACGCGAAGAAGCTGTACCCGGTGCTCGCCGGCCAGCACTTCAAGTACCTCGAGCGCCAGGCCAAGGCGATTCGCGACGGCGCGCGGAAGAACGCCGACCCGAAGATGGTGAAGGTGATGAAGGGCTACACCGACGCGCAGGTGACGGCGGTGGTGGACTTCATGAGCCGCCTGGTCATGCCGGAAGCGCCGGCGCCCAAGGCGAAGAAGTAGAGCTCGTCCGCGCAGCTGGGCTTCGAAAACGAGACCGCCTCCAGCGTCGCTCGGGACACTGGAGGCGGGGCCTCGTTCGCCGCGGGGGGGGACGGGCGAAGGCGGCCTTACGGCACGAGCACCCCGTTGATGACGTGGATGACGCCGTTCGACGAGAACAGGTTGGCGCTGACGACTCGGGTGGACGACGTCGTGAGCGTGGGCGCCATGCCGGCCTGAGGAATGGGCGCGACGCGCACCGTGCCAGTGACGGGGCCGACGGTGAGGCTGCGCGCCGTCAGCGCCGTCCCCAACGTCACCGGCCCAGAGAGGCCGAGCACCGTCGCCGCGTAAATGGGCGACATCGCCGCGCCCGCGTTCGTCCCGGCGTGGAAGAGGAGCAGGTCCGTCAGCGCCTGACCCGACGGCGGGGTGACGCCCACCAGCCCGCCGTTGTTGGGGGCGAACAGCGTGAAGTTCGTCGTCCCGTCGAGCGCAGTGGCCACCGTCGGTGCTTGGGCCACGAGCGAGGCCAGCGTCGACAGCGAAGGCTCCGTCGTCACGATGTCGGCGATGCTCGGGAGCAGCACGTCGGACAGCACGTGCACCACGCCGTTCGACGCGAACACGTTGCCGATCGCCACCTGCTTGCCGTCGACCCAGACGCCTCCGTCGGCACGCACCGCCGACACGGTTCCACCCAGCGTGCCGACGGCCGTGGCGGTGCTCGGCACCTGCGAGGCGAAGATGCGGCTGGGCGCCACGTGGTAGCGGAGGATCGGCGCGAGCTGCTCCGCCGAGAAGCTCGTCAGCGCGGTGATGCCCGTCGTCCCGCCGTCGTCCGTGCCACGCAGCGCCGTCACGACGGCACCGAAGGCGGTGTTGGTCGGCGCGAAGACGGTGAACAGGCCGCCGTCCGCCCGAGGTGCGTCGAGCGCCGCGGCGATGCCCGCCGCGTTGATGCCGCCGTCCGTGAGCGTGTCCGCGCGGATGATGGCCGCCGCCAGCGAGCCGTAGTCCGCTGCGTTGGCCGGCGCCGTCGCCAGGTCGGTGATGCTGGGGAGCAGCACCGAGCCAATGGCGTGAATGACGCCGTTGGACGTGCGCAGGTCGGCGATGGCGACGCTCACGCCGTCGACCGTGACGTTGCTGCCCGAGCGCGTGACGCGCAGCGAACCGCCGAGCGCAGGCACCGACGCGCTGGCCGGGACTTCAGCGGCGAGCACCTCGTCGCCGATGACGTGGTAGGCGAGCACCGGCCGCAGCTGCGCGGGCGTGAAGCTCGTCAGCGAGGTGATGCCCGTCGCGCCGCCGTCGTCCGTTCCGCGCAGCGCCGTCACCAGCGCGTCGAAGCCGGCGTTCGTCGGGGCGAAGAGCGTGAGCTTGGGGCTCAGCGCGTTGTCGTCGAGCTGGGCGACGAGCGCCGGCTGGTTCGACGCCACCACCGCCGCCGCCAGCGAGCTGAAGCGCGTGTCCGTCGTCGCCACGTCCAGCATCGACGGGAGAAGGACCTGGTCGATGCGGTGAATGACGCCGTTGCTGGCGTTGATGTCCACCGCCGTCACCGAAGCGCGCGCGTCGAGCCGCACCGTCATGCCGGACATGGACAGGGCCACCGTGCCGCCCAGGCTCGTCACGGTGGAGTTGCTCATCGCCGCCGCGACCGCCTGTGCCGAGCGCACCTCGGTGGGGAGCACGTGGTACTTGAGGATGATGCCGAGTTGGTCGGCGCTCAGGTCGTTGACGCCGGAGACGCCCAGCTGCGTGAAGAGCGCCTGAAAGGCGGCGTTCGTCGGGGCGAAGACTGTCTTGCGCGGCGTGCTCGCGCTCAGCGCGCCGACGAGGCCTGCGCGGGTCGCCGCAGCGACCAACGTCGAGAACTCCGACGCGCTCTGCGCCACCGCGACGATGTCGCCCACGCCTGCGTCCTGCCCGCCCACCCCCGCAGTGCCGCCAGTGCCAGCCGTGCCGCCAGTGCCAGCCGTGCCGCCAGTGCCAGCCGTGCCACCAGTGCCAGCGGTGCCACCAGTGCCAGCCGTGCCACCAGTGCCAGCGGTGCCACCAGTGCCAGCGGTGCCACCAGTTCCAGCCGTGCCACCAGTGCCACCAGTGCCAGCCGTGCCGCCAGTGCCAGCCGTGCCGCCAGTGCCAGCCGTGCCGGCGGTGCCACCAGTGCCGCCGTCCGTGCCTGCGGTCCCGTCACATCCCAGATTCGCCATGCTCAGTGCCGTGAAGGCAATGAGCCACCCTGCGCGCAACGCGCTTCGTTCCATCGTCGACCTCCGTTGTCGTGACCCTGTTCGACCTGAACAAGGTTTGTTCAAGGTTGCTCGAAGTAGCGACAGCCTTCGTCGCGCGCACGGAAAAATGCTCCGCGCCCGACGGACAGAGGCGGTCGAACAGGTCGGAAGCCGCAGTGGCTGGCGGTGCCGACGTGCGGCGCTACCGCGCGCGCTCGTAATCCACGAAGCGGTAGCCCTGCCGCTGCTCTCGGCGGACCTCTCGCCACTCCGCCCAGTCGACGACGGGGAAGAACGTGTCTCCGCCGACCTCACCGTCCACGTGGGTCACGAAGAGGTGCGTGACCGCGGAGAGCGCCGCGGCGTACAGCTGCGCGCCGCCGATGACGAAGGGCTGCGCGTCCGTCGTTCGCGCGAGGCTCAGCGCGTCGTCCAGGCTCGCCGCCACCTCGCAGCCTTGGAAGCTCGCCCCCGGCGTCCGACTGATGACGATGTTCCGCCGCCCCGGCAGCGCCTTGCCAATGGACTCATGTGTGGCGCGCCCCATGAGAATCGCGTGGCCCATGGTGAGCGCCTTGAAGCGTTTGAGGTCCTCCGGCAGGTGCCAGGGCAGCGTGCCGTTGCGGCCGATGACGCGGTTGTCCGCCATGGCCACGATGAGCGCGAGCGGCTTCACACGGCCACCGGGGCCTTGATGGCCGGGTGCGGCTCGTACCCTTCGAGCGTGAAGTCTTCGAAGCGGTACTCCTCGAGCGCGCCGCGTCCCGTCGTCAGCTTCATGCGCGGCGGCGGGCGGACGTCGCGGGACAGCTGGAGCTGCGCCTGCTCGATGTGGTTCGAATACAGGTGCACGTCGCCGAAGCTGTGCACGAAGTCGCCGGGTCGGTTCCCCGTCACCTGCGCGACCATGAGCGTGAGCAGCGCGTAGCTGGCGATGTTGAAGGGCACGCCCAGAAACAGGTCCGCGCTGCGCTGGTACAGGTGGCAGGACACCTCGCCGTCCTGCACGTGGAATTGGAAGAGCGTGTGGCACGGCGGCAGCGCCACCTGCGTCGCTTCCTTCGGGTTCCAGCCGCTCACCAACAGTCGGCGGCTGGCCGGGTTCGTACGAATGTCGCGCAGCACCTGGCCCAGCTGGTCCACGCCGTCGTCGGCGTAGCGCCCGTCGGACCGCTTGGTCGCGCCGAAGTTGCGCCACTGGTGGCCGTAGACGGGGCCCAAGTCTCCGGCGTCGCGGCCGAAGCGCGCGCACTGCTCGGCGGTGGCCCACTCGTCCCAAATGGTGACGCCGGCCGCCTGCAGCGGCCGCACGTCGGTGCTGCCGGAGATGAACCAGAGCAGCTCGTGAATGATGGACTTGAGGTGCACCTTCTTCGTCGTCAGCAGCGGGAAGCTCTCTCGCAGGTCGAAGCGCAGCTGCGCGCCGAAGATGCCGCGCGTGCCGACTCCCGTGCGGTCGGTGCGCGGGCGGCCCCGGGTCAGCACTTCACGCAGCAGGTTCAGGTACGCGGCTTCGGCCATGCGCCGTCTTCAAGCACTGAAGGGCCAGGGGCGTCGATGGGCTCGAAGCGCGGCGCGTGACGCGCCGGAGGTCACCGGGGTGATGCCAGCACGGCACTCGCACCTTCGAACGCTGACGGCGCCCGTCCACTGGCTAGACTGCGCGGTCTTGTGACGACGCTGCGCTGCCCGCTCGATCAAGAAGTCCTCACCCGCCTCGACGGCGTGCTCGGCGACGGCACCCACGGCTTTGCTTGTACCCGCTGCGGCGGCGTGCTCGTCGACTGGAAGCACGGCGAGCAGTTCCTCAAGTCCAAGGCCGTCGGCTTGGACGACCTCCAGGCCCGTGTCGCCCGCGCGAAGAAGAAGGACGGCGTGCGGCCGTGCCCGGCCTGCGGCGTCCAGGCCCTCGAAGGCTTCGAGCTGGAAGACACCGAGCTCGACGTCTGCTCCGGCTGCGGCCACCTCTGGTTCGATCGCGGCGAGCTCCAACGGCTGTCCGACGGGAAGCTCGGCAAGGCGCTCCCCAGCGCGCCGCAGGTCAAGGCCCACGAGCGCAGCGACGTCGTCGGCGTCTACGAGATGTGGTGGGACTGCCAGTACTGCGGCACCACCGCGCTCCTCGGCAAGTCCAACCGCTTCTGCCCGCAGTGCGGCGGTCCTCAGGACGCCAAGCGCCGCTACTTCCCGCCCGAAGGCCAAGAGACCGCGTACAACGGCGCCTACGACGGCGTGGACCGCAACTGCCCCGCCTGCAACACGCCCAACGGCGCCAAGGCCAACAACTGTCGCCACTGCGGCAGCCCCATGGACGGCAGCAAGGCCGTCGCCACGCGGCAGGACCGCGTCAAAGGCCCGCCGCCGCCGGCTTCCACCGACGCCCCCAAAGGCCGGCCGACCTGGCTGTACGTGCTCGCCGCCATCGCCGTGCTCGGCTGTGGCTTCTGCGGCCTGGCCACCTTCTGGACCAAGCCGTCGACCGCCACCGTCCAAGGCCACCGTTGGACGCGGGCCGTGGACATCGAAGCGCTCACGCCCACCAGCGACTCCGCCTGGTGTGATTCGCTGCCCTCCGGCGCCTACGGCGTCTCTCGGCACAAAGAGCAGCGCAGCACCAAGCGCATTCCCGACGGCGAGAGCTGCAGCACCCGCGACGTGGACAAGGGCGACGGCACCTTCGAACGCCGCCGCGAGTGCACCCCGAAGTACCGCGAGGAGCCCATCTACGACGATCGCTGCACCTTCACCGTCGATCGCTGGCAGAAGAGCCGGCAAGAGACGGCGAAGGGTGACTCGCTGAGCGACGCGCCGCGCTGGCCCGCCGTGCGCCTCGGCCGCACCGGCCACTGCGTCGGCTGCGAGCGCGAAGGCCCTCGGCGTGAGACGTACACCGTGCTGCTGGCCGGGCCCAAAGGAGAGGCGTGGCAGTGCGACCTGAACGAAGGCAAGTGGCGCAGCCTCAGCGTCGGCGCGAAGAAGGACGTCAAGGTGCGCGTCATCGGCAACTCCGTGGACTGCGGCTCGCTGTGACGGCCGAGCGGCGACGGGCGCTCTTGGGCGCTTGGTGTGTCGGGCTGGTCGCTGCGCTCAGCTGCGTCACCACGCCCAAGAGCTGGCCTGAGCGCACCGACGCGCTGCGAGCGTCTGGTGGCCGCTGTGCGTCGTACGCGTCCTTTCGGCTCGACGCCGCCCGCTTCGAGGAGGCGGCCGTGCAGGGCGCGCCGGGGGAGCACCTGTTGGCGGCCCAGACCGAAGCGCGGCGCGCGCGGCTGACCTGCGCGCGGGTGTGTCTGCGCGCGCTCGCCGAGTCCGCCGCGAACGAGCGCCAGTTCCAGCGTGAGCTCGACGCCATGGCCCAAGACTTCACCGAGCCTGCGCTGCGGCAGCTGCTGCGCGACGAGCTGGGGCCGCGGGCCGACGAGCTGTCGTCTGCCGTGGCGCTCGCGGTGGCCACCGCACAGTCGGAACGGCTCACGCCGGACTCGCAGTCCCTCGCCGCCGCCGCGCCCAGCCGAGACGACGTGCTGCCCGCAAGTGCCCTTCCGCTCGACGCGCCGCCGGAGCAGCTGGTGAAGCACTGCACGCAGCGGGGCGGCACGGCAGTGCTGGACTGCTTGGCGCAGCTGCCTGGGACGACCCCTGGCCGAAGTGGCGCCGCGGACGACGTCGTCGCGCGGCTCGCGTCGACGGGCGACGCGGTGGAGCACCACGCGTCGCTGCTCGCCAAAGCGCGCGGCGTCGCCTCGGACGGTGCGCTGGCCCCGCTCGAGCACCGCCTGCGCCGTGCGTGTGGGCTGCGGGTGGCCCAGGTGAAGGCGCTGACGGAGCGCGGTGAGGGGCTTCGCGCCGCGGCGCAGCTGGTGCCTTGTCGAGCCGTGATGCCCGCCGATGCGGCCGTCGTGTTCGCCGCGGCCGCCGCGGAGCTCGAGCGCAAGGCCCTGGCGGCGGAAGGGCGCGGGCTGCGGTCGTCGGCGCAGCTCTCGCGGGCCGTCGCGGCGTGGCTGCTCGGCGCGACGCCCAAGCCCATTCGATTCGAAGCCGGCGCGTGGGACACCAGCCGCGTGCAGTGTCACCGCCCGCTGCCCGCGCCGCCGGAGCCGGTACCGCTTGGACTGAAGCTGCGGCTGGTGGGGCGATGTGTCGTGCGCGACGCCAAGCCCAGTGAAGCGACCGCCGCCCCCGAGGGCACCTTCGACCAGGAGCGCGCGCTCAAGAGCGAGGGGTTTCAAGGCGAAGTGCTGGCGGCGTGTGGGGACGAGCTGCTGCGGCTGGGTGTGGACGTGCGCGACGTGCTCTTGGACGGTCCGTGGGGTGGTCAGGAGAACGGCGTCGACGGCGCGTTGATGAGCCGGCTCCAGACGGTGCTCGCCGAAGCCCAGGCGAAGTGCCGCGCGGTGCGGGAACGGGCGCAGACTGGCGCCTGTGCGCGGCTGGGCAGCGCTGATGCGGAGTCCATGGAGCAGCTGTTCGTCGAGCTGGGCGTGGCGCTGGGGCGCTGGGCGCCATGTTTCGCAGACGCCTACCGCGCGCGCACGGGCGTCGAGCTGAGCCCGGCCTGGCTGCGCTGAGTCAACGGTGGGCGCAGGGTTTTCGCGCGCGTGGGCGCTCCGTTCGGCGTGACTTCGCCGGCTTGGCGCTCTGGCGTGCTTGATGCTGCTGGGCGTCGTTCACGCTTCGTGAGGAGGAGCCCATGCGAGCCACACGTGTCATGACGAAGAACGTGAAGTGCATCGGCCCCGGCACCTCGCTCGAGCGCGCCTGGGCGCTCATGCAGGACTCGAAGGTGCGGCACCTGCCGGTCGTCTTCGACGGCAAGGTGGTGGGCATTCTGTCGGACCGCGACCTGCTCCGTCGGGCCCTCCCCGTCGACGGCGCGGCGTTGACGTTCCCTCCGGGCACGGTGGACGGCGCGATGACGCCGCGACCGGTGACGTGTCCCCGGACGACGAGCGTCGCGACGCTGGCGGCGCTCATGCTGCAGCACCGCATCAGCTCGATTCCCATCGTCACCGGCCACGACGAGCTCGTGGGCCTGGTGACGTCGAGCGACCTGCTCGAGCTCCTCACGTCGCCGGACGCCTTCGGCGCGGAGCTCCCGTTCAGCTTCACGCTGGATCCCGTGGGCGATCGCGCCGCTGCCTGAGGGGGGCGGTGAACGTGGGGGTGATCAGCTTTGGGGCCTTGAGCGGAAGGGGCCTCGCGTATGCTGCGCCCACCTATGCGCCCCGCTCGTTCAGGAATGAAGGCCTTCGCGCTGGTGGTGTCAGCGGTGCTCGTCGTGTGTGGCGCGGGCTGCTCACTGGCGGACCTCCCGCTGAATGACACGAGCTTCGGGTGCGGCGCCGACGTTGACTGCGGTGAAGGGTACCGGTGCGTCGCGAGCGTCTGCCGCATGGCTGCGAGCTGCCAGCCGTCGGAAGTGTGCGGCGACGGTGAAGACAACGACTGCAACGGCGCGACGGACTGCGCCGACTCGGCCTGCGCGCCGCGGTGTCGCGACGGTGGGACGGCCGGGAGTGGTGGCTCGGCGGGCGCGGGAGGCTCGGCCGGTGCAGGCGGCTCTGCGGGTGCTGGTGGTTCGGCGGGCGCCGGCGGTTCGGCGGGTGCGGGAGGCTCTGCGGGCGCTGGTGGTTCGGCGGG
>JALHOS010000098.1 GCA_022842905.1 Myxococcaceae bacterium | reverse complement strand
TCGCCCTGGCCGAGCCCCTCCACGACGACGCGGCTGGCGTCCGGAGGGAGCCCCAGCGACGCGGGGACCCCAGCGCCCAGCACCCGCGGCACCTGGGCGGCGAGCGGCGCGGACGAGCGGACGAAGCGCACGCCCAGGACGTCGAGTTGCTCGAGGCGCCCGTCGACGTAGCGAGCGGTGAAGGCTTCGCCGGCGATGGAGCCGGCCACGCTCCCGCCGTCGAGCCGCTCGACGCAGAGGCGCTCGGGCCTGCCGCTGCGCTCTTCGACGGCGTCCACACAGCCCAGGGCGTTCGGTCGACGGAGCAGCGCCAGCACCTCGGGCAGCGCGCCGCCGTCGAGCCGCCCGGTGTCGTCCACGGCCAGCACCCGCTCCACGACGCCGCCGTCGCGCTCGAAGCCGTGCACCGCGCGGTAGGTGAAGCGGTCGCCCTCGAGGCGGACCTCCACCGCGGCCACGGGGACCGACGCGAGCTCGAGCACGAAGCGGTCGTCCACCGCGGGCCCGGCGCCGAGCCCCAGCAGCGCCAGGAGTGTGGGCAGCATCGGCCGAGCACCAAAGCCAGCCCCGCCCACCGCGTCAAATGTGCGGCCGCGATTGTGAGGTCGCGGCGGAGTCGTTGCGCTTCGTCGGGGGCCCTGCGCGTCGAGGAGCCGCGCTCGGACGCGAGGGCGCGACGGGGGCGCTGTGAGTGCCCCTGAGAGTCACGTCCCCATCATTCGTCGTCAGAGGGACCTGCGCTCCTCCGCTTCGTGGTCGCTGAGGAGCGAAAGGGCGTGGCTCCGAGCCGTGGGAGCCCTGCTGCGCTTCGGTCCGGGAGCCGCAAGTCGTCACACGTCAGCCGCTTTGACGCTCCAGGCGGCGGCTCGTAAGGAGGCGCCATGCGAATGACGCTCGCGCTCATCCCACTGCTCGCGGCCTGCGACCTGTTCAAGCCCCCGTGTGGCCCGTCGTCCTGCGCTGGCTGCTGCAGTTCAGCCGGTCGCTGCGAGCTTGGGACTGCGCCGACCGCCTGTGGAACCGCGGGGGCTGCCTGCGCGGTCTGCGCGGGCAACATGCTGTGCGGCGGCGGCGTCTGCACACCGCTGTCGGGAATTGGCGGATCCGGCGGGCTCGGCGGCGGCGTGGGCGGGAGTGGCGGGACTGGTGGGAGCGGCGGGACCGGCGGAACCGCTGATGGAGGTGGCGGCGCCCCGTCCGTCATGCTGCTGGTCGATCGCTCCGGTTCGCTCTGGGTGCCCATCAACCCGTCCGACCCGCGCTGCACGCCAGTCGGTTGTGGCAGCGGAGGGAACCCCTGTGCCGCGGGCTGCCCGACCCGCGTGTCCGAGCTGAAAGCAGCGCTGAGCGGCTTCTTGGCGGACGCGGGCAGTCAGCTGCGCGTGGGCCTGACCGCCTTTCCGGGCTCGGCCGGGACGTGCGAGGCGACGGGCTCCGTCGAGCACGAGGTCCCGACGACGTCCGACGGCGCCGCGCTCCGCGCCAACGCCTCGGCGGTCAGCACGAAGGTGCTGGGCCTGGTGCCCAACGGGGGGACGCCGCTGCGGGCAGGCCTCGAGTTCCTCCGCACGCGCACGGCCCCTTCGCTCGACGCGATCATCGTCCTCACCGACGGCCTCCCCAACTGCAACGCCAGCAACCAAGACAACACCTGCGGGACGGCGAACGCCGCCTGCAAGTGCACGATTGGGTCCCTCGCGGCCTGCCAGTCCGCTGGCACGTCGGGCTTCGCGCCCTGCAGCCAGGGCTGTCTGGACGACGACGGAGTCGTCGCCAGCGCCACCGCGATCCGCGCGAGCGGGACACGGGTCTACGTGGTGGGCGTCGGCGCCGACGTGGCGACAGGCGAAGCGGCCATGGTGATGCAGGCGATCGCCACCGCGGGTGGAACGGCCCCCGCATCCATCCCCGCCAACGGCGTCTCGCTCCGCGCCGCGCTCGACGGCATCGCCGCGGGGCTCCTCGGCCAATGAGCCACTCCTCCCAGCGGTTGGGCCCCCGACGCCCAAACCACACTCCTTGAGTGACCCCGCTGGACTTGGGGGTTAGCGTCTCGCGCCCGTCATGGAGCGGCGCTTCTTCGTTGGCGCAATCGGAGCAGGAACGGGGCTGGTCTCGGCCGCCCTGGTGGGGCTGCTCTTGGCGGCCTTCACGGGGCAGCCGTCGACGCTGTTCGGCTGGGGGCTCCTCTTCGCGGGCAACGCGGCCTGCTTCGGCGTCTTCGGCTGGCTCGTCTTCGGCACCGCCGCGCAGCGTTTGGGTGAACGACGGCGCCGCATGGTCGAGCTGCTCGCCCAGGGCGACCTGACGCAGCACGCGCCGGCCGACGAGCAGGCGGACGATCTCCAGCGCCTCGCCCAGTCGCTGCGCCGCGCCATGTGGCAGGTGCAGCGCGTCACCGCGAGCCTCCACCGCACCAGCCAAGGCGTCGAAGCGCAGGTGCGGCTCATTCTGGAAGCCGCGCGGCGGCAGGGCTTCGCGGTGGAGCGCAGCCAGGCGTCGGTCTCGAGCATGGGCGAGAGCCTGCGCGGCGCGAGCAAGCGCGTCGTTCAGCTCGACGTGTTCGCCAAAGAGACGACGTCGGCGCTCAGCCAGATGACGGAGAGCATCGAAGAGGTCGCGACCACGCTGGCCGCCCTCGACACCACCGCCGAGCGCACGTCGAGCCGGGCCGAGGCCATGGGCCAGCGCGCTTCTCAGGCGGCGACGAGCGGCGAGACCGTCACCCGGCTGGCGGAGCGCACGCGGAGCGCGGTCGCAGCGGCCGAAGCGGCGATCGACGCGGTGCTGCGGCGCACCGACGAGACCAGCGGCTTGGCGCGGGAAGTGACGGCGACGGCGGAGCAAGGTGAGGCGCTGGTGCTGGACACCGTGCGCGGGCTGCGCCGCATCGACGACACGGTGCGCGGCGCCGCGAAGTTGGTGGACGCGCTGGGCGTCTCCAGCGTGGAGATCGGCCGCATCGTCGACGTCATTCAGGAGATCGCCGACCAGACGAACCTGCTGGCGCTCAACGCGTCGATCATCGCTTCGCAGGCCGGCGAGAGCGGCAAGGCGTTCGCCGTGGTGGCCGCGGAGGTCCGCAACCTGTCGGAGAAGACGGCGCGCTCGACGCGGGACATCGGCCAGAAAGTGAAGGCGGTGCGCGACGGCGTCGAGCTGGCGGTGGCGCTGGTGGCCAAGGCCCGCGACGAAGGCGCCGCCGGCGTCGCGCTGGGGGACAAGGCCGCCACCGCGCTCAAGGAGATCCGCTCCATCACCGGCCGCGCGCTCCAGGCCGTCGAGGCGACGCAGGGTGAGGCCCGGCGGCTCGAAGCGCAGAGTGAGCTGCTGGTGGCGACCAGCCAGGAGACGCAGGCCCGAGTCACCGACATGGCCAAGCAGAGCCAGGCCCAGGCGCAGGAGGGCCGCGAGCTCGTCCGCGAGATGCAGCAGATGTCGCACGTCTCGCAGGACGCGTCGGGCAAGGCGTCGCGCCAGGTGACGGTGGGCCGCGAGGTGTCCGACGCGGTGCTGCGGCTGACGGCGGCGATCGACGAGATCCGCACGGCGCACCAGGTGCTGCTCCGCGGCGAGGCGGCGATCGGCGAAGAGGTGGCCGAGGTGCTCGAAGACGCGCAGCGCGTGGTGGGCCTGGGTGATGCGCTCTCGCGCTCCGTCGAGCAGCTGTCCCACGAAGCCGACACGCTGGACGCCGAGGTGTTCCGCTTCAAGCTGCCGCAGGCGCGGGCCGGCGGCACGCTGACCGTGGCGCTGCACCGGCACATCACCATGCAGCAGGAGCGCGAGTTCGACCCGCTGTTCATCGTCGACCTGCAGTTCACCGAGGTCGCCTGCAGCCTCTACAACACGCTGGTCCGCTTCGAGGACGGGGTGCTGCTGCCGGACCTGGCCGAGGCCTGGGACACCGACCCGTCCGGGCGGCGCTTCCGCTTCACGCTGCGCAAGGACGTGCAGTTCTCCGACGGCGTGTCCTTCACCGCGCAGCACGTGGTCAACCACTTCCACCGGCTGCTCGACCCGAAGCACCCCGCGCCGGATGCGGGCCTCTTCACCGACGTGGTGGGCGTCAAGGCGTTCCAGGCTGGCGAAGCGTCGACGATCGCCGGCATCAGCGCGTTGGATCCGCACACGCTGGAGGTCCGGCTCGAGGAGCCGCGGGCCTTCTTCCTGCGCTTGTTGGCGCTCGCGTCCATGAGCATCGCCCGGTTCGAGGGCGGCCGGCTGCTGGGCACGGGGCCGTTCCGGCTGCGCGAAGCGACGCCGCAGCAGATCGTCGTCGAGAAGAGCCCCACGTACTTCCGCCCGGGGCTGCCGCTGCTCGACGCGGTCAACTTCCGCGCGTACGCGTCACGCGCCGACGCGCTGGGGGCCTACAACCGCGGAGAGGTCGACCTGGTGTCTTACGTCCACGCCGAGAACCTGAAGGAAGCGGGGTTGGATCCGGCGCAGGCCGAGACGGTCAATTCCCCGTCGGTCTGGTTCCTGGGCTTCAACGTGAAGAGCGCGCCGTTCGACGACATTCGCGTGCGGCGGGCGATCCGCGCAGGTCTCGACGTGCGGCGGCTGGTCGACGGCTTCCACCCCGGGGCGCGGGTGGCCCGCTCGCTGACGCCGCCGAGCCTGCTGGAGATCGACCGGGTGCACGAGCCGCGCGTCGATTTGGCGCTGTCGCGGCGGCTGTTGAACGAGGCCGGCCTGTCGAAGGTGACGGTGCAGATCGAATACCCGCCGGACCGCGACACCCGCGCCGAAGACGCCGCCCTCTTCGCGCCGCTGGTGGAAGCGGGGCTGGTCGAGCTGTCCCACACCGAGCTCAAGCAGGGCTTCTGGGACCGGCTGCGCGACGGGAAGCTGCCCGTCTTCCGCGGCAACTGGATCGGCGACATCGCCGACCCGGACAACTTCCTGTACCTGCTGCTCAACTCCAAGGCGCAGGCGTACTTCGGCGTCGGCTACCACAACGCGGAGTTCGACCGGCTCACCGACGAGGCCCGCGTGTCGATCGACCCGCAGCAGCGCGAGCAGCTCTACCGCCGCGCGGAGATGCTGGTGCGCGAAGACTGCGTCGTCGTTCCGCTGTACCACGAGCGCTTCCACGCCGCGGCCGGCTCCATCGTCCAGGGCCTGCGACTCCACCAGACCCCACCGCAGGTCCGCTTCGAAGAGATGTGGCTGTCGGCGCGCGGCGCGGCGCAGCGTTAGCGCGCGAGCCGGTCCAGCGCCTGCTTCAGGTCGGCGACCAGGTCGTCCGGGTCCTCGAGGCCGACGGACAAGCGCAGCAGATCGTCCCCGATGCCGGCCGCCGCCTTCTCTTCGGCGGACATGTCGGAGTGGGTCATCGACGCGGGGTGCTCGGCGAGGGACTCGATGCCGCCCAGGCTGACGGCCAGCCGAAACGCCTCGAGCGAGTCGAGCACCTCGAACGCCTCCGCTTCCCCACCCTTGACGGTGAAGGACACCACGCTGCCCGAGCCGCGGCACTGCCGGCCGAACAGCTGCACCTGCGCCGCGCCCACCATGGGGTGGCCCGGGTAGTAGACCTTCACCACCGCTGCGTGGGCGTCGAGCGCCTCGACGACGCGCAGGGCGTGCTGCTGCTGCTTCTCCATGCGCAGCTGGAGCGTGCCCAAGCTCCGGAGAATGAGCCACGCCGTGTCGGCGTCGGTCATGCCACCCAGAATCGTGCGCAGCGCCTTGATGGGGCCGATGAGCTCCTTGCGGCCCAGGCACGCACCCGCGACGAGGTCCGAGTGCCCGCCGATGAACTTGGTCGCCGAGTACAGCACCAGGTCCGCGCCGAAGCGCAGCGGGTGGCTGAAGATGGGCCCGAGGAACGTGTTGTCGACCGCGACGTAAATCGGCCGGTCCGCCCGCGCGTGCGCCTTGGCCGCCTGCACCGTCGCGGCGATGTCGGTGAGCGTCATCGTCGGGTTCGCGGGCGTCTCGAGAAAGACGAGCTTCACGTCGGGGTGCGCGGCCAGGTGCTGGGCGATGACGTCGGGCGGCGAGCCCGCGGGGAACGCGTAGGTCTTGATGTGGAAGGCCGGGAGCACGTGCCGGAACAGGTACTCGGTGCCGCCGTAGACGGGGTCCGAGAAGAGCAGGCCGTCACCCGGCTTGAGCAGCGACAGGCAGGTGGTGGAGATCGCCCCCATGCCCGAGCTGAACAGCGCGCAGGCCTCGGCGCCGTCCCACGCGGTCAGCCGCTCTTCGACGATCTGCACGTTGGGGTTGTTGACGCGCGAGTAGATGAGCGCCGGCACTTCCCCTTCGGACGCAGGCTTGAGCCCGTAGGCGATTTCGAACGCTCGCTTGCCCTCCTGCGCGTTCTTGAACTCGAAGGTCGACGTGCGGAACACCGGGGGGATCACCGCGCCTTCGGACAGCCGCGGGTCGTACCCTTGAGACAGCATCAACGTCTGAGGCTTGAACTTCGTCTGGTGCGTCATGGCGGCGGCGACCGTGCGCTTCCCTCACCGAAGGGTCAAGCCTGCGCGTGC
Source organism: Myxococcaceae bacterium (assembly GCA_022842905.1). Taxonomy (GTDB): domain Bacteria; phylum Myxococcota; class Myxococcia; order Myxococcales; family Myxococcaceae; genus JALHOS01. The sequence goes on along the minus strand of JALHOS010000098.1, from coordinate 14,189 downwards.
TTGCTGCTTGTGGGGCCCTTCAGGCACGTCTACGCACCTGGGCCATGACCGACAGCTCCGGCTCCCACGTGCCTCCTTCGGCGCCTCCCACCGCGCCCTTTTCCCCGCCTCCGCGGCCGCCGTCGCGGACCGGCACGTGGCTGCTCGCGCTGGGCTGCTTCGGCTTTCTCGTGCTGGCGGGCTTCGCCGTCGTGCTGCTGGTGGTCCTCGGCGCGAAGGACGGCGGCGGGGTCACGCGCATCGAAGACGCGGCGGTGCTCAAGGTGTCCTTGGGCGGCGCGCTGCCGGACCACACGCGGCGCGATGGGCTCGAAGAGCTGCTCGAGTCCAAGCCGATGTCGGTGCTCGAGCACCGCAGCAACCTCAAGAAGGCGGCCGTCGACAAGCGGATCAAAGGCGTGCTGCTCAAGCTCGAGCCCATCGAAGGGGGCTGGGCCAAGGTCGAAGAGCTGCGGGCCGCGCTCGACGCGTTCAAGCAGAGCGGGAAGTTCGTCGTCGCCTACGCCGAGTACCTCACCGAGAAGGAGTACGCGCTGGCGCTCGCCGCGGACACCATCATCATGCCGCCGGACGCGCCGTTCGAGTTCAACGGCATCGCCGCGGAGGTGTCGCACTATCCCGGGCTGCTCGAGAAGCTCGGCATCGAGGTGCAGTACTTCCGCTACGGCAAGTACAAGTCGGTGTCCGGCGAGCAGTACGGGCGCAAGGCGCTGACCGAGCCGGTCAAGGAGATGATTGAGGAGAACCTGAACGCCGTGTTCGGCCACTTCGTCGACGCGGTGGCGAAATACCGCAAGCTCGAGCCGCAGGCCGTGCGCGCGCTGGTGGACGAAGGCCGGCTCAAGGCCGACTGGGCCAAGGAGCAGAAGCTGATCGACCAGCTCGCGTACTGGGACGAGGTCGAGGCGCTGCTCAAGGACAAGCTCGGCTCGCCCAAGGACAAGCCCGTGCCCTTCGTCAGCGCCGGGAAGTACTTGGACGTCTCGCCGAGCGCGGCGGGCCTGCCCGACAGCCCGGCCCGCATCGGCCTGGTCGTCTCGCAGGGACTCATCGTCGCCGGGGCGGGTGGCTCCGACGCGTTGGGGGGTGAGGGCTCCCAGGGCAGCACGCCGATCATCCAAGCGCTGCGCAAGGGGCTCGAAGACGACGACGTGAAGGCGATCATCCTCCGCGTCGACTCGCCGGGCGGCGCGGGGCTGGGCTGCGACTACGTGCGGCGGGAAATCGAGCAGGCCAAGGAGAAGAAGCCGATCATCGTCAGCATGTCCGACGTCGCGGCGAGCGGCGGGTACTGGGTGTCGATGGACGCGACCGCGATCGTCGCGCACCCGACCACCGCGACGGGCTCCATCGGCATCTTCGCGGTCGTGCCGTCGCTCGCGGGCACCTACGAGAAGCTGGGCCTCAACAACGAAGTGTTCCGCCGCGGCGCCCACGCCGACGCGCTCAACGGCTCGCGGCTCATGAGCCCGGACGAGGCCAAGCGCTTCGACGATGATCTGCTCGCCAGCTACCGCCGCTTCGTGGACCTGGCCGCCAAGGGCCGCAAGAAGACGCCGGAGGCGATGGAAGCGTTCGCGCAGGGGCGAACGTGGTACGGCACGCAGGCGCTCGAGCACGGCCTCATCGACAAGCTCGGAGGCATGGACGAGGCGATCGCCCTGGCCAAGGAGAAGGCCGGGCTGCCCGCGGACACGTTCGTCGCCCTCAAGCTGCTCGAGAAGCGGCGCACCTGGGTGGAGGAGCTGCTGCAAGGCGCCCGTCGAGACGACGACGAGGTGCGGTCGGACTCGGTGCTGCTCGGCCGCGTGGTGGACGCCGCGGGGCTTGGGCCGCTGCTTCGGCAGGTGCCGGTGCTCGGCGCCTTCGCGCGCCAGGCGATCGTCGACCGGCAGACCACCTTCCCGCTCATGGAGACGAAGGTGGACTGGCGCTGACGCGTCAGATGAGCGGCATGAACACCTTGAGCCCCGTGCGGCACTGGGAGCCAAGCGTGTTCTGTTCGACGAAGTCGCTGGCGCTCGACCGGCCGTTGCCCAGCGTGATTGCCCCAGTCGCCGTCGGTCGCCGGCGTCACCTTCACCCGCGCGCCCTTCAGCAGCTTCACCGTCTTGGGGCAGCCGCGCAGCTGCACGCGTTCGGGCCCATGGGGCTCAAGGAGCTCACCGCCCAGAAGTACGTCGTCGACCGTGACGGGCAGGTGCGGTGAGCCGGCGCGCGCTCACCCCCAGCGCAGCGCGAGCCTGACCACCCGCGGGTCCGCCCCGGGCGGCGCGAGCGTGACGGTGCCGCGGGCCCTGCAGAAGGCGAGCACCGCGCGCAGCGCCCCGCGCCACGGGTGCCCCACCCGCGGATCCACGGGCTCGACGTAGGTGATCGCCAGCTCGCCGGCCCCCGGCCCCGTCTGCTCCCAGCGCGCGGTGATGCCGCGGCAGGTGGCCTTCATCAGATCGTCGAAGCGTTCGAAGAGCACCGCGGGGTCGTCCCCCTTGAGCGTCAGGTACATGCGCGCCAGCGGCGCCACCACGCCTTCGATGGAGTCCCGGGTCGCGTGTTCCATGACCTGGGCGCAGGCGTCGACCCCGCGCTGGGTGGCGACGGCGATCATCACTTCGTCGATCGCCGGGCCGGCGTGGAACTTGAGCAGGGTCGGCTTCTCGAGCGCGGCGCGCGCGGCGGGGCCGAGCGTGGGCAACAGCTGCTCCCAGTAGCCCAGTCGCTCGAGCGCCCGCGTGATGCCCTTGACTGTGAACCCCGAGAACGCGTGCGCCACGTCCGCAGCAGTCTGTCCAATCGGCGCGCCCCGCGCCAACTCTCTGCGCGGCAACACTCTCTGCGCGGCAACGCCGCCCGTCAGCCGAACTGGCACCCGGACAGCGCCACGCCGGCGTAGCGCGCCGCGTAGGTGACCTGCCCCGGGTCCTGCTCGGCGGCTCCGGCGACCACCTTCAGCGGGAGCAGGTGCTCTTCGCGTGGGTGGCACACGTGCGCCTGCGGGGCCGGTGCCCAGGCCGCGAGCCGTGCCCTGCGCTCAGGGCCGGGCTCGTACGCGGACAGATCGCCCGCGCCGCCGCGCCGCAGTTGAGCGCGCTGCCCGGCGGCAGCTGCGTCACCTGGTAGCGCCGCGACTCGAGCACGGCCTCATCGACAAACTCGGAGGCATGGACGAGGCGAGCGCTCTGGCCAAGGAGAAGGCCGGGCTGCCCGCGGACACGTTCGTCGCCCTCAAGTGCTCGAGAAGCGGCGCACCTGGGTGGAGGAGCTGCTGCAAGGCGCGCGTCGAGACGACGACGAGGTGCGCTCGGACTCGGTGCTGCTCGGCCGCGTGGTGGACGCCGCGGGGCTTGGGCCGCTGCTTCGGCAGGTGCCGGTGCTCGGCGCGTTCGCGCGCCAGGCGATCGTCGACCGGCAGACCACCTTCCCGCTCATGGAGACGAAGGTGGACTGGCGCTGACGCCTCAGATGAGCGGCATGAACACCTTGAGCCCCGTGCGGCCCTGGTAGCCCAGCGTGTTCTGTTCGACGAAGTCGCTGGCGCTGGACCGGCCGTTGCCCAGCGTGACGGCGGTGTGGCCGTAGATCTTCCCGGCGTTGGTCGGCGAGCGTTCCCACGTCAGCACCAACCCGGGGATCTTCAGCGCTTCGGCCAGCGAGAGGTTGACCTGCTTGAACTTGCTGCGCGGCAGGTTGTCGTCGATCTGATTCGCGTGGCCGTAGTTGCGGAACCCGTAGGCCTTCTCGATCGACGTGTTGACGCCGTACGCGCAGCGGCCGCGGGTGTTCAGGGACTCGGCGTTGCGCCGTGCGATCTCCGCGAAGCGCCGCATCGACTCGTTCGCCGTGACGCCGCCCGCGCTCTGGCTGCCGCCGACCTGCGAGCCGCCGCCGACCTGTGAGCCGCCACCTTCGAACACGTCGGCGGAGAGGCCCAGCTTGGCGCCCGTCATCTTCCCGACCTTGCCGTCCACCGTCAGGCCGTTCTGCCGCTGGAATTCCTGCACGGCCGCCGCCGTCTTCGCGCCGAACTTGCCGTCGGCGGTCCCGGTGAGCAGGCCCTTGGCGATCAGGGCGTTCTGAAGCGCGACGACCGAGGAGCCAGCGGAGCCAGTCGAAAGAGAGGGCATGATGTCTTCTTTTCGACCGCGCGGACTGCCCCGGCTCCACGCGACACCGTCAGCGCCGATTACGTCTGCCCGAGGTCGCGACAACAGCGCGCCCACAATCGCGCGGAGCGCACAGGCCGTGCTGACGCCGACCCGCGACTTTCCAAGAAAGTGAGAACCGACCCATCGCTCCCGTTCAGGGCGTGAGGAGTCTTGCCTGCTCACGCGTCAGCCGCTGCGCCCCATTACACCGGCAGAGCGGTTCGCTCGGACTGAAGCGCGGACAATGCCGGCAGTTCCCATCTTTTCCGCCGGACTCCCCATGACGCTCGTCACGACCCGCCCTTCGTCGATCTCGACCCCGCACGTGGCCCCGTTGCCTTCGCTGCACCGAGGCGATTCGCCGCGCGCCGTGCTGCAGCCCGTCGAGGACCGCTTCGAGGTCGGCGAGTTCACGCCCACGCCCATTCACCACGCCCCGGCGGCGCCTTCGGACCTGCTCAGCACCGTCACGAGTGTGGTGGCGGCGCGCGCGCAGCTGGCTCCAGCCATTCGCCCCGAGTCGCGCGGGCCCCCGGGGAGCCCCGTCCGCCAGGCCATGGACCGCATGCTGGCGCGCGCGGCGACCCAAGACGCGACGCTCTCGGGCAACACCGTCACTGCGTTCCTCAAGCGCTACTTCTTGGAGAACCCCAAGGTCAGCAACGAGCTGCTTCTCAGCATGGAGCAGGTGCCGCTGAGCAAGCTGGCCGCCAGTGACAGGGTGCGCGGCATCGCCGACCGAAAGTTCCCCGGCTGGGAGAACGACCCGTCACACCGCTTCGGCATTGGCCTGTTTCACGCGGCCCTGGGGATCGACGTCGCCACGCTGTCTCACGCGCTGCCTGACGTCGGCATCACCGGCAGCATGCGGATCCTCGGCACCGGCCGAGTGCCGCGAACGCCGCAGGAAGAAATGACGACGGCGCTCCACGACTTCACCGACCTGATGACGCAGCGGGGCGACGTCAAGCTGAACGGCCCGGTGTGGGGCTACGCCGACTGGATTCGGTCTGCCGCGGCGAGCTACCGCGGCCTGCCGATCTGACGCGCGCAGGGCGGTGAACGGCGCTATGGCGCGCGCATGCGCCTGGCCGTCTTCCTGTCGCTCACCCTGCTGTCTTCGGCCTGCAGCCGCTGCGGCGCCGCTGGAGCCCGTCCGCGGGACACCGCCGACGTGCAGCGGCGCTTCACCGAGCGGCTGGTGAAGGCGGTGCCTCAGGCCACCGTCACGCCGACCAACGGGAAGCTCTTCATCCACGCGCTCGACGGCGGGCACGAGCTGCAGCTCAACGTCGAGAACCTGGCGCTGCTCTGTGCGCAGGAGCGCGAGGCCGAAGCGTGCGACGTGGCGATTGCCCGGGCCGTGGAGAACGCTCAGAAAATCCTCACCGCCGTGCCCCAAGCGCACAGCGCCGAGTGCCTGCGGCTGGTGCTCAAGTCGCAGGAGACGATCGACGGCATCGCCCAGATGATTCGCGACCGCGACGCCGGGCCGGACAACGCGGTGCTCAGCCGGCCGCTCGCGGCGGACCTGCACGCCGTGCTCGCCTGCGATCACCCCGACGGAATCTCGCTGCTGACGCGAGGTCAGGCCCGCAGCCTGGGGCTGGACGACGCGGCGCTCACCGCGCGCGCGCTCGAGAACCTCGCCGCCACGCTGCCCGCACCCAAGCCGGAGCCCGTCGACGCGGCGCGCGGCGTGTACGTGGTGCGCGAAGGGGCGGAGTACGCCAGCTCGCAGGCCTTCCTGCCGCAGCGGCTCGACGCGCTGAGCCGGGCGGTGGACGGGGGCGTGGTGACGTTCGCGGTGCCCACGCGAGACACGCTCGTCTTCACCGCCCGTGAGGACCCGGTCGCCTTGGGCGCGCTCGCGGAGATCGCGCGCGGCAGCATCGCGCAGGCGTACGGCCTGTCGGCGGCGCTGGTGCGCGTCGTCGACGGCGGGTGGCAGGGCGTCGCTGCGCCCAGCCCGTGACGAGGGCGGCGGAGGGACACACACCCGCAGCGCTTCAACAGCGCGGGCACGGCGCCGAGCGCGTCCGCTGACGCGACGCTCGTGCGGCGCACGCACGGCGACAAGAGCGTGTGCTGGCGCGACCGCAGGAGCCCACAACGCTCGTACCGCAACGAGAGCCTGAGCCGAACCCACCGCAGCGCTCGTGCGGCGCATGCACGGCGACAAGAGCCTCGAGCGGCGACGGCACCTCGCGTCTTCAGCGGCTCGCGCCCAACGCCTCGTTCGAACGCCTCATCGCTGACGGGAGGTGCAACAAGAGTCCCCGCGGTGAAGCCTTCGACCAGGGCGAAGGAATCGAGCGGCGGCACAGTCCCTAGCGCGGCGTCGCCTGCTGCTTCACGGTGACCCGCACGCGAAACCCGCCGAAGACCTCCCGCGGCTCGTCGAACTCCACGCCCTGCGCCTGGACCTGCTGAATGAAGCGCGTGACGCCGCCGTGGTCGCGCTTGCCCTGGCGAAGCGCCTCGTCCAGGTACGTCATGGCCGGAACGTGGGGAAAGCGGACTCGTTCCCAGCGAATCGCGTCGAGGAGCTGCTTGAAGCCTCGCTGGTTCCAGCCGAACCCCATCAACGGGCGCTTGGCCAACAGGCCGCTGACCTCGTCACTCGACAGCCCCAGCTTGGAGAGCGCCTGCTCCACGGACGGCACGTTCAACCGCAGGCGCGGCCCACCGGGCTTCAGTTCGCCGAGGTCCTTGCGCGCGGCCAGGTACGCCTCCCCGAGCGCGTGGGGTCCGATCACCGGCTCACCGCTCCCTGGGTGGTCGAAGAGCACGAGCGTCGCCTTGTCGCCTCCGGCGCGGGCCAGCACCTCGGCTTCGTCGGGCGTGCCCGTCAACAGCCCGCCTTCCATGCTCGGCGCCTGCGGGACCGTGTCCCCATGGTTGATGAAGTGCAGGTACGTGGGCCCCGGCGGGTAGCGGCGGGCGAACCCGCCCAACGACTCGACGTTGCTCGCCTCGAACGCCTTGGCCATGACCGCGCGCTCGGCCGTCCACGCTGCCGGGTCGACCATCGGCGGTGAAGGCTGAGCGCCGTCGATGACGTGCTTCACCAGCGTGAGCGCCGCGGAGATGATCGCCGCGCCCTGGCTGTGCCCCACCATGTGCACCGGGCGCCCCGCGCGCAGCGCCTGCGTCATGGTGAGCGCCAAGGAGCGAATCGCCGGGTTGACCGTGGCCGGATCGACGCCGCCGATGTCCTTCACGTCCGCCAGCGCGACGTCCGCGCGGGCCTGCAGCGCGTCGCGCACGGCGCTCTCGGCGACCGTCGATGCGGGCCGGGTGGCGTTGCGCACGGCGATGACGTGGTGGCCCTGCTCCGCGAGCGCCTGAGCGTGCTTCGCCTGCGAGTCTGCCGTCGTCTGAATGCCGGTGATGAACAGCGTCAGCGGCCCGGGCTTGACCGCCACGCCCTCCGGTGGCGCGAAGGCGAGGCTGCGCAGGCCTTCGAGCCCGGTCCCGGCGGGAGCCAGGCCCGCGCCCGCGGAGCCGCGCACCAACAGCTTGCCGTCGGAGCTGAGCTCCTGCGCGTACACCGGCAGCGCTTCGAGCTGCGCGGGCGCGGGTGCGGGAGGCACGAAGAGCGCTTGCGCCCAGGCGCCGAGGTTGCGCTCTCGTTGGCTGAGCCCTTCGACGCGCGCGGGCGCGGCGACGGACTCCAGGTTCGCGGCCGCCGGGCTTCGGGTCTCCGGGGCCGGCTCGAAGGTGGACGTCGCCCTCTCCACCGGGGGCGCGGGCTCCACCGGCCGCGGTGCAGCCGAAGGGCCGCTGGTCGGGCTCGGCAGCGCGCCTCCTTGGACCTGCGGCGACTCCGCCACGGCCGGTGGCGACGACAGAGGAGCGGCACCGGCGGCGCGAGTCGTGGTCATGAGGGGCGTCCTTGGGGGCAACGAAGGGTGACGCGCGGACCGTACGCAGGCGCAGCGGCAGCGCCAACCGACGGCCCTTCAGGCGACGGCGGCCGGGTGCCGGGAGGTCTTGACAGCGAGGACCTCGCTGCCGGTCAGAAGCGCGCCGTCAGCTCGAGCGTGCTCGGCCACGACACGCCGCTGTCCGGTCCCGCCGAGACGATGATGAATGGGGTCAGCGGGTGGAAGGCCACGGTGAAGCCCGAGCAGACGGTGAGCTCCACGCCCCACTGGGCGCGCAGGGCCAGGCCGAGGTCCGGGCCGAACAGGACCGCCGCCTTGAGCAGCAACCCGACGCGGTCCCCGACTGCGTCCAGCGCCAGGCGCACGCCGCTTCGAACGCCGAAGAGTCCGTAGGGCGACGCCGCGCGCCGCGCTTCGAGGGGACGACTGCGGGGAAGGAACCCGTTCGGTGCGAAGGGCCAGGGCCAGTACGCGGCGCCGCCCGCCTGGAGGTCGACGACGTCCGCCAGCCGAACGCCCGCCCAGAGCGCCGCCAGGGTCCCTCGGCCCGAGTCGAAGCTCGCGCCTCCTTCCACGGAGACGGTCGCGCGCACCGCAGCGCGGCGAACGGCCGGCACGTCGAACCACGGCTCTGCGGCGAGCGGCTCGGCAGCCGGGAGCGACGCGGGGCGCAGCGTGAAGTCTGGGTGGCTCACGTCCGCCGGGTCGAGATCGGTGAACGAGGAGCTCAGGGTGTTGGTCTGCTGCACCTCGACGGCCACCAGCTCGTCCCAGGCCAGCACGTCGGCCGACTCGACCCCGGTGTGAAGCAGCCGCGCCAGCCAGGCCCGGTTCCCCTGCGCGACTCCGTGCGGAAACGCGACGCGCCAGCGCTCGGTCGGCAGCGCGGGCCCTTCGCTGCGCACGAACTCGGCGAGCCAGCCGAGCGCCGCTTCACCACGAAAGACGATCGCCTCGTCTTCTTGCCGAACGTTCGCCCCCATGGGCGCCGCGAGCAGCGAGTCCGCGTCGCTCGAGGCCAGCCCCTGCACCGAGACGACCTGCGCGTCGGCGAAGCGCTGTTGCGGCCGCTGCTTGGGGTTCAAGGCGCTCAGCCCTGCTCGTCCCACGCGGAGCTGTGCGGCCCAGAGCCACGGGGTGCGCTCGCCGGTGCGCAGGGTGAAGCGCAGCACGCTGTTGGGGTCGACTCGAGCGGTCTGGCCGTGGCGATCGGTCAGCAGGCTCCAGGGCCGTCCGACGGGCGGCGGCCAGGTGGGCTCCACCAGCAGCCGGCTGGCCGTGCAGCCGCCGAGCACGAGCGCGGCGGCGGCGCTGACGACCAGACGAGTGACGGGGCGGTCCACGAGCGCCGCGGACTGTGTCCTTTCCCGCCGGTCGAAGTCCACGGCGCTCGAGAGGCGTCGTTCCGGCCGTGCGGCGAGGGCATGCGGCGAGCGCGTGCTGCGACGACATGCGGCGAGGGGGGCTGCCAACGAGACGTGTCGCACGGAGAGCGCTCGGCTCGGCCTCGTCCCCACCGAGAGCAGCCTCACCACGAAGTCCTCGCCGAGGAGCTCGACCACCGCGTGCGTACGGTGCGCCGGAGGGCCGGCACACCGGCAGCGTCGACGGAAGTCTGACCGCGGCAGGCCGGAAGGAGCCCGGACACCTTCGTTTGCTTGGGCTCCCAGCGGACACCGCTCCAACGCTCACGAAGCACCTGAGCAGCGCCCTGGTTGGTCCTCCCGCTGGCTTGGCTTGCCGTGCCGGGTCCGGGCTCAGCTGCGTGTCAAGGCGGGGACGCCGCGTGCACCGCCCTCGTTCACTCCACGCGGCGCCGGCGCTCGCGCATGATGCGCCCGTGCCGCGCGCCCTGCTCGTCGTCGCCTGCTTCGTCACGTCCTGCACCTTCGACGCGTCCCTGCCCGACGCTGGCGACATTCGCTGCACCGACGCGAGTCAATGCCCGCCCGGCTTCGAGTGCCGCGTGCGCCTCCAGCGCTGCCTTCGCTCGGGCACGAACAGCCCAGTCGCGCCCCGCGTCGTGTCCGCAACCGTGACGCCACCGCTCGCGCGCGCCGGCACCGCCGTCCACGTCGCGCTCCGCGTGGACCAACCCCTCGCCGAAGCGCCGCGCCTGCGACTCTTCGACGCCAGCGGCGCCACCGAGGTCGCCCTCACTTCCGCCGAAGGCGGCTCGTTCACGTACGTGTATGCCGTCACCGGCGCCGAAGCCGAAGGCAGCGCCGCGCTGCTCGCCGACCTCGTCGGGACCAGCGGCACCGAGGCCCTCGCGCAAGCCGTCGGCGCCGTCACCCTCGACTTCACCCCGCCTTCCGCCGCCACCACTGCCTTCGGCTCGCCCCGCTCCGCCGACGACGCCGGCGTGCTGCTCGCCCGCCCCGCGGACTTCGTGGCCGTGCGGGTCGCCACCACCGAGACGGTGCGCCCCGGGGTCCGCCTGTCGAGCCAGACGGCGTGCGACGCCGGGCTGGCTTTTCCCGCGTCCACCACGGCCGGCAGCGTCTTCGACTTCCCGCAGACGGCCGCGCCACAGCACGGCTGCACGTACCGCTTCGCCCTCGAAGGCGCCGTCGACGTCGCCGGAAACGCAGCCCCGCCGCTGCCGCTGCCGCTCGAGCTCCGCGTCGACGGTGTCTCGCCCGAACTCACCGCCCTCCACGTCGAGCGCCCAGGCGACGCCGGCACTCCCGCCCGCGACGGCTTCAGCCGCCAGCCCGGCTTCGACCGCTTCACGCTGCGCTTCCACGTGGATGAGACCGCCTCGCACGTGTGGGCCGAGGCCCTCGGGCGCGTCCTGAACTGCCAGTGCACCGCCGGTGACTGCGCCTGCCCTGACGCCGTGCGCGCCGCCGACGTCGCCGCGGATCACCCATGGAGCGCCCACGCCCGCGACGCCGCTGGCAACGAAGCCCGCGTCGGCGCCACCGGCCTGCGCTTCGACTTCAGCCCCCCAGCACTCCTGCCCGCCGCCGCCCACCTGGCCGTGACGCCTCCCAGCGGCTGCCCGCTGCCGGCCGTCACGGCGCTCTCTTCCCAAGGTACCGCCACCGTCGAGCTCGCCCTCGACGAGCCCGGCACCGCCGCGCTGCGCAGCACCCGCCCCGGCGTCGGCGCCAGCCTGCGCGCCAGCACCGGCACTCACTTCACCTTCGACGTCACCGCCACCAGCCAGGCGACCACGGGCCTCGCCCCGCTCGAGGTCGTCGCGACGGACGCCGTGGGCAACGCCGCCGTGCTGCCCGTGCCGCTCGCTCTCGCCGTCGACACGCTGCCGCCCGCCGCGGCTGCCGTCGCCACCGAGGGCGCGGTCGTGCTGCACCGCACGCCCTGGGGCGTCGCTGACGCAGGCTCCAGCGTGCTCGTCGAAGGCGCAGCTGGCGCCGTCGAGCCCGGCGCCTGGGTGCAGGTGGTGGCCACCGCGCCCGTCACCCTCGTCCCTTCCGCTGACGGTGGCTTTCACGCCAACGTCGAGCTCGAAGACCGCCCCGTCCTCTCCGTGCGCCCCTTCGACGGCGCGTGCAACGCCGGCCCGCTCTCCCGCATTCGCGACGTGGAGTGGGTCGCCAGCCTGCGCGGCAAGCTCGTCGGCAGCGACTTCGAGAACCCTCACGCGCTGTGGACGACGGCCCGCGCCGGCACCCTCGCCCTGGGCAACGGGCGCGTCGAGGTGGCCCCTCGCCCTCGAGTCACGCAGGTGGGCCGCGGCGCTTGGAGCCGCCCGGGCCTCCCCTCCGGCCGCTACGGGGGCGCCCTGGTGCACGACACCTGGCGCGACGTGTTGGTGCAGTTCGGCGGCCAGGCCGTCAACGCCAACGACGAGCTGTGGGAGTTCGACCTGCGCACCCGCAGTTGGTCCGAGCCCGCGCGTCTGGGCGAGCGCCCCGGCCCGCGCACGAACCACGCCATGGCCTTCGACGAAGCCCGCGGCCGCGTCGTGCTGTTCGGCGGCGACTCGTCGGGCGTGCAGAGCGACCTGTGGGAATACGACGGCCTGTCCGCGACGTGGAGGAACCGCACCCCGACGCCGCGGCCGTCACGCTGGCCGAGCGCCCGCCAAGGCCACGCGCTGCTGTACCACCCGGGTCTGCGCGCGGTGCTCCTCGTGGGCGGCGCTCCGTCCGCGGAGGTCTGGGCGTGGGACGGCGCCCGCGCGGAGTGGACGAACCTCGCCCCTGGCGCCACTCAGCCCGCGCTCTCGCTCGCCGCGGTGGCGTTGGACACAGACCGCGACCGCGTCGTCACCTTCGGCGGGTTCGTGGCGGGCGCGCGCTCTGACCAACTCTGGGAGTGGGCCCCCGACGCCGGCTGGGTCGACCGCACGCCGGCCGCACGGCCCACCCAGTGGCCCACCGGCCGCCACGCGACGACCGGCGTCTACGACGCCACGGCGCGCCGCTTCCTCGTCTTCGGCGGGGGAACTCCCGTCGCCGTCGACCAGCTGTGGGCGTGGAACGGCGAAGCCGGCACCTGGGAAAACCTCACGCCCACCCCGCGCCCGCCCTCGTGGCCGCCGCTGCGCGCATTCGCCGCCGGCGTGTACGACCGCACGCGCCGCGAGGCCCTCTTCTTCGGCGGCCAAGCGCCCGCCCCCAGCGCGCGGCTCGACGTGTGGGACGGCGGGGCCTGGACGTCGCTGGGGGCCGTGCGCACGACCCCGGCCCCGCCGCGGTACTGGCACGCCGCCACGTATGACAGCCGGCGCAGCGTCGTCGTCGTTTTCGGCGGCACCCCGGAGAGCGGCGCCAGTGACGAGCTCTGGGAGCTCGACACCCACACCTGGCAGTGGGCCAACCGCACCCCGACGCCGCGGCCCCCGAGCTGGGCGAGCGCGCGCCTGCTGTCGTCGCTGGAGTACCTGCCCAGCCGCGACGTGTCCTTGCTGCTCGGCGGCCAGCTGTCCGCTGGCGGCCTCGCCGACGGCCTCTCCGAGTGGCGCAGCGACGCGGGCACCTTCACCTTCGTCACCCCGGCGCCGCGGCCGCTGCCCAGCCGCAACGGCGCCCTGGCCTACGACTCGGCGCGCGACCGCGTGCTGCTGTACGGCGGCCTCATCACCGACGGTGGCCCCGCGGGCGCCGGTCTGTCCGACGAGCTGTGGGAGTACGAGCCCGGCGCCGCCACGTGGATCAACCGCACCCCCGCCGCGCGGCCCGCGGCGTGGCCTCCGGCGGTGTACGGGCCCGGGGTGTACGCCGCGGGGCGCGGCAGCTTCTTGGTGGTGGCCGGCACCCACCTTTGGGAATGGCGCGAGGCGACGCAGACGTGGACGAACCTGCGCCCGGGCGGCGCCGTGCCCTGGCCTTCCTCCCGCGTGCAGCACGCGGTGACGTGGGACGGCGCCCGCGAGCGGGTGTTGCTGTTTGGCGGCAATGCGGGCGGCGACGAGCTGTGGGAGTACACCTTCGACGGCGGCTGGGCCGACCTCACGCCGTCACCGCGCCCGGCCGACTGGCCCAGCGAGCGCGCGGCGGCGACGCTGGTCTTCGACACGCGGCGCGCGCGGGCGGTACTCGTCGGCGGCCTCAACGCGAGCGGCGACGTGTGGGAGTTCGGACCTGACGCCGTGGCCCGCCCGGGTGTCCAGGCGGGCTTTCGCTTCGCCGCGGCCGGCGTCGAGGCCGGGGCCACTCTGAAGGCCGTCGAAGTGCGCGCCGTCGCGGGTGGCCAGTCCAGCGCCGACGACGGCGGCGTGGCGCTGGAGGTGTCGTGGGGTGATGCGCTGCGTGTCGAGGCGACGAGCGGCGCAGGCCTGACGGCGCCCGCCCCGCTGGTGTGGCGCACCACCGACGCCGCCCGCTTGGCCACGATCTTCGAAGGCCCGCAGCGGCTGCTCAGCGTGAGGGTGACTCCGCTCAACCCCAACGGAGACGGCAAGCCCGCGCAGGTGCGGCTGGACGACGTGGCGGTGACGGTGCGCTACCGGTTGCCGTGACGCGGTGAGCAGGCGGCGCGATGACGAACGAGCGGCGGCTTCGCTGTGCTGCGGTTCGGCTCCTCGCGCCTGCCGGCGGGGCTTGGCTGCGCTGCGCCGGCTCCGGTAGAGGGCGTCGATGCGCTCGATCACGTGGTGCGCGGTCCTCTGCCTGTCCGCCTGCGCGGGGACTCCACCGCCGTCCGACGGCGGCGTCAGCGCCGACGCCGGCGCGACCGG